>DASXRT010000001.1:0-8988 GCA_036506455.1 Thermoanaerobaculia bacterium
GGGCGGGGGTTCGGTGGTGGTGGTCGGGGGAGCAGCGGTTTCAGTCGGTGTCGTGCTCGTCGTGGCGACGTTGAGCTGCGGCGTGCCTGACGCGGTGACGTCGACCTTATCGATATCGGCATACGCGATCTGATCGTTGTAATCGATCGCATAGAAATCGTGATCGCGTGTGAAGACGCGAACGCTCGTCCCGGCGGGCATCTCGCCGACGAGCGGATAGAAGATCCCCGGCCCCGCGTAGAGCGGCGAACGATCGGTCGTGACACCGGCAAGCATCGGCAGCTTGCGAATTGCCTGATAGCGTGCGAGGCGACGCTCGCGCTCGGCGGTACGCTCGAGATTCACGCGCTCCGCCCATCCGCTCAGTCCGTCGCCCGTCTGCACATGCACCCACGCGCCTTGCTCTTCGAGCATCTGCAACTGCTCGCCGCTCGTCGCCGTCGCCACCACCGGCGCCCTCGCATTCGCTTCGGTCCGTATGCGAATGCGCAGAGGCAGAACCGTCACGGTTTCCGATCGCGGACCGGTTGTGACCATGCGTCCTCCGGTCCTGAGAATGATCAGCGCCAGCAGCGCGAAGAAAATGATGCCGAGGAGAATGACGATGAGGAGACCGCGCGTGTGTCGCGTCTGGAAGTCGGTCAACGCTGCCGGTCCTTCATCAGCGTGACCATGATCGCCTTCTGCACGTGGAGTCGATTCTCGGCTTCGTCGTAGATGACCGAGCGCGGCGAGTCGATGACACCGGCCGATACTTCCTCGCCGCGGTGCGCCGGCAGGCAATGCATGAAGATCGCCTCGCGATTGGCCATCGACATCACGCGCTCGTCGACCATCCAGCCGGCGAAGTCCTTCTGGCGCTTCGCCGCTTCGGCTTCCTGACCCATCGAAGCCCAGACGTCGGTCTCGACGACATCGGCGCCGCGCACGGCTTCCTCGATCGACGTCGTGATGAGCATCTTCGTGCCCGCCGCTCGTGCGTCGGCGCTCGCTGCGGCGACGATCGCCGGATCGGGTGCGTAGCCGGCCGGCGTCGCGACGGCGATGTGCATCCCGACTTTCGGCGCACCGAACATCAGCGAATGCGCCATGTTGTTGCCGTCGCCGACCCAGGCGATCTTGCGGTCTTTGAGCTCGCCGCCGAACTTTTCCCACGCCGTGCAGTAATCGGTCATGGCCTGACAGGGGTGAGACAAATCCGTGAGGCCGTTGATCACCGGAACGCTCGCAAATTCGGCGAGGTCCGTGACCGTTTTGTGGGCAAACGTGCGGGCCATGATGCCGTCGACATAGCGCGAGAGAACTTTCGCCGTGTCGGAGATCGGCTCCCCGCGGCCGATCTGAATGTCGCGCGATGAGAGGAACAAGGCGTGACCGCCGAGCTGGAACATGCCCGCCTCGAACGACACACGGGTGCGCGTCGATGATTTCTCGAAGATCATCGCCAGCGTCTGACCTTCGAGGGCATCGCGGAACTTCTTCGGCTTCGACTTGATGTCGCGGGCGAGCTGGAAGATCTCCATGACTTCGCCTGCGGTGTAGTCGTGGATCTCGATGAAGTCTTTGTGCCTCACTCCAGGCGTCCCTCTTGTCGCAACTTTATCAGGTGCGCTTCGACCTGAATTTCCGCCGCTCGATGCAACCTTTCGTCGAGATCGGGATAGACGCGTTGCCGGATTTCCGCGGCGGTCCTGGCTCCGGCGGCAAGAGCATCGAGCACCTGCTGCTCGCGCTCGAGGCGATGAGCGATGTATTCGTCGATCAGCGCGACGGCGTCGTCGCGCGTCGGGCCGTGCCCGGGCCAGATGCGCCGCGGTTTGCGCGAGCGGAGCAGGCGCAGCGAATCGATGTAGTCGCGCATGTTTCCATCGGGCGGGAAAATCGCGGTCGTTCCGGTGCCGAGAATCGTGTCGCCGGTGAAGAGATCGCCGTCTGTCGTCAGGTAGCAGACGTGTTCGGCGGTGTGGCCGGGCGTGGCGATGACCTCGATGTCTCCGATCATCTCGCCATTCCTTAATCGATGATCGACGTGCTGCAACACGCCGTCGGGCGCGAAGATCTTCGCACCGGTCGCTCGCTTCAGAGGAACAGCGGCGGGAGCGTGGTCGCCGTGACGATGCGTGATGAGAATCAACTCGAGCCTCGGCATTGCATGCGCGATCGCTTCCACGTGAGTGTCGATCGCCGGCCCGGGATCGATCACGATCGTTTCGCCGAGGAGATAGGTACGCGTGCCGTCGAGAGTGAACGGACCGGGATTCGGTGCGGTGATGCTGTGGATGTTCACGGCAGAACCGGTCTGTTGTTGACGAGCACCGGTTGCATCGTGGGGATCTCGGCGCCGCGGCGCGAAGCGAGCAGCTCTTCGACCGAAGTCGCGCTCGCGATCGCCTCGAGGTTCTTGATCGTGGGAAAGACCATCGGAAATTCGCCGGCGCCGCTGAGCGCGAGGGCGTCTTTCGGCGCGATCCATCGGTAATCGACGGCCTCCGCTTCCTGAAGAATGACTGCGACATCGCGCCGCACCGCCGCGAGAAAGAACCAGGTATCGAAACGCTTCGGTAGTCCCGCCGGGGTGATCCAGCGTGACGTGGGTACGAGCTCCCTCTCGATCCGGATGGCCGTCTCCTCGAACACTTCGCGGATCGCGGCAACTCGAGCCGCGTCGAGCGTTCCCGGATCGCCATCGGCGGGATCGACCGCGCCTCCTGGGAAAACCCACGCGCTCGGAACGAATGAGCTCTTCTCGTTTCTCAGAATCATGAGCACTTCGAGCGGGCGGTCGCGCAGAAGGATGGCGCTCGCGGCCGGCAGCGGCTCGACGATCATCATCGTCCCTGCCATCCGACCCACTCTTCGCCTTCAGGACCGCGTTCCTTCTTCCAGATCGGGACGGTCTGCTTGATCTGATCGATCAGGAGACGCGACGCCTCGTACGACTCGGCGCGATGCGGCGAGGCGCAGATGATGGCGATGGAGACATCGCCGACGCGGAGGTGGCCGAGGCGATGAATGACGGTGATTTGTACGTCTGAATATTGCCTATGAATATCGCTGACGATTCTCGCGATCTCTTTTTCAGCCATCGGGCGATAGGCATCGTAGAAGATCGATTCGACCGTTTTTCCGTCGTGGTGATCACGCACGACGCCTTCGAACACGACGCAGGCGCCGTCGGCGGTTCGCGTCGTGCGGCGGACGAGACCCGCGATGTCGATCGGCTCGTCCGTGAGATAGCTCATCCGCCGGCCACCGGAGGGATGAAGGCCAGCTCGTCGCCGTCGCGGAGCACGGTGTCGGGCGCGGCGTAGGTCTCGTTGACGGCGATCATCGGCGGCTGCCGGTAATCGGCGAGTTGCGCGTACTGCTCGCGCAGCGAGTGCCATACATCGCCGGCCCGTGCCCCTTCGCGAAGGGAGACCGTCGATTCGCTCTGGCCGGTGATGTCCCGCAGCACCGCGAAGTATAGGAGTCGGACATTCATGACCTCGATTTTATAATCGAGTGTGCAGCGGCTGGCGCTGGCTCTCGTCATCTCGGCGGCGGTGCTGGCCGCAGGCGTCACGAAAATCGCCGATCTCGACTTCTGGTGGCACCTGAAGACCGGCGAGTTAATCGTCTCGAATCATGCTGTTCCGCGAACCGACGTCTACAGCTATACCGCATTCGGCCGCGAGTACGTCGATCACGAATGGCTGTTCCAGGTCATCGAATACGGGACGTACGCGGCGTTCGGGCCTGCCGGCATCGCGCTGCTGAAGTGTCTGCTCGTCGCGGCGACGCTGATCATCGTCGCGCTGTACGCGGTCCAGCGTGGTGTCGATCCGCTGCTCGCATGCGGTCTGGCCTTTCTCTCGATCGCGGGCGGCATCACGCGTTTCATCGAACGCCCGGAGCTTTTCAGCACGCTCTTTGCCGTGCTGACCTTCATCGGCTCCGACTCGTACACCCGCTCACGCGATTGGCGATGGCTCCTGCCGCTCCCTTTCATCTGCGCGTTGTGGTCGAACCTGCATGCCGCCGTGATCGTGGGACTGGTGATCCAGTTGTTTTTCATGAGATCGCTGCCGCAAGTCTTCGCCTTCCTCGCATCGATCGCCGCGAGCTGCCTCAATCCGTTCGGCTACCGCGTCTTTACTGTGCCGTTCGAGCTCACGCGCATCATCGATTCGGGAGTATTGGACAACGAGGAATGGCGCCATCCGACGCTCGCCAAAGCGCCGTTCTACTTTCTGGCACTCGCGATTACGGCGGTGCTGCTCGTCCGAAGTAGAAGACTGGCACACATCGGAGTGGCGATCTTTCTCGCTTACGTCTCGCTCAAGTACATCCGCAGCGTCGGAATGTTCAGCATCTTCGTTCCGCTGCTCGTCGCGGATGAAGCGGCGGTCCTTTCGAGAATGTGGCGTAATGTCCTCGCTGCAGTCGGTGTCGTATCACTGACGATCGTTCTCACCGTCTACTTCCCTTTTCAGCGCGGCTTCGGCGAGGCCTCTTACTTCCCCGATGGAATCGCGCGATTCACGAAACTGCGCGATCTGCGCGGTCACATGCTGAACAGCTACGGGTTCGGCGGATACCTGATCTGGACGCTCTATCCGGAGCGGCGTGTCTTCATCGACGGCCGCAACGAGGTCTATCTCCCGCTGCTGCAAAGACTGAAATCGGCTCGCGCCGACAGCCGCGCCTGGATTGCTCTGCTGCGCGATTACAACATCGACTACGCGCTGCTCGAGTATGTCGACGATCTCGATCGCGTTACCACGATCGACACTGCCGGCAGAGCGACGATCTCTTTCGCGCCCATGACGGTCACGCGTTTTCCGCGCAGCCGATGGGCGCTCCTCGATTGGGACGATGACGGGATGGTGTTCGTGAGACGCGGCGGCTCGAATGCAACGGCCAGCGAGTACGACGCGGTCTATCCCGAGGGGAGAGGTTATCAGCGGCAGCTCGTGCAAAGCGGAGCGGTCGATCGTGCGCGCGCCATCGCGCAACTCCAGCGCAAGATCGCCGAAGATCCCCGCTGCCGGCGCGCGAAGATTCTGCTCGCGCAGATCGCTCAAAACCGATAGCGGATGCCGACCGTCGTGTGCACGTTGTGCGGTCGCGGTATCTGGATGCGGCCGAGGCCGGAGGCGAACTCGTTGCGCCGGAATGGAGAAGTCGTGGAGATGTCGGTGAGCTGTCCTTCGATCGCAAATCGGTTGCTCAGCCACCAACCGACGCCGCCGCCCAATGCGGCGCCCCATCGCGCCCGACTGCCGGTGAACGGGCGCAGCGTCGACGTCGTATTCGAGCGATTGCTGATGTCGTAGACCGCGTAGGCTGGTCCACCCATGACATGAAAGCGGAACGCGCCGCTGCGATTGATGCGAAACACGACCGGCACCATGAACGTTCCGACATTCATCGTTCCCGCGTCGAGTGCGACGCCGCCCTCGCGGCTTCCTTTCACCGCGAGCGGCGCGCGCGTGAACGCACCTTCGAGCCGGATCGCGAATCGATCGCTCAGATTTCGTTCGATATCGACAGCCAGCCCGGCGCGGGTCGCGGCGGAGAGTCTCGTCGTCTGCGAGCCGCTTCCCGTCTCGTTGCCCGTCCGCAGAGTTCGACGGAGAAAATCGCCGAACACGAACGGTCCCGTCCCCACTCCCACGCTCCAGTTCTGCGCCTCCGACGCTTTGGCAAGAGCGGCGCAGACGACTAGAACGAGCAAGGTTTTCTTCATGATGAATGTCAGTTTTGCAACGGCAGGGCCAGACGAGGAAAAAGTTGCCAGCGCCGATCCATGCGCCAAATTTCACAAGGTACGCGCCGGAAGTGGCTTGTTGGCTGAGATTTCAGCGGTTGCGGTCGCTTGGGGCATCCTCTTTGACACCGCCGGTGACCGCGGTCACAGAGTTGGCTTGCATCTCGCACCAAACGGGGTCACGACGAAAGGAGGTTTCGACTACAACGATAGTTGGAACCACATGCGCGAATCCAGCCCTTACTGTTCGCGCCTAGTGGCCGCTGCGGGCTCCCTCCTAAACTATTGGACCGATTTTGGACGATTAATCACTTAGCTTCCTTGAACCCTACCAACTGGCCGCAGCGGTCCAGCCCCTTACGATGTACCACGGACGGAGCCGAAAGGCTCCGTTAGTGTTTTCAGCACCCTATAATCCGCCCGCCCATGGCTTCGAAAAAGCCGACTCTGTTCATCATCGATGGCTCCAACAACGTCTACCGCTCGTACTACGCGATCCGCGGCCTGACGAATTCGGCCGGATTTGCCACGAATGCCGTGTACGGCTTCGTGAACATGCTGCGCAAGCTGCTCAAGGATCACAAGCCGGACAACATCGCCGTCGCATTCGACGAAGGCGCGGAGACCAAACGCAGCCAGCAGTTCGAGGACTACAAGAAAGACCGAAGGCCGATGCCCGACGACTTGTCGGTCCAGATCCCGTTCGTGTACGAAGTGCTGGAGGGCTTCCGCATCCCGGTCATCCGCGCGTCGGAGTGGGAGGCGGACGACTTCATCGGCACTCTCGCGTGCAATGCGCGCGATCGCGGCTATCAGGTCGTGATCGCGACGAGCGACAAGGATTTTTTTCAGCTCGTCGGCGACGGCATCGACTTCTACCACACCGGTCGTGAGGTGATGTACGACGCCAAAGGGGTCGAGGAAGCGTTCGGGCTTCCGCCCGAGAAAGTGGTCGACGTCATGGCGATCTGGGGTGACGCCATCGACAACATCCCGGGCGTCCCCGGCATCGGCGAGAAGGGCGCCAAAGGACTGATCCAGCAGTTCGGATCGCTCGACGGCGTCTACGAGAATCTCGATCAGATCAAACGCGCCTCGCAGCGCAAGACTCTGGAGGAGAATCGCGACAAGGCGTTTCTCTCGCGCGAGCTGGCGAAGATCAAGTGCGATCTCGATCTCGACATCGATTTCACAACGCTGAAGCTCGACGACCCTGATCGCCCGAAGCTGCACGATGTCTTCTCGCGTCTCGAGTTCGCGTCGCTGATGCAGGAGTACCTGCCCGAGGCGCCGCCGGTCGAGAAAGAGTTCCGGGTGGCTGCGAGTGCCGCCGATATCCGCGAATTCGCCGGAGAATCGCCGGTGGCGATCTGGATCGAATCGAAAACCCCCGATGGCTTCGATGAGCCCATCGGCGTTTCTCTCTCCGTGCGGCCAACCGAGTCCCTGGTCGTTTCCGTTACGCAGGAGTTGACCATGGCGGTCCATGAGCTGCTGCAGTCGGATCGCCCCTTCATCGCACACGACGCGAAGTTGCAGATCCGCAGATTGCACGCAGCGGGATGGCCGGTACCGCAGCGTTGGGAAGACACGATGCTCATGTCGTACGTGATCAATCCCGGCCTGCCGAGCCATGCCCTCGGCAACGTCGCGCGCGACCGTCTGAAGCAGGACATCGTCTCGCGCAAGGACGTGCAGAAGACCGCCCCGCTCTTCGCAGTCGAGCACGAAATCGGTTCCACCGATCTCGGTCCCTACCAGCAGTACCTCGGCGACAAGTCGGACGTGACGATGGCCTTGCGCGATGTGCTCGAGCCCGAGCTGCGCCGCGATCCGGCCCTCGCGGACATCTATCGACGCATCGAATTGCCGCTCTCGCCCGTGCTCGCGCGGATGGAGGAGCGCGGCATCCGCATCAACGTCGCGCTGCTCGGTGAGATGTCGGCGACGATGGGCGCCCAGATCGCCGGCCTGGAAAAGCGTATCTACGCCGAAGCCGGGATGGAGTTCAACATCAACTCGCCGACGCAACTCGGGCACATCCTGTTCGAGAAGCTGAACTACCCGGTCCTGAAGAAGACGAAGACCAAGCAGTACTCCACGAGCGTGGACGTGCTGGAAGAGCTTGCGAGCCACGGCTTCGCGATCCCGAAGTTGATCCTCGAACACCGCGAGCTGCACAAGTTGAAGTCGACCTACGTCGACGCACTGCCGCAACTCGTCGGTAAAGACGGCCGGGTGCACACGTCGTTCAATCAGGCCGTGGCCGCCACCGGGCGGCTGTCATCGTCCGATCCGAATCTGCAGAACATTCCGATCCGCACGGAGCTCGGTCGGACGATCCGCAAGGCGTTCGTCGCCGACGACGGATTCGTTCTGCTCTCGGCAGACTATTCGCAGGTCGAGCTGCGCATCCTCGCGCACATCACGCAGGACGAAAGCCTCATCGAGACGTTCCGCCGCGGCGCGGATATCCATCGCGCCACCGCATCGAAGATCTTCAACATCCCCGAGGAGCAGGTGACGGCCGATCAGCGGCGCGCCATGAAGACGATCAACTTCGGTGTGTTGTACGGGATGTCGGCGTTCCGCCTGTCGAACGAGCTGGACATCCCGACCAGCCAGGCGAAGGATTTCATTGCCGCCTATTTCGCGCGATATCCGAAAATCCAGGAGTATCTCGATCGCACGCTCGAGGAAGCGCGATCGACGGGAAAGGTGACGACGCTGTTCGGGCGCGTCCGCTACATTCCCGAGATTCACAATCGATCATTCACGGTGCGCGGCAATGCGGAACGGATGGCCATCAATGCGCCGATCCAGGGGACCGCCGCGGATCTTCTGAAGCTGGCGATGATCGCGCTCGACAAGCGGCTCGACAGCGAGGCTCGCGACGCACGCATGCTGCTGACCGTGCACGATGAGATCGTAATCGAGGCGCCGGAGAAGAGCGCGACAGACGTCGCGAAGATCGTGAAGGAAACGATGGAGACCATCTATCCTCTCGCGGTACCGCTTGCAGTCGATGCAAGATGGGGGAAGAGCTGGTACGAAGCGAAGGACTGATCATCGCCTGCGCGGCATGCCTGGTAGTTCTCGTCGCATGCCAGGAGAGGCCTTCGATTCCATTCAGACGGTCGCCGGGCGTACCGCAGGTCGTGGCAACGGTCATCACCATTCGCACAACACTGCAGCCGGCCAACCGAACCACGAACACAGCGATCGTCATCGCTGAT
>DASXRT010000002.1:0-57848 GCA_036506455.1 Thermoanaerobaculia bacterium
AAGCTCACCGCTCGTCGTCGTCACGTTGTTCGTGGTGATCTGCGCGAACCCGCCGTTCGGGAGATGTGTCGGCGCGGCGGCGATCACCGTATTGGCGGTGAGCGTGTATTGACCTTTGATCATGCGCAGGTCGCTCATCCAACCATTCCACCCGTTCGAGTTCGAGTCGGATGATTGGACTTTCTTGTTCTCGACGATCGAGACTGTGCGCGGATCGTTGGCGACGCGATAGAGCGCATTTGCCGTGAGCTTGGCGCTGACGGCGTTCACGATCCAGAGGTCGCTCGTCACCTTTCCGCCGGCGGCGCGAACGAGCTTCGCTGCCTCCGGCGATGAACGCGCGGTGACGATGACGTCGAGCATGCCCGTTCGCGACTCGAGACCGCGCTCGAGATAGGCTCGACTGGCAATTGCCGATGAGCTGGCAAGGAACAGTATTGTGAGAACAGTTGCCCTAACCACTGAAACCTTGCGATGCATCGTCATCACCGCATCTCCTCGGAAGGTGAAATCGATCAGAAACGAACCTCAATTGGGAATGGGAACTGGCGTTGCTCTTACGGCCAAAAACTATGTCTCTCGCTCGATGCTTGTATACCGGACGCTATACCCCGGCGGAGACCTCTCATGTGAGCGGAGTCACAAAATCAGGACATTTCGTGGGTCACGGCACGCAAGACTACGGCATTATCCCTGGCGTGGGGCGGAAGAATTTACTGACGGCGCAAAGTTATTCCGAGCCGATCACCCACTTCTCATAGCAGTCCGCGGGCAGTTCGCGCACGAAACGTGACGGTTCCATCAATACGTCCATCCCTCCTCGATCGCGCGCCATCACCGGAAAGACGAGATAGAGCTCCTGCTTCGCGCGTGTCAGCGCGACGTAGAAGAGGCGCCGTTCTTCTTCTTCGCCAGGGATGACGACCTCGATGTCGTTGTCGGTGGCCGGCGGCCGGTGATCGGTTTCGCCTTCCAGCAACGCGACGTCGAAGGCGGGATGCACTTTGGTGCGATCGATGCGGATGATTCCGCCGGGCACTCGAAGCGCTCGTTGTGACGGGAAGCGGCCGTCGGCCAGCCAGATCACGAACACGCAGCGCCATTCCAGACCCTTGGCCTGATGAACTGACGACAGCACGATCTTCTCGTCTTCGGGACCGACGACGGCGACATCTTCACCGGCCATCGGATTGGCCAACGCGACTTCGTTGAGGAACTGCTCGACATCTTCATACCGCAGCGCGTATTGCGAGAGCTGTTCGAGATCATCGAGGCGGGCCTGCGCATTCGCGAATTTCGATCGCGCGTAGTCGGCGTAACCGCGTTCGACGACGAGGCTGATCGACTCGGCAGGATTGTGAAGCATCGATTCACTGCTGATCAGTTTGAGGACATCTCCCAGCGATTTCAGAGACGCGGCCACGCCGCGCGCCGCTGAGGGCAGCGGCGCTCCACCGAGAAATACGTGCAGAGGATTTGCCGACGCCGAAATCTTCGACCACACCTCCGCGGCGGTCTTCTCTCCGATCTTCGGATAGAGCTTCAACACGCGCTTCCACGCCAACTCGTCGCGTGTGTTGGTCACGATCTTCAGGTAGGAGATCACGTCCTTGATGTGCGCCTGCTCGAAGAAACGCACGCCGCTGCGGATCTCGTATGGGATCAGGCGCCGCGACAACTCCATTTGCAGCTCGAGCGATTGATAGTGCGATCGATAGAGCACGGCAATGTCGCTCAGCTTCTCGCCTTCATCGCGCAATTCGAGGATGCGTTGCGCGACAAATGTGGCCTGCTCGAACACGTCGTCGACGCCGACGACCGCAGGCTCCGGTCCGTCGCCACGCACCGCTCGCAACTCCTTTCGAAACTGATAGCGATTCTTGGCGATCGATTGATTGGCGAGCTCGAGGATCTGTCGAGTCGAGCGGTAATTCGTCTCGAGCTTGAAGATCTGCGCGTCCGCAAAACGAAGCGGGAAGGTGAGAATGTTCTCGAACGACGCGCCGCGGAACGAATAGATCGACTGTGCGTCATCGCCGACGACCATCACGTTGCGCCGCACCTCCGACATCTTGTCGACGATCTCCGCCTGCAGCTTGTTCGTGTCCTGGTATTCGTCGACGAGCAGATAGCGGAACTTGCGCTTGAGCGCCTCGGCGACATCCGGATGCTCATCGAGCAGCAGTTTCCAGTTGACGAGGAGGTCGTCGAAGTCCATCGCGTTCGCTTCGCCCTTCCGCTCCTTGTAGCGGCGGAAGACGTTGACCATCTCCTCCTTGTAGAGTGCGAAATGAGGGAAGTTCTGCTCCAGATGCAGCTCGAGCGGCGTGCGCGTATTGATCACGAACGAGTAGATGTCGAGGAGCACGTCGCCTTTCGGGAAACGTTTCTCCAGCGTCTTGATGCCGAGGGAGGAGACGGCGGATTCCATCATCTCTTTGGCGTCTTCGTCGTCGAGGATCGTGAAATTCGAGCGGTAGCCGAGGGGCTCGGCGTAGCGGCGCAGGAGACGGTTGCCGGTCGCGTGAAACGTGCCGCCCCAGATGCGGCGCGTGTCGATCGTCACGAGCTGCTCGACGCGGGAGAGCATTTCGCGCGCGGCCTTGTTCGTGAATGTGAGGAGAAGAATGTCGGAGGGATCGACGCCGTCTTCGATCAGGCGCGACACGCGATAGGTCAGCGTGCGCGTTTTTCCGCTTCCCGCGCCGGCAATCACCAGAAGCGGCCCATCGCCGGCATAGACGACTTCGAGCTGCTCGGAGTTCAGCTCCTCTTCGTAGCGGACTCGATACTGCTTCTGTGGGCGGACCGGTTGTTTGAGTGTGTATTTGCGAATCTTGGTCATCAGCCTTGGAGTGCGGTAGCTTGCTACCGCCTTGAAGGCGGCCGCAAGCCGCCGCACTCCAAGGTAACAGAGATGACCATCACTGTCGCTTTCCAGGGCGAACGCGGCGCCTTCAGCGAAGAAGCGGCCCGCAAACTCCTCGGCGACTCGATCGAGGCGGTGCCATGCCGGACGTTCGAGGACGTGTTCGCAACGGTCGTGGCGGGACGCGTTCGCGGCGCGCTGATCCCGATCGAGAACTCGCTCGCCGGATCGGTGTTGCGCAACTACGAGCTGCTCGCCGAGAGCGATCTGTCGATTCGCGGTGAAGTGTTTTTACGCATCAGCCACAACCTGATTGCACCTGAGGGCGTGCGGCTCGAACAGATCAGACATGTCTATTCGCATCCGGTGGCGCTCGCACAATGTCAGCGCTTCATCGCCGAGCATGATTTCGAAGCGGTTGCTGCATACGACACGGCCGGGGCGGTGAAGGATGTGATGACGACCGGCGCCGGCGATGCCGGTGCGATCGCCGGCCGGATGGCGGCAGAGTTGTACGGCGGCGAGATCATCGCCTCCGAGATCGAGGACCATCCAGAGAACTACACGCGGTTCCTGCTGCTGTCGAAACCGGAAGAGAAGATCGCACCCGCTGCCGGCGGCGCGCTCAAGACCTCTCTGCTCTTCCGCACACCCAACCGCCCGGGCGCGCTTTTTCGAGCACTGGCCGCGTTCGCGTTGCGCGACGTGAACATGACCAAGATCGAATCGCGGCCGATCGTCGGCCGCCCCTGGGAGTACTCGTTCTACGTCGACATCGGCGGCGACACCGCGGACCCGAACATCGTCCGCGCGATCGATCATCTGCGCGAGATGTGTGAGGTCGTACGCGTTCTAGGCTGTTATCCGTCAGGTATTTGATGTGCAACGCGAGGTTTTGATGAAACGATCGCTTCTCCTTTCCGCGCTCTTCCTTGCTGCGTGTGCGAGTGGCTCCGACAAGTCACAGCAGACAGGCAGCACACCGCCGGCCGCCAACCCATATTCGATGGAATCGAAAACGATTCCGGTCGGCGTCATCCCCGCCGCCGTTCTGCACGACTCGCAACGCAACAAGGATCTCGAGATGAGCATCGAGTATCCGACGCATGAAGGCCCGTATCCGGTGGTCATCTTTTCGCCGGGTTACGGAAGCTCGCGCTCCGACTACGTCGGACTGAGCGCGTACTGGGCCAGCCATGGCTACGTCGTGATCAAACCATCGCACGCTGACGCGGGCACGCTGCGCGAGACGACGCGCGAGCGCGTGGAGGAGCAACGTCCGCAAGGGCGAGAGCGCCGGCAACGACCAACCGCACAACCACAGCAACCGGCTGTCTTCCGCCCGGATCCTGCCGAGATGTGGCAGACGCAAAAGCCTGAAGATTGGCGCAATCGCGTCGCCGACATCACGTTCATCATCGATTCCCTGCCGAAGCTCGTCGAGCAGTATCCGGAGATCAAGGAGCGCGTCGATGCGAATCGTATCGGCGTCGGCGGTCATTCCTATGGCGCGTTCACCGCGCTGCTGATCGGCGGCTTGCGAGCGTCAAACGTGAGCCCCGCCGATCCGCGCGTGAAGGCGATCGAAGCGATGTCGCCGCCGGGACCGAGCAGCGATCGCGGGCTGACGAATGAGTCGTGGGCGAATCTGCGCATCCCGACTCTCTTCCTCACGGGCTCGCGCGACTTCGGCGCTACGGAAAGCGAAGATGTCGCGTGGCGGAAGCAGGGGTACGAATTGAGTCCGCCCGGCGACAAGTGGTTTGTCTCGATCGCGGGCGCGGGTCATTCCTCATTCACGGGACGATTGGGGGAGCCGCTCTTCGCGCCGAACCAGCCGGCCCCATATCCGACCAACCGCCCGCCCATCGGCGGAGCGTATCCGCAGCAGCAGCCGATGCGTACGCAGCCCGGAGCCGCACCGTTTCTCGGTCAGACGACCACGGTGCGAACGATCTCGCTGGCGTTCTGGGACGCGTATCTGAAGAACGACAGCGCCGGCCGCGAGTATCTGAACAAGCTGAAGATTCGCGGTGACGTGCAGGTCGATTCGAAGTGACGCGCGAAGACAGCGAAGGATCTCGTGGTCCTATGGATTCCCATTCGCCGCCGGCGAGATGCGAGCCCTCTCCGTCTTCGGCAGCGCGGGTGAACATCCATTGCCCAGCCACGCGGCATCGAAGCTGACGCCGTAACGATCTTCGGCGAAGAGATTCACGACCACCCAGTTCTGGCTCACGCTGCGCGGATAGGCGTTGCCGCGAATCAGGCCGCGACCGAGGCCTGCGCGGGTCGCGGAGTAGCGCTGCGAGCCGCCGTTGCTGAGGTTCATGTACATCCAGCCGCCCGCGTCGGAGGTCGCGATCGTCGGAAAGACAACATCGCGCACGGCCGATCGTGACGCCGATGGCAGAGTCGCCAGCGCCGTGCCGGACGTCGTCGCGTTCTCGTGCTCATCCAGGCGCACGAGCTCTGCGATCGGCATCGCGGAATTGATGATGTAGTCATCGCATTTCGCGATGCCGGCAGCGGCGCCCTCGCGCCAGATCAGATACGTGGTCTCGAACGCTGCGTTCGTACCGCTGATCCACCGCGCCGCAAAGGCCGAGGGCAGCGGCTGCCGGCGATCGATGGTGCGCGGGATGTTGGCGTTGCTCGGCGTATAGCGGTCGTAAAACGTGTAGGGCAAACGCGTCGGCACAATCGCCCCCGCACTCCCGCCCTCCGGCACCGCGCGAATGTGCACGAGCGGCGATCCGCCGGCGTAACCGTTCGTCGATCCCGATGGCTGAATGACGACGTAATCGCCCGTGAGGACGTTGTCGAAGAGCAGTTCGGAGGTGAAGTACTCGTACGAAGTCGGCATCGTCGGCGCGCACGTGGCCACGACGTCGATCGTGACGTAGCCGACGGCGATCTTGTCGCCGTGATTGCCGCCCACCTGCGCTTCACCGCCTGTGCTCGAAGGACAGCTCAGAACAGAACGAACCGATCTTCCGCTTGTTAGAATCGCGCGAACATCGGCGAGCGCCGCGACCGGAATGTGCGGCATTCGCTTGCCGCACTCCTCCACGGCTGACGTCGCATGATTCGTGTTGCTGTTTCTCGGAAGCGACATCGCGCCGGGAAAACCGACCTTCGTCGGCACCATCCCCCGCACTACGAGGTCGCGGATGTCGACCGCTTCGACGTCATAGCCGGTCAGAAAGAGACTGAACGTCAGGACGGGATACGCCCAGTCCGTCCACATCGTCACGCGCGCGATCTGCGGAAACGGCGAGACATTGGTGACCGTGAAGACCGTGTTGCGCGCCTGCTCCGGGTCTCCGGTGACATCGACTTCGAAGTAGGGGAGAAGAAGCGTCGCCGCCGGGGCCAGGCCGATGTCGCAGGAGTCGTCGTTGTTCGTTGTGGCTGGAGAGCCGGTGGACCACGTCGCTGACCAGAGAACGCTTGCGGAAAGAAGGAGGACGAGCAGAAGCAGGGAACTACGCGACCGCAGATGCATCGGCTCTCCCACAACGAAGTCGACTGCATCGGGAAAGATATGCCGTTATGGCATATTTAGCAAGCGCGGCCGCTATTCCGGGTTGACCGTGATCTTGGCCTTCGCCTTCTCGCTTTTCTCGATCCGCTTCAGCTCCGCATTCATATCACGCAACTGCTTCCACGTGCGCGGTGGTATCGCGATCTCGGTCGAGGTCAATGCAAATGGGTCGGGAAGAGCTCCCATCGGGCCGTTGGATCGCCATGCGATCGAGCCCGACAACGCCGGGGAAATCGGAAGATAGTTGAAGCGCCAGCGCATATTGAGCGCTTTGAAATCGATGTAGCCGAAGTTGAACTGGATCCGCGGTTCGACCGGTTCGCGCACCGGCTGGTTCGCGAAAATCTGAATGAGCTTGTCGCGCGAATAGTCAGGCCGCTCCTGTGCCGCGGCCGTTACGGCGAGTGCCAAAACGATCACAAGTACGCCGAGGTGCTTCATCCTTCGATACTCTGACGTATGAGCATGCAAAAACGCTACACCTGCGCGTTACGAGAGGGGAAACATGCATCCGATGAAGAAGATCGCCGTGTGCATCACGCTGGCGGCCATGGCCCAGTCCGTTGTCGCGCAATCGACGGATCGCAGCAAAGTCGCCGATCGGTTCAAGTTCGATCTCACACCGATCTACGCGAGCGATGAGGCGTGGCGCGCAGCCAAAGAGAAGCTCGAAACACGCGTTCCGTCGATCGCGCAGTACAAAGGCACCCTCGCATCGTCTGCCCAGCAACTGCTCGCGGCTCTCGAGAATCTCTACTCCATCAACAAGGAATACGCGCGGCTCTACGTCTACGCATCGCTCAGCTCCGACGTCGACACACGCGTCGCCAAGTACCAGGCGATGCAGCAGGAGGTGAGCAAGCTCGGCACGACGATCAATGCCGAGGCGGCGTACATCGAGCCGGAGATTCTGCGGATCGATCGGTCGAAGATCGAGAGCTTCTTGATGCAGGAGCCAAAGCTCGCCGTCTATCGTCACTATCTCGACGATATCCTTCGGCGGCAGCCGCACACACTTTCGGAAGGAGAAGAGAAGATCATTGCCGACGCCGGTCTGATGTCGGGGGCGCCGTCGGACATGTACGGCATCTTCTCCGACGCCGATTTTCCATATCCAAACGTGTCGCTCAGCAGCGGCGAGACGGTCAAGCTCGATAAACCGGGCTTCAGTCGCTATCGCGCCTCCGCTAACCGCGACGACCGCCGCAAAGTCATGGAGACCTTCTTCGGCGCCCTCGGCAACTACCGTTCCACCTTCGGCTCGACCTACAGCGGCGAAGTGAGCCGCGACATGTTCTACATGCGGGCGCGTCACTACCGATCGACGCTCGAAGCGGCTCTCGATCAGAACAACATTCCGGTCTCGGTGTACACGAGCCTCGTCTCCGGCGTGAACGCGAATCTCGACACGTTCCATCGCTATCTCCGTCTGCGCAAGCGGATGACGGGGGTCGATCAACTTCACTACTACGATCTCTACGCGCCGCTCGTCGAGAACGTGAACCTCGAGTACCCGATCGAGCAGGCGTCGAAGAATGTGCTCGCCGCGGTCGCGCCGCTCGGGCCGGAGTATCAGGCCGCCATCAATCGAGCACTGAACGAACGCTGGATCGATCTCTATCCGAATCCCGGCAAGCGCGCCGGCGCGTACTCACAGGGCGCTGCATACGACGTCCACCCGTACATGCTTCTCAATTTCAACGGACGGTACGACGACATGTCGACGCTCGCGCACGAGCTCGGGCATACGATGCAGAGCTATCTGTCGAACAAAGCGCAGCCGTATCCGACGGCCGACTACCCGATCTTCGTGGCCGAGGTGGCGTCGACGTTCAATGAGGCGCTGCTCAACGATTACATGCTCAAGCAAATCAAGGACGATCGAGCGCGGCTCTCGCTGCTGGGGAATTATCTCGAGAACATCAAAGCGACAGTGTTCCGTCAGACGCAGTTCGCCGAGTTCGAGCTGCGGTCGCACGAGATGGCTGAGAAAGGCGAGCCGTTGACCGGTGAGTCGCTGGACAAACTCTACCTCGACATCACGCGCAAGTATTACGGCCACGACCAGGGTGTTTGCGCCGTGGATGACTACATCGCGCACGAATGGGCGTTCATCCCGCACTTCTATCGCTTCTACTACGTGTTCCAGTATGCGACGTCGTTCACCGCGTCGGCGGCCCTGTCGGAGAAAGTGATGGCCGGCGACAAGCAGGCCACGCAAAAATATCTGGCGTTTCTTTCCGCCGGCGGATCGAAATATCCGATCGATCTGCTCAAAGATGCCGGCGTCGACATGACGACGGCCCAACCGCTGCAACTCACGATACAGAAGATGAACCGCGTGATGGACGAGATGGAGAAGACGCTGGCGAAGATGGGGCCGCCGCCCTCACCAAGGCGGCAGCAAGCTGCCGCACTCCAAGTCATTTCAGGTACTTCGCCAGGAACGCCCATACCTCCTGACGCGATTCCTTCGCCAGTTTCGTATCGATGCGATTGAACTGATGGCCGCCCGGCGCGTTCTGATAGATCTTGTACTCGAACTTCTTGCCTGCTGCTTTCAGCGCTTCGATGAGATGTTCGACTTCGAGCACGTTCACGTCTTCATCGTTCGTGTTCGTGTGAATGAGGAGCGGGATCTTCAGCGCCTCGACGTGGTTGACCGGTGAGCGGCGGCGATACTCCGCGACGTTGTCCTGCGCTTCCTTGCCGATGAACTCCGAGAAAATCTCGCGATAGCTCTGCGACTTGTAGCCCATGCGTTGCACGAGATCGCTCACCGGCACGCCGGCGTACGCGACTTTGTAGTCGTCGGGCCAGTTGAAGATGTTCAGGAGCGTCTGATAACCACCGTGACTCCAGCCGATGATTCCGATGCGGCTGGGATCGACGTTGCTCAGGTTCTCCACAGCCCAGTTCCGCGCATCGTGCACGTCGTCGACCTCGGCGCCGCCGTAATCGATCTGCTCGTAGAAGTTCCCGCCGTGCCCGATGCTGCCACGATATTCGGGCGAGACGATGACGTATCCCTGATCGAGCATCTCGCGAAAGATGTGCGTGTAATTCGTGTCCAGCCGGCCGTGTACGCCGCCGTGGATGAAGATGATCATCGGCGCCTTGGCGCGCAGATTCTTCGGCGAGAAGACGTAGACGGGAAGGATCAGCGGATTGCCTGCGCCCTGACCGGTCGGATTCTTCATCCGCACCGGTTTGCTCGATGCGATGCGGTACTTGTCGATGCTCGCAACGTCACCGAGCTTGAAGTACCACAGGATGTCGTCGGTTTCGCGATCGACATCGTCGAAAGCGCGGACCACTGAACTGCTGAGGCGCGACAGCGCTCGTGCAGTGGCCGGTGTGTCAGCGGGACGTTCCTGAGCGAGAGCTTCGCTTGCGAAAAGTAGAATCGCGATGCAGGTCAGTCTTTTCATGCGCGCGATTGTATTCGCGCGAGCTAGTGCAGGAACATCGGCATGCCCATCACGTCGGCGATGTTCGGGCGGTATTCATTGGAGTCGTAAAAGCGGTCCACGTCGACGCGCTTCTTTGCCGTTCCGCCGATTTCGATGGGCACGGCGCTGTAACGGCCGTCTACGACGGCGACCATCTTCCCGTCCTCGCCCCGCCTGACCAGATCAGCCGCCAGGCTGCCGAAATTGAACGCCACGAGCTGGTCTAGTGAATCGGGCACTCCTGAGCGCATCAGATAGGCCAGCCGCTGATAGATCGTCTTGTCGCGTGATTTCTTCTCCAGGAAACCGGCGACAACTTCGCCGACGCCACCGAGCTTGCGGTGGCCGTACGCGTCGGGATCACCGGTTTCGATCGTCTGTCCACCGACGACAACGGCACCTTCCGAGATCGTCACGACGGCGTAGTTGCTCGGGTTGTCGCGCTTATCGCGCGCCAGCATCTCGTACAGCTTCTCGCACTCGAACGGCACTTCGGCGATGATGGCGCGATCGGCGCTGCTGAGATACGCCGCGAGCAGGCACGTTTCGCCGGAGTAGCGGCCGAACAGCTCGACGACGAGGAATCGCTCGTGCGAGCCCGCGCCGGTGCGCAGATCGTTGATGAACGTGACCGATCGCGTCACCGCGGTCGAGAATCCGAGACAGTAGTCGGTGCCGTAGACGTCGTTGTCCATCGTTTTGGGGATGGCGATCATCGGCACGCCGCGCTGGTGGAGCCGGCGTGCGAACGTCAGCGTGCCATCTCCGCCGAGCGCCACGAGAGCATCGAGCTCGAGGAACTCGATCGCGCGGAGCGCCGCGTCGGTCAGATCGACGCGTCCGCGTTCATCCGCCCTTCCCATCTGACTGCGAAGATGCGCGGGCACATGCTCCGGCTTGCTGATCGCCGGATTCACGCGCGACGTGTGCAGGATCGTTCCGCCGGTGCGATCGATCGCCCGAGTGTTGAGGCGCGTCAGCGGCATGATCCACGCCGAGTTGTCCGCTCCTGCCTCGGGCACGATGCTCAGGAGCGATGCCCATCCACGGCGCAGGCCGATGATCTCGTGGCGGTCGTCGGCGAGGCGGTAGACGAATGACTTGATGGCGGCGTTAAGGCCGGGGACGTCGCCGCCGCCGGTGAGGATGCCGATGCGTTTCATCCTTCATCCTTCATCCTTTGTCTCGCGCGTTCTTCTCCCTCGGGAAAGAAGACAACCTTCAACGCCTCGTGACGATCGAACCGCCTCATGCCCTCGTGAAATTCTTGCAGGGAATCGAACGTCGCCTGCACGACCCATTCGACATCGAGTCCCGAGCGCAGCAGCGAGAGCATCCTCTGCCAGGTCGCGTACATCTTCCGGCCGATGATCCCCTGCATCGTCACTCCCTTGAAGATGATGTTGCGCGTGTAATCCTCGATCGTCACCGAGTGACCCGACGGAAGTCCGAGGAGCGAGAGGAAGCCGCCCATGCGGACGATGTCGAGAGCGAAGTTGATCGCGGCCGAAGAGCCGGACATCTCGGCGACGAAATCGACGCCGGCGCCGTCGGTGATCGCCTCGATCGCTTTTTTGACTTCGCGCGGATCGGTCGAGCGGACGTTGAATGCGTGGAGGTTGCCGAAGTTGCGGCCCGCTGCCCAGCGCCGCGCCGTCTCCAGGGCCTGATCGCTGACATCGGTGACGATGACGACGGCTGCGCCGCTGTGCTCCGCGATCGCCGCCGCCATCGCGCCGATCGGACCGAAACCGGTGATGGCCACCGACTTGCCGGCGAGATCGCAGACCTGCGTCGTGTGCACGGCGTTGCCGAGCGCGTCGAGAAATGCTCCCACGCGCAGCGGGACGTAGGGTCCGAGCTTGATCACATTCGTCGCCGGCACTGTGACGAATTCCGCGAAGGCGCCGTCTTCGTCGAGGCCGTAGATCTTCGTGCGAATGCAGATGTGGCCATTGCCGGAGCGACATTGCGGACACTCGCCGCAGATCACGTGCATCTCCGCGGAGACGTAATCGCCGACGGCGAAGCCCTCGCGATGGGCGCGCTCGCCGAACGCCTCGATGAAGCCGCAGAACTCGTGGCCGTAGATGCGCGGCGGCTTGACCTTGTCGCGGATCGACGGATCCCAGTGGTAGATGTGCTTGTCGGTGCCGCAGATGGCCGCTGCGGCGACGCGGATCAAGATCTCGTCCGCCGCCGGCCCGGGGACGGGACACTCACGAATTTCTGTACCGGCCGTGCCGTCAGCGGGAGCGGATTTGACGACGGCTTGCATTCCTGAAGGGCGGGGAATCTATCACAGCGGCATCGGGATGACGGTCTCGCGGCGCAGCACTCTGCGGATGTGGCGGAGCGCTGCATCGAAGAGCCGCTCCGACTCCTGCGGCGGCTCGAGCGGAATGTGTCGCGTATGGCGCGGCAGATCGACGGCGAAGCGGTTAATTGCCCACACCATCGACTCGCAGTCGCGAACCCACAGGTCCTTGTGAAGGCCACCGTCGATGATCTGGATCCTCTTCTGCGCGCCACAAGCGTCGAAGAGCTCATGCGCCATCGAGCAGGGGACGACTTCGTCAGAGTTGCCGTGGATGACCAGCAGGGGGATGGTCAGGCGGCGAATGACGCTCAGCGTGTCGAAAAGGTTTCCGGCGAAGAGATGCAATGGCGTCCGTGGAAAGAGCACACGGACGATTTTCGGGAGGGTCGTGAACGTCGACTGCAGAATGAGTCCATCGAACGGATGACGCTTGATCACCTGCGCCGCGACGGCTCCGCCGAGCGAATATCCGTAAAGAATCGATGGCAATCGTTTCGGACGGATCTTGTCGTGGAAGCGAGCCGCTGTCGCTCCATCGGAGACGATACCGTTGATTGACGGTATGCCGCTGCTCTTGCCGAATCCGCGGTAGTCGAAATAGAACACGTTGATGCCGGCGTCGAGCAGATGAGGGATGACGTCGGCAAACGTCGTCAGGTTGCCGGTGTTGCCGTGACAGAAGACTGCCGAGGCGACCGGATGCGGCGAACGGCAGTACCAGCCGTACAACAACTCTCCATCCGGGGTCTCGAACCACTGTTCCTTCACGGCCCGGCGAGGAATGCCGTAGTCCGCCGGATCCCAGGTCCGCAGCGGTTCCGCCGACGGACAAAACAATTGCGTGTGACGAAAGACTCGCCTGGCTACGTCGATAGCGGCGATGGCTGCACCGCCCACGATCAACGGGATGGCAATCTGCCGAAGCTGTTTTCCCCGCCGCACCTCATGTCTCCCTCGCCAGCTAGAACAACGGCCGGGCAAAGATTCTGCCGTGTTAGATTCCTCCCGTGAAGCACGTCGACAGCCGGACGCGCGTTCGCTACAAGGATACAGATCAAATGGGGATCGCGCATCACTCCAACTACATCGTGTGGTTCGAGATCGGCCGCACCGATCTATGCCGGCTGACAGGCTTTCCCTATGCCGAGATCGAGGCTCGTGGCTTTCTTCTCGTGGTGACCGAGGTCACGTGCCGTTACAAGATTCCGTACCGATATGACGAAGAGGTGTTGATCCGTACTTCCGTAGCGGAGGCGGGAAGCCGCTCGATGAGGTTCGGTTATGAATTGCGCAATGGGGCCGGCGACGTCCTGCACGCGACCGGATTCAGCTCGCACCTGTGGGTTGACCGCGAGTCACGCAAGCCCGTCCGCGCCGACGCCGAAGTGATGAAAGCATTCGAGCGCTTCATTGGCTAGATGGGGTCAGGTCTTTCCTTCTTCCTTTCTTCTACGACTGGTAGAGAAAAAGGACGAAGGACAGACCCGGACTCGATCACCTGCCCGTCGCCTGCCGTATTTTTTCTACCAATGGAAGAAAAAAGGAAGAAGGAAAGACCTGACCCCCCGTGTTCACTTGCCGTAGAGCTTGCGCAGCTCGGTCTTTGCTGCTTCCAGGCGCGCGCGGCGCGTCTTTGGTAGTTTCTTGCCGGCGCGATTGATGTAGAAGGTGAGCATCGACATCGCCGAACGATACGGATCGGACTTACGGCGGCGGCTGTGCTCTGCAGATCGTTTGAGCGACAGGGCGATTGCGCGCGCACTGCCCTTGGAAAACACGCCCTGCTCCAGGTCGAGCGCGTTGCTCTCTTCAGTCACGCGTCGGGACCAGTACTTCGTGCTCATAGATGGCTGAACGATCCCTTCGTGTACTGATCGGGGCTCGCCGCGAACATCCGTTTATTCTCTTCGGACGAGAAGTAATAGATGTGGCCCTTGTACTCGAGCATCGGCGTGCGCGCCAGGATCGAGACTTTGCTGCCATCGATCGGGTCCATGGCGATCGCCGGCGCAAACGGCAGTGCCGCGCGCAGCTTTTCATCCTCCGGCGTCAGCGGCACCGGCTGCGGCGGTTCCCACGGCTGACCCTTGGGCTTTGGCGGCGACGCCTCGTCGCGCAACATCGGCGGCGGATCGATCACGACCGGCCGTGCGTCGACCGACTCGATGGTGCGCATGTCGGAATGCTTGACGGCCGGACGGGGCGCGCGCCTGGGAGCCTGATGGCAGGCGGTGGTGAGTAGCGCCGCAAAAACGACAATACGCCTCATCGGTAGGAGCGTGCTGCGAAGGACGTTCCAAATATGAAATGCAACTTCCAGTCTCTCAGTGTGCTCGTTTTTGAATTCGCGTCTGATACGCGAATGTCAGGATCGTCTCGGCCTGGACGGGCACCCCTTTGTCATTGACAACGGGCTTGAACCGCCAATTCATCAGTTGGTCGCGAGCGGCGTCGCTCATGTCAGGATCGTCGGTATTCAAATCATGGGTCTCGCGAACCTGGCCGCTGCGATCGATCGAGACGTAGATGCTGAGCACACCGGTGAGCTTTCCTTCCTCGATCGCGGGCCACTGCATGGCGGGGGCGTTCGTCGCCAGACCGCGTGCAGTTTCTTCAGTCAATCTGACGGTTTGCAGCGGAGTGTTGGCCTGTGGGATGGAAAAAAGCGACTCGGCCGGCTCTTTCAACTCAGTCAGCTCATCGATGCGGGCCTCGAGCCTGGTGCCGTGTTCGATGTGCTCGCTGATCTTGCGCGCGACGAGTTTGTCAGAGAATCGCTGGTAATCCTGATATGCGGCGAGGTATCCCGGCTTCACCACGGATTCGAGCAGTCCCCGTTCGAAGCAGTAGCTCGAGAAAACGTCGTTTGTCACTGGGGCAATGCCGACGGCCTCTGAGAATCGACGACAGAACTTCGTGCCGCCCCTGACTGGATTGTCGTCAGAAGTTGACAGATCCACCCCTTGCAGGGGCGCGCCCGGATCGACGATGGCGTTGACCATCGTTCGCAACCAGTTGGGATCGTAGTCGCCGTCCAGATCCTCGAGGATTGCATCGCCGTTGACGATGAGGGTCTGCGAGAAGTGGAGCGCGGTGACCACACGCCGCCACTTCTGCGGAGAGACCCAATATTCTTCGATACTCGCTCGGTAGCCGGCGTTGGCCGGGTTCGTCGCCTCGACAATCGTCGCTTTGAGATGAAAAGGTGTCGAGCCGGGCAGAGTGATCTGGGAGCGCTCGATCGCATGTCTCGGCAACTCGAGAATGGAGTCGCTCTCCGCCGCATCGAGAGGATTGGGAGTGGAGGGGGCCTTGGGAATGGAAGGCTCGGGCGAAACAGAAGTGGCCGTGCATGCCGTCAGGCAAAGAGTCATCAGAACGATGGAGATCGATCGCATGTTGGCCGCTATCACTTGTAGTTGAACGTGAGAGTGTAGAACGCTTTGACCGGCGTTCCGTTTTCTGTTCCCGGCTTGAAACGCCAACGCTTCACCGCCTCGAGTGCCGCATAGGAAAGCGTGGGCGCCGGAAGGGGCTTGAGGACTCGAGCGCTCGTCACGGTTCCTGCCTCATCGATGACGAGCGAGACAATCAGGACGCCGGTCACCGCGAAGTCGTATGCCCCCCGAGGAAACGTCGGTTGCACTTTCTTGAGCACCACGGGGTCTGTCACATTTCGAGGCACCATGATCTCCCGTGGCTTGTCTCCGTGGAGAACGTCCTCATCAAACAACGCGGGAAGGGGATGGATCTTGAGAAACGTTCCCGGTTCGCCATACATCGAGAGATCGCTGTCGCCGAGCTCCTGGTAGAGATTGACGGCGATGTGCCAGTACCAGACGGCCTCCCGCTCCTGGCCAAGGCCCGCGTGCGCGAGCGCCTTGTGAACCAGGACCACTCCGAATGACTTCGTTTCGACGTCGCCAGGGCCGAGGCGTTCGACCATCTCGTCGATGAGACCGTTGGCGGTCCTCAGCGACTTCCGATACTCTCCGGCTTTCAACAGCTTCGAGCTCTCTTCGACGCTTTTCTGCCATCGCTCGACCGTTCGCTGCCGCTCGTACGAGAGCGCCCGATTCTGCGCCGCACGTGCGCCCGACGGGCCAGCATTCAGGAGAGAAAGCATCGCCAGCGTCGCCTTGATGCTGGTGCCGACGTTCATGACGTTCATCCTTTCGGCGGACTTATCTTCGATACCTTGTGGCCGAGGAAGAAAGACGTTTCAATCAGGCCGCCGCCCGAGCGGAAGCGGGGTGGTGCGAAAGGGGGGACTCGAACCCCCACGGCTGTGAACCACTGGCTCCTGAAACCAGCGCGTCTACCAGTTCCGCCACTTTCGCATGATTTCGGGCGGGAGCGCCCGATTTTAGAGGCATGCTAAGGAATGTCAATCGCGGAATTGATATTCCGGTAGCTGAATGCTTCCCACCGCCGAACGAAATGACTATTCTGGACTCGCGAACGAGCGCGAATCACGGATGTCTGTCCCTCCCACGGAAGTGGCGCCGAACATCCTTCTGGTGCCACGTCAGCAGAAGTTGTCGAACGAGATCTGGAACTTGCCGAACTCGCTCACGCTCTTCCGCATTTTCCTCGTTCCTTTCCTCGTCGTCGTTCTGCTGACGAAGTTCTCCGGCCGCGAATACGCCGGCCTGGCGATCTTTCTGGTCGCCGCGATCACCGACTTCTTCGACGGATTCATCGCCCGGCGCCGCAACCAGATCACGCGTCTCGGCACTCTGCTCGATCCGATCGCCGACAAGCTCCTGATCTCGGCGGCGTTCATCTCGCTCGTCGAGCTTCAATACGCGAAAGCGTGGATGGTGGTGATCATCATCGGCCGCGAGTTCGCCGTGTCCGGCCTTCGCGCGATCGCGGCGCAACAGGGCGTCACGATCCCGGCCTCACCGCTCGGCAAGAGCAAGATGGTCTCGCAGGTCATCGCCATCTCTCTGCTGATCCTCGGCCACGAGCTCGGCGAATTTCTCTTCATCGGCAATCTCGCGCTCTGGATCGTGATGCTGTTCGCGCTGGTGTCGATGGTCGATTACTTCGTGAAGTTCGCGCGCGCGGTGCTGAGCAGCAACCGATAGACGTCGTTTTTTCTCATCGCGAACTTCTCCGCGATCGCTTTCACGGCGTCATTGCGGCGCACGCCGGCGTCGCGCAGACGTTTGAATTCCGCGGCGATCTCTTCCTGCGATGCTTCCGCAGCCGCGACGACCGGCGCGCCGAGGACGATCGTGATCTCCCCTTTGATGCTGTCGCGCGCGCCGAGGGTCTCGAGGACGGAGTCGATCGTCCCGGTGAGGATCTCCTCATGCATCTTCGTCAGTTCCCGCGCCATCGTGACCTCGGCGTCGCCGAAGGCTCGGCGCGCATCTTCGAGTGAAACGATGACGCGCTCCGGCGCCTCGTAGATGATGACCGTGTGTCCGAGCTCTGCGGCGCGCCGATAGAAATCACGCCGCTGTCCTTCTCGATGCGGTGTGAATCCGAGAAATGTGAAGGGAAGGGGAGCGAGACCGCTGGCGACGAGAGCGAGGATGCCGGCGAACGGTCCGGGGATCGGCTCGATGGCGATGCCGTGTTCGCGCGCGAGCCGCACGACGCGATAACCAGGATCGGAGACGACGGGCATGCCGGCGTCGCTCACGAGTGCGAGCGTCGCTCCTTTTTCCATCCGTTCGATGAGGCGTGGCGCCTTCTCGTCTTCATTGTGTTCGTGATAGCTCTCGGTCGGCGTTTCGATTCCGAAGTGCGTGAGAAGCTTTCGCGTGTGACGGGTGTCTTCGCACAGGATCGTATCGGCGGATTTGAGCGCCTCGATCGCGCGCGGCGACAGATCGGAGAGATTGCCGATCGGAGTGCCGACGATGAGCAATTTACCGGGCATCGTAGCTCCGGGAAAGCAGAATCGCCGCCGATGCCGCGACATTGAGCGACTCCATGCGCGGAGACATCGGAATCGCGATCAGTTTCGCGACGCGACGAACTTGTTCCGAAACGCCGCGGCCTTCACTCCCAAAAACGAGAATCGCGCCGCGCGCCGGCGGTGCTGTGGTCTCGCCATGAGCATCGGCGGCGTAAATTGGCATACCCCCGAGATCAGCGACCTCGGCATTCACGATGGGAATCGACAACACAGCTCCGGCCGACGCGCGAATCGCTTTCGGCGAGTACGCATCCGCGCAGCCGGGAAGCAGCACGACGCCCGCGCAATCAAACGCAGCAGCGAGTCGGACGATCGTGCCGACGTTCCCCGGATCCTGCACGCCGTCGAGCGCGACGACAACCGATACCCTCGTACCGAGGACCGAGGACAGTGCGAAGCGCGGCCGTTCGAATAACGCGATCACGTTCTGCGGTGACTTCGTCTCCGCCAATGAGTCGAATAGTTCAGATGAGAAGGCAATCTCCTGCGACCCGCCACCTGCGACCTGCGACCTGTAAAAAACCGCGATCGCCTTCCACCCATTGGCGATTGCGTCGGCGACCTGTTTCGGTCCTTCGATCGCGATCTCGTCGCGATGTTCGCGCAACGCCTCGCGCACACGCTTGAACCAAACGTTCTGCCGGCTCGTGATTGTTTTCATTAGAATGCGCGGCGCCTGATGATACCGAAGCCCTCCTCGTGGTCCGCGCTATGGACTTTCCCGAGCATTCTTCTCTCCGCGTTCATCATCGCCTGGGGTGCTGAGGCGGCGCAGTTCCTGATCTCGCAGGGTCTGGCGCTGGCCATTCTGGCGTGGCTGCAGACCCTGCCCGAATTTGCCGTCGAAGCGGTCATCGCGTGGGAAGCGGGCAAGGATCCATCGAAAACACATCTCGCCATCGCGAACTTCACCGGCAGTCTGCGCCTCCTCGTCGGGCTCGGATGGCCGATGATCTACTTCGTGGCCGCGGCATTCGGCTGGAGGCGCCAGGGTGGATTCGTGAACATCCAGCTCGAAGCAGAGCACTCGGTGGAAGTCTTCGGTCTTCTCCTCCCGATTCTCTATTTCACGTTCATCTGGTGGAAGGGGACGCTGACGCTCTGGGATGCATTTCCGCTGACGGCCTTCTACGTCATCTACCTTTTCGTCCTCTGGAAAATCCCGCCGCAGGAGGGCGACGAAGAGGCTCTCGAGGACCTGGGAGCGATCCCACGTCGCGTGCTCGCGCTCGAGCCCCGCATGCGCGACACCGCGATCTGGAGTTTATTCATCGTCGGCGGAATCATCCTCTACTTCTCCGCGCATCCCTTCTTGAATTCGATGCTGGCCATCGCGGCGACCCTCGGCGTGTCGACGTTCGTCTTCGTGCAGTGGGTGGCGCCGTTTCTGTCCGAGTTTCCGGAGAAGCTGAGCGCGTTCTACTGGGCGCGCAAAGTCAGCACGGCCAATGTCGCACTGATGAACATGGTGTCGTCGAACATCAACCAGTGGAGCATTCTCTCGGCGATGATCCCGGTGTTGTTCGTGATCAGCGCCGGCACGATCAAGCCGCTGCAGTTCGACGAGATGCAGCGCCAGGAGATCCTGCTGACGATCCTGCAGAGTTTTCTCGGGTTTCTTCTGTTGCTGAATCTTCAGCTCAAGTTTCATGAAGCCTTCGTGCTCTTCGCGTTCTGGCTCATCCAGTTCGTCGTTCCGTCGTCGCGGCACACGATGATCTATGTCTATCTGGCATGGTGCGGGATCGAGCTCATCCGAATGATCGTGTGGGAACGCACGCCGCCGCGCGCGTGGATCGCACTTCGGACCACGTTGGCGCGCCGATTTGCCTGATGTTCTGGTAAAAAGGAAGCGGAGATTCCCGTTGACCACTGCGACAAATCGAGAGATCCGCTTCTCGAAGCGGGTCCAGAGCATCTCCGAGTCACCGACTCTGTCCGTGCTCGCCCGGGCGACCGCGCTCACGGCGAAGGGAGTCGATCTCATCGACTTCGGTCCCGGCGAGCCCGATTTCGCCACGCCGAAGAATGTCGCCGAGGCGGGCAAGCGCGCCATCGACCAGGGATTGACGAAGTACACGCACGCGAACGGCACCAAAGCGCTGCGCGAAGCGATCGCCGCACGCTACAACCGCCGCTATGGAACTCATCTCGTCGTCGACAACATCATCGCCGGCAGCGGCGGCAAACAGGAGCTCTTCAACGTGATGCTCTCGCTCGTCAGCGACGGCGACGAGGTCATCATCCCTTCGCCATACTGGGTGAGCTTCCCCGATCAGGTTGCGTTTGCCGGCGGGAAACCGGTGTTCGCGCATACCGAACCATCGAATCGCTTCCGGCCGACATTCGACGTCATCGAGCGCGCCGCGTCGAAGAAGACGCGCGGCGTGATCATCAACTCTCCGTGCAATCCGACCGGCGCGGTCATCGAGGAAGGGGAATTGCGCAAGATCGTCGAGTGGTGTGTCTCGCGCGATCTCTTCCTCATCTTCGATGAGACGTATGAGCTCTTCGTCTACGACGGCAACAAGCACGCTTCGGCGATGAGCTGGTTCGACCAGTATCCGGAGAACATCGTCGTCGTGAACTCGATGTCCAAGACCTTCGCCATGACCGGCTGGCGCCTCGGCTACGCGGTCGCGCATCCCGAAATCGTCGCTGCTCTAGGAAAAATTCAGAGCCACTCGACTTCGAATCCGAGCTCGATCGCTCAGGCAGCCGCGC
This sequence comes from Thermoanaerobaculia bacterium, assembly GCA_036506455.1. Lineage (GTDB taxonomy): Bacteria > Acidobacteriota > Thermoanaerobaculia > Gp7-AA8 > Gp7-AA8 > DASVHS01. The sequence goes on from DASXRT010000002.1 coordinate 20,848, forward strand.
TCGAGGCGCTCAATGGCGACGACTCCGCCGTGCGCCGGATGCATGAGGCCTATGCCGAGCGCCGCGCATATCTCGTTCCGGCACTCAATGCCATCGAAGGATTCTGCTGCGCCGATCCCGACGGTTCGTTCTATGTCTTCCCCGAGATCAAGACCTTCTTCGGAAGAGGCGGCATCCGCGACTCGAACTCGTTCGCGACCTTCCTTCTCGATGAGGCGCGCGTTGCGGTCGTGCCCGGCATCGCTTTCGGCGGCGATGATTGCGTCCGCATCAGCTACGCGACGTCGATGGAGCGGATCAAGGAAGGCGTGGCCCGGATCGCCGCGGCGGTGAAGAAGTTGTAGCGGTCTGGAATCCGACCGTACAGCCCGCCGTTTCGCTCGTGAGATTCATCCCCAACAAAGGAGACGTTGTGAAGAAGACAACGATGTTCATGATGCTTCTTGCGCTCTGTGGCGGTATCGCACTGGCGCAGGACAAACCGGCGACACCGCCCGCGCCACAGCCTGCGCAGCCGCAGGCCGCAACCCCCGCCACCGATCCGGTCATCGTCGCCGCCGGCGACGTGACGATCCGGCAGTCGGAGTTCGAGAACGCAGTGAAGACGCTTCCGCCGGAGTACCAGCAGTTCGCGACCGGTCCCGGCAAGAAGCAATTCGCCGAGGATTACCTGCGCATGAAGATGCTCGCGGCGCAGGGATTCAAAGACAACTTGCAGAATGATCCCGAGGTGACGCAGCAGCTCAACCTGATGCGCGAGAACCTCGTGGCCAATGCCGAGCTGCAAAAGATGGAGAAGAGCATCCAGCTCAGCGACGCCGATCTGCAGGCGCTCTACGACAAAAGCAAGAACGAGTACGAGCAGATCAAGGCGCGCCATATCCTCATCGCCTTCAAGGGAAGTCCGGCCGCGCAGGCGGGCAAAAAGGAGCTGACGGAGGACGAGGCGAAGGCCAAGGCTGAGGAGATCAAGAAGAAGATCCAGGCCGGCGCGTCGTTCGAAGAACTCGCCAAGACCGAATCGGACGACAAAGGCTCCGGTTCGCGCGGCGGCGAGCTCGGCGCGTTCTCGCGCGGCCAGATGGTCGAGGAGTTCGAGAAGGCCGCCTTCGCCGCGAAGCCGGGCGAGATCATCGGACCCGTTCGCACACAGTACGGCTTTCACATCATCAAGGTCGAATCGCACGATACGACCCCGTTCGAGAAGGTGAAGGACACGCTCGCGAAGCGCGAACGCCAGCGCCGGCTGCAGGAGTCGCTCGACACGATGAAGAAAGCCGCCAATCCGACGTTCAACGAGGCGTACTTCACACCGCCGCCCGCTCCTCCGGCTGCGCCAAAGATGGAAGCGGCGCCCACTCCGGCGGCAAAGCCTGCCGCAGATACGAAGAAGCCGGCTGCGGCTACGAAGAAGAGCAGCGAAAAGAAGAAACCATAAGGCGTTGTCCGTTGGCGGACTACCGTCAACGGACAACGGGTCAGTTGACTCCTGCTCCCGCCGCCCGTATGGTTACGCCCGCATGGAGATACCGGCGAAGGTCTCGGTCTTCAACGAGCAGCTTCAGCTCAAGGGCAAGGCCGGCAGGCTCATCTCGATCAACGAGGGCTTCTACGAAATCGTGATGGATGTGCAGCAGGGTGCCCACACCGTGCTGTTTCCCGTGGCCGAGACGGTCGTCATTTTCAACGAGGCCATCCCCGATCTCTCCGCCGATTTCGAGATCGAACGGTAATGGGGTCAGGTCTTTAGTTTTCACTTATTTTCTACCGCTAGTGTACTCACGGGCCGCTTCCACACGCCGTAGAAAAAAAGTGAAAAGTGAAAGACCTGACCCCCTAATCGTATTTCTTCCCGAACGCGTAAGCCACGCCTACACCGATGAAGTAGAGCACGATCATCGGTATCGCCAGAGCGGTCTGCGTGACCATGTCCGGCGTCGGCGTCACGACGGCGGCGATGATGAACGACCCTACGATCGCGTACTTCGCTTTCTGCATCAGGAACGCCGGCGTGACGATGCCGAGGCGCGCCAGGAAGAAGATCAGGATCGGCGTCTCGAAGACCAGACCCGTTGCCAGGATGATCATGCTCGCGAACGAGAAGTAGTCGTCGATCGTGACTACCTGTTTGAAGTTCTTTCCGGTCTCGATGAAGAAGCCGCACGTCGCGGGCAGGATCCACCGGAACCCGAAATAGCCGCCGGCGATGAAGAAGAGTGTGGCGAAGAGGATGAATGGCGCGGCGTAGCGCCGCTCCTTTTTGTACAGTCCCGGCGCGATGAACAGCCAGAGCTGGTGGAGGATCAGCGGCGACGCCAGAAAGAGTCCGGCGAAGAACGCGACCTTCATGTAGAGGAAAAAGGGACCGGTCAGCCGCGTGTACGCGAGTTTGTCGCCTGGTGGGAGAAACTGGGCGAGCGGCCGTTCCATCCACGTGAAGATTGCATCGGCGTAACGCCAGCAGACGGCGAAGCCCACCGCGATCGCAATGAATGAGAAGAGCAGTCGCTTGCGCAGCTCCTCGAGATGCTCGAGGAAGGACATCTTTTGAAGCTCGCGCTCGGGATCCTCGGCTTCGGCGGTTGACTCGAATGCCGATTCGGTCACGACTCAGAGGGATTCGTTGGCCCTTCGGCCACTGCCGGAGGCGCTGGCTCAGTCCTTGATACGGTCTCGACCGGCGTAATCAGCGGCGGGGTGATCTGTCGCAGCTCGTCGAGCCGGACCTCGCGCTCGACCGTATTCTTCAGCTCATCGGTCGCCTTCTTGAACTCCCCGAGGGCTTTTCCGAGCGTGCGGCCGATCTCCGGAAGGCGTTTCGGACCGAAGACGATGAGCGCCACGATAAAGATGAGAACCAACTCCGGAACGCCGAGACCGAACATAGCACCTCGCTCACTCGCGGTGACGAGAGAGTGAACACCCCTGCGTGAATGAATACTCCGCCGCTATAATCACGTTACACCAGCGACCATGGCAACAATCAAAAAGACGCACAAGTGGACGTTCTCGCTGACGCTGCTCGTCGCCCTCATCGGGGCCACGCTCGCCGGCGGATTCTACGGGAATCGGCTCTTCGGCGCTCCGATGCAGAGCGACCTGCACAAACGGCTGAAGGAATATACCGACCTCCTCGGCGCGGTGACGACCTGGTCCGCGGAGGACATCGGCTCCGACAAGTTCGTCTATTCGTCGATCGACGGCATGCTGCGGACGCTCGATCCGCACACGTCCTTCCTCGAGCCGAAAGAGTACTCGGACATGCAGGACCGCCAGAAGGGGACCTTCTACGGTCTGGGCATTCTCGTGACCAAGCGCAACGATCAGGTCACGGTCATCACGCCCCTCGAAGGAACTCCCGCCGCCCGGCTCGGCATCCGCGCCGGTGACGTGATCTCCGAAGTGGAAGGCACGCCGACGGACGACCTGCCGCTCGACGACGTCGTCAAGCGTCTCAAGGGACCGAAGGGAACGACGGTCCACATCAAGATCATCCGCGTCGGCATCAAGGAACCAATTCCGCTGACGATCGTCCGCGCAGCCATCCCGACGAATTCGATCTCGAACGTTCTCATGCTGCGTCCCGGCGTCGGCTACGTGAAGATCAAAGACTTCACTTCGACGACCGTGCGCGAGCTCGACGAAGCGATCGACAAGCTCAAGGGGCAGGGGATGCAGAGGCTCGTTCTCGACCTGCGCCGGAATCCGGGCGGTCTCCTCGACGCCGCCGTCGGCGTCGCCGATCATTTCCTCGAGAAGGGGCAGATGATCGTCTACACGAAGGGTCGCACAGCGGATTCCGCGCAGGACTACGTGGCGCCCGGCAAGCATGAGCGACTCGATGTTCCGCTCGTGATTCTCGTGAACCGCGGCAGCGCTTCGGCTTCGGAAATCGTGGCCGGCGCGATTCAGGACCACGATCGCGGCCTTGTCGTCGGCGAGACGAGCTGGGGCAAAGGTCTCGTCCAGAGCGTCTACACGCTTCAGTACGGAGCGGGACTCGCGCTCACCACATCGAAGTATTACACGCCTTCGGGCCGGAACATCCAGCGCGACTATTCCTCCTTCTACGACTACTACGTCGCCGATGATTCGGACGAGGGAGTCGCGAATACCGAAATTCCGCTATCGCAGCGGCAGCAGTTCAAGACCGACACCGGCCGCGTGGTCTACGGCGGTGGCGGGATCACGCCTGATGTGATCATCAAGCCGCCGACGCTGTCGCGCACGACGCAGATCCTCGAGATCCGCAGCGCGATCTTCAATTATGCCGTCGACTATGCCGCGAAGCACCCCGATCTGACGAAAGACCTGCCGATCTCGCCGGCGATGATCGAAGAGTTCACGCGCTTCGCCGCCGATCAGGACATCGCTTCGATCGAGGACATCCGCAAAGCTCTGCAGAAGCCGGATGATCGCCGGTATCTCGAGCGCGCGCTGAAGGCGGAGATCATCGCTGCGAAGTACGGCCTCGACGCATCGGATTCGTATCGCCTGCAGGGCGACACGCAGGTGGAGAAAGCGCTCGACGTCTTCCCCGAAGCGCAGAAGCTCGCCACACTCGCTGCGGATGTGCGTGCTCGCGGTGTCGCCCCGGAGCCGGGCGCGCCCTCGGCGCAGGCGGCGCAGACGACGCCGAAAACGAGATAGGTCGTAGGTCGTGGGTCGTAGGTCGTGGGGCCTCAGCGCCTAAAGGCCCGACGACCGACGACCGACGACCAACGACCCACCACCCGTCGCCGTTGACGGACCCCCTCCCTCTTGCTAACGTACCGCCGCTTTTCAGGAGAACCATGCCTGACCTCGGACGGAAGTACACCTGCTACAGTTGCCACACAAAGTTTTACGACCTCGGGAAGCCGATTCCACTCTGTCCTAAGTGCGGTGCCGATCAACGCGACGCGGAAGACGCGCCTGCTGTGAGCACACCGCGGAGAAGTCGCGTCGTCGTCGTCGAGCCGGAACCCGTCGAGGAGCCTGACTTCGTCGCCGAAGAACCCGGTCCGGTGGCGGAGGCTGGTGAAGAGGATGAGGAAACGTTCGTCGAGCCCGAGCGCGAAGAAGAACCTGAAGAGGATGAGGAAGAAGAGGAGTTTTAGATGGCGAGATTCGGGCTGCTCGGTTGTGTCGGTGCGCTGATCCTCGCGCTCATCATCTTCGGTGGATACTTTGTCAGCGTTCGTAACAATCTCGTCGGTCTCGACGAGCAGGTCAACCAGCAGTGGGCGCAGGTCGAGAGCCAATACCAGCGCCGCTTTGACCTCATCCCCAACCTCGTGCGTACAGTCCAGGGCGCGGCGAATTTCGAAAAGTCGACGCTCGAGGCGGTCGTCAACGCCCGCGCGCGCGTCGGTCAGGTCGCGGCTCCCGCGGGGGCGCCGGGCGCCGGATCGAATCTGCCGAACGATCAGAACGCGATGGAGCAGTTCGCCGCCGCACAGCAGGGCCTCAGCAACGCGCTCTCGCGGCTGCTCGTGGTGGTGGAGCGTTATCCCGAGCTGAAGTCGAATCAGAATTTCCTGGAGCTGCAATCGCAGCTCGAAGGAACGGAGAATCGCATCGCCGTCGAGAGACAGCGTTACAACCAGGATGCGCAGCAGTTCAACACCGCCATTCGCCGCTTTCCGGCAAACCTCGTCGCGAACATGAGCGGCTTCAAGGCGAAGGCATACTTCCGCGGGGTTCCGGGATCGGCCACGCCACCGGCTGTGGAGTTCCAGCCGTTTGGAAATCAGCCGACGGCGACTGCGACGTCGGGGACGCGCTGAAGAGAGGGATGAGGGATGAGGGATGAGGGATGAGGGATGAACGAAGGCGACTCATCCCTCATCCCTCCGCCCTCATCCCTCTTCTCGCGCTGATCTGGAGTCTTGCGCCGAACGCGTTCGCACTCGACGTCCCGCCCCCTCCCACCCAGTGGCTCACCGACAAAGCCGGTCTCCTCGACGCTTCGCAGGCCGAGGCACTGAATCGCAAGCTCGCTGATTTCGAACGGCAGAGCGGCGCGCAGTTCATCATCTACGTCTTCCCGTCGATCGAAGGCGAGTCGATCGAGGACTTCACGATCCGCTGTGTGCAGCGCTGGAAGGTCGGACAGAAGAAATACGACAACGGACTCGTCCTCTTCGTCTTCGTGAAAGAACGCAAAGTCAGGATCGAGGTCGGTTACGGGCTCGAAGGGACGATCACCGACGCGTTCTCGTCGCGCGTCATTCGCGAGTACATCGCGCCGCATTTCCGGCAGGCTGACTGGGCCGGCGGTCTGAACGCTGCCGCCGACGCGATCATCGCGAAGATTCGCGGCGGCGAGGCACCGGTGCCACCCTATCAGCCGCGCGGTTCGACGAGCAGCGGCGGCGGCGTGGCGGGATCGATCATCCCAATCGTGATCGTTCTCGTCTTCATCATCTTCATCCTTCCGTTGCTGACGCGTCGTGGAGGATGCGGCGGATGCTTCTGGCCGATGTTCTTCCTGGGCGGCGGCGGACGCGGCGTGACGTTCGGCGGCGGCGGGGGCGGTGGGTGGGGAGGCGGTGGGGGTGGGTTCTCGGGCGGGGGCGGGTCGTTCGGTGGGGGTGGGGCCACAGGAGGGTGGTGATGAAGCAGAAAGAATTTCTCGCTGCGCTCGATCAGCCGCGCATCGTCACGGCGATCGCCGACGCGGAGAAACAAACCTCCGGCGAGATTCGCGTGCACGTGCAGCCGCAAGCGGGCGACGACATCCGCCAATTTGCGGAACGAACATTTGAGCGGCTGGGCATGGCCAAGACGGGTCTGCGAAATGGCGTGCTCCTCTTCATCGCGTCCGAGCAGCAGCGCTTCGTGATTCTCGGCGACAAAGGCATCGACGAAAAAGTTCCGGCCGGATTCTGGGATGACATCGCCGCGAAGCTCACGATCCGCTTCAAGGCCGGCGAGTTCACGGAGGGCATCGTCGAAGCGATTGGCAGCGCCGGCGAGCATCTCGGCCGTTTTTTTCCGCGCGCAGCCGAGGACGTCAATGAGCTCTCCAATGAGATCGATATCGAGTCCTGAATCGGTCCTCGTCGCGATCGGCTCGAATCTCCGCAACCGCCTCTACAACCTGCGCCGCGCTGTCGATGAGCTCCAGCGCGTCATGTCGATCGTGCGCGTGAGCTCCGTTTACGAAACCGAACCGGTCGACGCTCCCCCTCGATCGCCGCGCTTCCTGAACATGGTCGTGGCCGGCCACACGAACCTCACGCCGGAAGCGCTGCTCATACAGTTCCTCGACATCGAGCGACGTCTCGGACGCGTGCGAGGCGGGCGCAATGCGCCCCGCACGATCGATCTCGATTTGATCCTCCACAGCGCGAACGTCCGCCGGTCGGCGGCGTTGACGCTTCCGCACCCGCGCTATCTGCAGCGCGACTTCGTCATGCAGCCGCTGCGCGAGCTGCACCTCGGCTGGCGCGACCCGGTGACGGGCAGCCGACTGTAGAATCATCTCATGTGGATCGCGCTGCTGGCATTCGTCGCCACTACGTTACCGGTCGATGTAAAAGGAACGATCTGCCGTCTCAGCCGAAACGCCGATCGCATGATCATCCGCGCCGATGATGGCAAGCGGTTGCGTGTGGTCATTGGAGACTCCACACGTCTCACCTTCGAGAAGACGTCCTTCAGCGCTGACGATCTGCGCCTCGGCGACCGCGTCCGCGTGATCGGCCGTGCCAGTCACCTTCGCGTCGATGCAGAGTCAGTCGACGTGCAACTGAAAATCGGAGAGACGATCGTCGACGCTCTGCTGGGTCTCAAACCTCCGCTTGTCGGCCGCTTCGGCAGCAGAGAAGCGAAAACCGAGTTCTTCTCGTTCCGATTGCCAGATGGGCGTTACATACGCGTCGAGGCGAAGAGCGCGTACGGTGCCAAGGGCCGCGTGTGGGTTTCGACGCTGCGCAGCAACGACCTCCTCATGCTCAGTGGCGAATGGAAATCCGATCAGCTCTATCGCGCAAGCAACATTCGCGTCCTCACGAATGAAGAGTGGTCGCGATGCAAGCCCATCGAGAGCGAGACGAAGGAGGAAAAGGCGGCGCGGGAGACGGCGGAACAGAAGTTTCTCGACGGCGCGGATCCGATCAGCGACGAAGAGCTCGCGCAGTTACTCAAAGAGGATGAAGCTGAAGCGAAAGAGAAAGAAAAAGACAAACCCCCCAAGCCGTAGTCTCGGCACCTCGTCTTCGATCCTTTGGGTCAGACTCGATCATCCCGGTCACGAGGCAGCACGCGTGGCGCGATCGGGCTCTTCATGGCAGCTCGAAGGAGTGGCCGTCTTCGTTCACGATGACGAGCCGGTGTGTTTCAACTACACGATCGTCTGCACAGCGAAATGGCGAACGCGATCGGTTCACGTGAAGGGTTGGATCGGCCGCCGCCTCGTCGATCTCGCGATTGACGCGAGCGAAGACGGAACGTGGCTCATGAACGGGAACCCTTGTCCAGCGGTCGCTGATTGCGTCGACGTCGATCTCAATTTCAGTCCCTCGACGAACTTGTTGCCCATTCGGAGACTCAGTCCTGCCATCGGCGACCGAGTTGCCGTACGCGCCGCGTGGCTGCGTTTCCCGAGCCTGACGCTGGAGCCGCTCGATCAAACGTACAGCCGGCTCGCAGCAGACCTGTATCGATACGAAAGCGCGGGCGGAAGCTTTGTCGCCGACCTGCGGGTGAACAGCGCAGGATTTGTGGTCGACTATCCGGGGATCTGGCGCGCCGAAGCCGTCGCGTGACCGCGCCGTCGAAGGATTCCATCGATGGAAAATCGATCCCATTCCGAAGGCAGGAGCAGAACCAGCAACACTAACGCGAGGCGCGGAATGACGTGCTCGTGAAACGCGTACAGCGGCTCCTTCAACAGGTGACCAAACGTAACGATGACGAGCACGAATCCCAGACTGATGAGCGCTGGTCGGATAAAGAGGCCCACGATGACCAGTGCGCCGGCGATCAGCTCGATGAACGGAATCGCAAATCCTGTGAGCCAGAGTGACCAGGTGGGCAGAAACGTGTCCTGGAAAGGAAGGAAGAACCGCCGCACGTGACCTACGGGAGTGAGCGCGAAGACTTTCCATGCGCCCGCCATGAAGAAGATCAGTCCAAGGACCGCACGAGCAAAGAAGATCGCCCACGCTTTGGCCGTGTCGTTGATCGCTATATCGGATGGTTCTTCAATGCGTGCCGTAGCCACCGCCGAGATCGGAGTGGACGTGTGCGCGCGCGACAGGCGTGGCGCGCGTGAGCACCGGATACGGGTTCACCATCTCGTCGCTCTGATTGATGCCGAAATGGAGATGAGGCGGAGTGCTGGCCGCGTTGCCCGTGTTGCCGACGAAGCCGAGGAGGTCACCGCTGATGACTTCCATCCCTTCGTAGAGGCCGGGAGCCCAGCGATCGAGGTGCGCGTAGTAGAACGACGCGCCGCTTTCAGTCGTCAGCCACAGGCAATGACCGCCTTTCGGCTGATCGCCGATGTAACTGATGACGCCGTCGGTCACAGCGACGACGGCAGTTCCGCGGGGGGCGAAGATGTCGATGCCTTTATGCCGCCGCTCGCCGCCATCGCGCGGATCGCCCCAACTGTCGTAAAGCTGACGATGGCTGATCCCGACGACCGGCATGCGGATCGCGGAAAGAGGGGCGAACAGCGCCTTTGCTTTCGCGGCGAATTCTGTATCGCGTGCCCGCGCGGACTTTACGACTGATGACGGCGCAGGCTGACGTTCCGCCTCGCGCTTGTTGTAACGATTGAGGTCTGATCGCAGTTGCGCAACGAGCAGACTGAAATCATCGTCTTCTGATTGTGCGATCGCGACAGGCTGTGAGGCGGGTGCGACTGTGGTCGTGGCGCAGCCGGTCAGGATGAGCGACAAGACCGCCGCAAACAGGCTGAGCCTGCCGACCCACCCACTGCGACAGAGAGGGGCTTCCATGGTTCTCCCGGGACGGACGCGGCTCAGTGTAGCAGGGCCTTTACGAAATCCTCAACCCCTCGCACCGCCACCACATCGACATCCGCGCGTACCTCGGACGCATTCGAGTGGGGGACGATGACGCGGCGGAATCCGAGGGCCGCCGCCTCCCGCGCCCGGAGATCGGGCTGCGAAACGCTGCGGATTTCGCCGAGGAGACCGACTTCCCCGAACATGACGAGATCGTGCGGCAGCGGCGAGTTGCGCTGTGAGGACACGAGAGCGCCGATGATGCCGAGGTCGAGTGCGGGCTCGTCGACCTGGAGGCCGCCGGCGACATTGACATACACGTCATGCGCGGCGAGGTTGACGATGCCTCTTCGCTCCAGCACCGCCAGGAGAAGCGAGACGCGATTGGCATCGATGCCCATCGACATTCGCCGCGGCGACGGGTAGTGGCTCGTCGAGACGAGCGCCTGTACCTCGATGAGCAGTGGGCGCGTCCCTTCGACCGCGGCCAGCACTGCCGATCCGGGAGCACCACTGCGCTGTGAGAGTAAAGCGGCCGATGGGTTGGCCACTTCTTCGAGCCCGCTGTCGTGCATCTCGTAGATCGCCACTTCGTTCGCCGGCCCGAAGCGGTTCTTGTATGCGCGGATCACGCGATAGTTCTGAAACTTCTCTCCTTCGAAGTAGAGAACCGTGTCGACGATGTGCTCGAGCGCTTTCGGACCGGCGATCGTTCCCTCTTTCGTGATGTGTCCGATGAGAAAGAACGGGATCGAGGTCCGTTTCGCCGCGGCCATGAGAACTCCGGCCGAGTCCCGCACCTGCCCGACGGAGCCGGGTGTCGACGCATTCACCGAGGTGTGTACGGTTTGAATCGAGTCGACGATCACGGCGGCCGGCCGCATCTTCTCCGTTTCGGCGACGATCCGCTCGACCGATGTTTCGCTGAACAGATGAATGTTGGTGCTCGTGGTGCCGAGCCGCCGCGCGCGCAACGCGATCTGCCGCGGAGACTCTTCGCCGGAGATGTAAAGCACGGGACTGTCGCGAGCGAGTTGCTGTGCAGTCTGCAGGAGCAGTGTCGACTTGCCGATTCCCGGCTCGCCACCGACGAGAACGACTGCACCCGGCACGACACCGCCACCCAGGACGCGATCGAGATTCGGCAGGCGAACGCTGATGCGCGGCGCGATGTCGGCTTCGATCTGGTCGAGCGGCTGGGGCGCGGAAGCCGAGCTCAGAGCGGTCGCAGGCGCTGTGGGAGCGATGTCTTCCTGCGCATACGAGTTCCAGGCGTTGCAGTCGGGGCAGCGTCCGAGCCACTTCGATGATTGATTGCCGCACTCGGTGCACGAAAAGACGACCGCCTTCTTGGCCACTGTAGGAATTGTAACAACCGCCCCGGGACTCTCTACGCCTTGGAGTGCTGCCGCACTCCAAGGTCTCGCGTGGCATCCTTACGTGATGCAATTCGAACGTCTGCTCCGCTACGACGACTGGGCCAATCGCGAAGAGGTGGCGCTGCTGCGCGGAATCGGCGCACCGCAACCGGCGCTGCGGCTTCTCGGACACATCATCGCCGCGCAATGGCTGTGGCTCGCGAGGATCAGAAACGAGAAAGCGAAGATGGCGGTCTGGCCCGAATTGACGCTCGATCAATGTGCGTCCGAGGTCGATCCGCTGCGCGGTGCCTGGACCTCCATTCTCCAGCACGTAGAGCTCGATGCAACGATCGAGTATCGCAACTCGAAAGGGGAGGCGTGGTCGAGCCGCATCGACGATGTGCTCATGCACGTCGTGATGCATGGTGCGTATCACCGCGGACAGATCGCGACCGTCGTGCGGCAGGGCGGCGAGACTCCGGCCTACACAGACTACATTCAGGCTATGCGAACGGGCGCCGTCTGAACCGACTGGATGGAATCGCAAAAAAGACCGCGAGCGCGAGATTCAGCACCAGGCTGGCCACGGCGCTGAAGTATGCGACCGCGATCAGCACGATGTAGAAGGCCGGCCCGAATCGATACTGGCGTGTGATCGCGGCGACGGATTCGGGATCGGCATCGTCCTCGAGCAGCCGAGCATGACCCGAAGCATGGCGCCATAGAAGCTGGAACGCGAGAGCGAGGTAGAGAAACACGGCGTTGTAGAAAATGGCCGCGATGGACGCATCAGGGTGCGTCAGATAACGCGCCAGAAGCGCAGTCGGAAACGGCACGAACGTGACGCCCATCAGAAGCAGTGCGTTCGAGGCGAGCAGGCCCTGGTCGCTCTTGCCGATCAGGTTGAACAGGCGATGATGATTCATCCACATCACGCCGATCGTGAAGAAGCTCGTAACGAAGGCGAGATAGGACGGCCAAAGCGAGGCCAGCGCGCTGGCGAGCTGGCCGCCGTGGAGATGTTCCGGCGTGCGGATCTCCAGGATGAGCAGCGTCGCCGCGATCGCGAAGATGCCGTCGCTGAACGCCTCGACGCGACTCGTCTCCTCGCGCAGATCGGCATCGCGACTCATTGCCGTACCGTCATCTCGCCGCGCAGGTCGCGCTGCATCTCGCCCTTCACGCGCTCGGGCGATCCGCCGCGGCTGAGAAGATAGAAGAGCTTCGCCAGCGCCGCCTCCGCCGTCAAGTCGTAACCACTGATCACCCCGGAGCGCGCGAGGGCGGTGCCGGTCGCGTATTCATCGAGGTCGACGGTTCCCTCGAGGCACTGGGTGCAATCGACGATCACGACTCCGCGTGAAGTCGCTTCCTCGAGCGCCGCGAGAAAGTCTTCATCGTGATCGGGACCGTTGCCGATCCCGTAGGTCTCGAGAACGAGCCCCTGCAGCGGCGGGCGCAGCACGTTGCGCACGAGATCGGGCGAGATCCCCGGAAAGAGGCGCAACGCACTGACGACCGGCGCGTGCAGCTCATGAACGCGCAGCTTCCCGCGGCCGTTCGACTTGCGCACGAGATCCCAGTTCACTTCGATATCGATGCCGACGGTGCCCAGAGGCGGGAAGTTCGGCGAATCGAAGGCGGCAAAGCCGTCCGCACTCACTTTTGTGGAACGGCAGCCGCGTAAGAGCTTCCCTCCGAAGTAGAGGCACACTTCCGGGATGTCGTAGTTCGCGGCGATCAGAAGGGACGTGATGAGATTCTCGCGCGCGTCATTGCGTACTTCGCAAAGCGGAATCTGCGAGCCGGTGATCACGACCGGCTTGCGCAGTCTCTCCAGCATGAACGGCAGGGCCGAGGCGGTGTAGGCCATCGTGTCGGTGCCGTGAAGGACGATGAAGCCGTCAAACTCGCGGTAGACAGCATCGATGTCGCGGGCAATCTTGACCCAGTCGGCCGGCGTCATGTTCGACGAATCGAGCAGCGGATCGTAGTCGTGAATCGTGAAAGACGGGATCGAAGGGTGTCTCAACTCCGGCATGATTTCCATCTGCTGCTGCAGGTAACCGCGTTGTGTGCCGTACCCACTGCGGGTGCGGTTCATGCCGATCGTGCCGCCGGTGTGAGCGATGTAAACGCGTTTCCGCACGCGGCCGGATGATACGTCAGGGCGCGCTTGACGCGATTTCAGCGGCTCACCATACTAGTCGGCACCGCAACAGAGAGAGGTGCTGCATGGCGCGCCGGCGCGCAGTCATTCTGTGCTCTTCGTTTCTGCTGTTCGCGTTCGCTGCGAGCGCTCAGACCCTCGACTTCACCGGGACATGGAGCGGCGATTACAGTGGCACGAAGACCTGCCAGAACGGAGTTACGCTCAATCAAAGCGGCCGCGTAACGGCCGAGCTGGTGCAGATTGGAACGTCCGTGGGTGGCGCCGTTACCGTCATCGCGCCGCAGCTCAACGAGCATTGCATGCAGGTCGGCACCATTCCCGTCGTCCTTCCGGTCGGCGGGAGCGTATCCGGCTCGACGATCAGTGTTCCGGTGAACGTCCAGGGGGGTGCTGGTCAGTTATCGCTCTCGGTCGGCGGCTCGTCGATGACCTTTTCGCTGTCGATCCCAGACGAGAGGCTCAGCGTCGGCGGAACACTGACGCGCACGAGCTCGCAGCCCCCGGGCTCGGGTCTCAGCGGCACATATAACGGCACGTACACGGCGACAATCGCTCCCTGTCACAAGCTCGCGCCGGTCACGTACTCCGGTCCACTATCCGTCAGTCTCCTGCAGGTTGGAAACGCGTTGACGGGTAACTTCAGCGCTGGTGGGCTGAAAGAGGACCGGGAGGATTCCGCCGGAAACTGCACGCTCGTCGATACGGGCACGAGCAACGGCACGCTGACGGCGTTGATCAACGGGACAACGATCGTCGGTATGGTGACTGAGAGCGACGGCACGACCACAGCGTTCGCCGCCACCGTTTCGGGACAAACGATCGCCGGAGCGGCCACGGATCAGGATCCTGGCGAGGCATTCTCTTTCACGATCACGCGCAGTTCGGGTGGTACGCCGCCACCTTCGATCATCAGCTTCACTGCGAATCCTTCAACGATTACCGCGGGTGGATCCACGACTCTCTCGTGGTCGACGATCAACGGCGCGAGCGTGACGATCGACAACGGCATCGGCTCGCAGCCCGTGGCCGGCAGCGTCGGGGTGTCGCCGAGGAAGTCGACGACGTACACGCTGACTGCGAGCGGCATCGGCGGCACCTCGACTGCGGCCACGACGGTGACGGTGACCGGCACCGGTCCGCGCGTCGTCGCAGGGTCATTTCCATCCGGCATGTTGCAGGCTGCTGGACAATCGGGAGCGACCGACAGCTTCTCGCTGGCGAACGTCGGGACGGATCCGGCGAATGTGACGTTGTCCACGAGCGGCAACTTTTTCACGATCGTGCCTGCATCATTCACGCTGCAGCCGGGCGCAAGTCAATTCGTCGTCATCACTGCCAACGCGCAACCGGCAGGAACCTATGACGGCAGCATCACCGCGAGCGGCGACGCCTCGCTCGTCGTTCCGGTTCGGTTGCTCGTCGCCGCTCCTCCGACAGGCACGGTGAATCCGCAGCCAACCGTCGCCCGCGTCGAGGTCACGACTCCCGCTGGTTCCGTTTCTTTCAAGAACTCAGGCGCTGCGCAGATGCAGGGCATTGCCGTCGCCGATGTGCCGTGGATCATTCCTCAGAGCGGAACGATCACGATCAATCCGGGTGAGACGAAGAGCGTCTCGTTCAGCATCGACCGGACCAAGCGGCCCGACAGCGCGGCGCTGATCGGCAGCGCCACCGGCGCCCTCTCTCTCCGATTCCTCGGCAGCCCGACTGGAAGCACGCGCATTTCCGACGGCTCGGCACCGACATCGACGATCACCGTGACGATCGTCGACGTCGTGAAGCCCGGCGTAACGCCAGGCGCGCCGCCGGCATTGGGAAACAACGAGCTCGCGCTGTTCGTCGCCGGACATGGATCGGGTCCGGGGATTGCCGGCGATCTTCTCCTTTCCAATCGCGGATCATCGCCGATCCCCGATCTGAAACTCTTCCTCACGGCCGCATCGCAGATCGCGACGCTGCCGCAACTGGCGTCCAATCTCGGCGTGACGTTGCCGTCGGTATCGACGAGCATTTTCGGAGTCGAAGCCAGTCCGAGCCTGATGTTGCGCGGGACGCTCACGAATCTCTCCGCCGCCGCGTTGCGGATGGCCAATCCTTCGGGAACATCCGCATACTTCTCTGCGATCCCGATGTTCCGCTCCGATCGCGGAGCGGGACCGGGCCAACGGCTGGTCCTCTCCGGTGTGGAGCGCAGTGCGAACACGCGCACGGTCGTCGTCGTGCAGGAGCTGAGCGGACTTTTGGGGACGGCGGACGTTCAAGCCTATGACGCGAACGGCGCGCCGATCGGAGCGAAAGCATCGCTGACGATGACTTCGTTCGTCTCGACGACGGACGGCGGCAACACAGTCGTGGAAGGCGCGCGCTCCGTTGTGATCACAAACACGGGCACCACGCGCATCAACGCGTACGCGCGCGTATCCGACAACAACTCGTCCGACTCCTGGATCGTGACCGATCCATCCGCGACATCGGGTGCGAGCGACAGCTTGATCGCGCCGACGATTTCGGCCACCGGCACAGCGCAGACAGATGTCTACGTGACGAACGCCACCGCCTCCTCTGTCAGCGCCACGCTCAACATCGTGACGCCGTCGAGTCGCCGTCGAGCGGTGCGCGCGCACGGCCTCAATCCTGAAACCTCGGCGACGCAGCAGCTCAACATCCGTCCACTCGAGACGCAGCGAACGACAGTAACACCGGCGAACGGCTACGTGCGCATCACCGGCACACCAGGCTCGATCAGCGCCTCCGCGCGATTGACGATGACGTCGGGTGGAAAGTCATTTGGCAGCGCTCTTCCCATCGTTCCGGTGGCGAATGCGCTCGCGAACGGCCAGTCCAGGCGCTTCAGCGGCGTTGGCGACGCTTCGGCGAAGACGATCACTGCCGGCACCTCGGCAACGTTCCGCTCGACATTGATCCTCGTGGAGACAGCCGGGCAAGCGGCCACGGTGCGCGTCAGCGTCTGGTACACGTTCCCGGCCGGAGCGCTGGTCAGCGCGCAGACGGTCTCGTCGAAGGAGTTCACCGTCAACGCGAATCAGATGCTCGTGATCAACGATCTCGCGCGCACGATCATCGGCCCGCAGCGTGACTCGTTCGGTGATCTGCGCGACATGCAGGTCGACGTCGAAGTCATCGGCGGAACGGGAAGTGTTCTGCCGTTCCTCGAGTCGATCGACAACGGCTCGGCTGACGTCGTCATGCGCTCGGAGTGATGACCCCGGCGCCGAACCCGTTCGTCGTCAGCAGGCGACGCGCGGCCTCGGCGTCTGTAGGATCCACTTCGAGCACGATGCCCAGAAAGCAGACGCGACTCTCGCTGCCATCGGCAGCGTGGAGCGACACCGAGAAGTCGATGCCCCAGTCCTTGAGCAGACGTTCAGCGGCTTCGACGTCGTAATCGGTCGCGCCGCAGAAGATCGGTTCGCGTTTCACGCGTTGCGGTCGGGCTGCGGGCTCGACGCCGGTGGAGGCGCTTGCGGCACCGGTGTGGCCACGTCGGTCGACGGTCCCGATCCCGGCGCGATCGTCATCTTCTCGCCGGGGCTCGTCTCCTCCGGGTCGTACTCCTTCATCTTCATGTAGTCGTTCCCGGTTTCCTCGCGCAGGATGTCGTTGACTTCCCATCCCTCGAGCGTCTCCCGCTCGAGCAGCTTGCGCGCGACGCGGTCGAGCGCTGCCTTGTTGTTCGTGATGATCTCTTTCGCCGTGGCATAAGCCTTGTCGAGAATCCGCCGCACTTCCCTGTCGATCTCGATCGCCGTTGCCTCGGAGTAATCCTGATGCTGCGCGAACTCGCGTCCGAGGAAGATCGCTTCTTCCTTCTTGCCGAAGGTGGCGGGTCCGAGGTCGGACATACCCCACTCGCAGACCATCCGGCGCGCCATCGTCGTGGCGCGTTCGATGTCGTTGCCGGCGCCGGTGGTGATCTCGCCGATGAAGATCTCTTCGGCGATGCGACCGCCCATCAGGACGGCGAGCATCGCGTCGAGATACCGCTTCGAATACGAATACTTGTCTTCGGTCGGAAGCTGCTGCGTGAGGCCGAGGGCACGGCCGCGCGGGATGATGGTGACCTTGTGCAGAGGATCGGCTGCCGGAAGAACCGCGGCGACGATCGTGTGACCCGACTCGTGATATGCGGTGTTCCGCTTCTCGCGATCGCTCATCACCAGCGACTTGCGCTCGACGCCCATGATGACCTTATCCTTCGCGAACTCGAAGTCGACCATCTGGACTTTCTTCTTGTCGTAGCGCGCCGCGTTGAGGGCGGCCTCGTTGACGAGATTCGCGAGGTCGGCGCCGGAGAATCCCGGCGTACCGCGCGCGAGCACCACGACGTCGACGTCTTCGGCCAGCGGGATGCTGCGCGTGTGTACGCGGAGGATTCCTTCGCGGCCCTTCAGATCGGGTAAGTCGACGACGACGCGGCGATCGAAGCGGCCGGGGCGGAGGAGGGCCGGATCGAGGACGTCGGGCCGGTTGGTGGCGGCGACGAGGATCACGCCGTCGTTTGATTCAAAGCCATCCATCTCGACGAGGAGCTGGTTCAGGGTCTGCTCGCGCTCGTCATGTCCACCGCCGAGTCCCGCACCGCGGTGACGGCCGACGGCGTCGATCTCATCGATGAAGATGATGCACGGCGCGTTTTTCTTACCCTGTTCGAACAGATCGCGCACTCGCGAGGCGCCGACGCCGACGAACATCTCCACGAAATCGGAGCCGGAGATCGAGAAAAACGGTGCGTTGGCCTCGCCGGCGATCGCGCGTGCGAGGAGCGTCTTGCCCGTTCCCGGAGGTCCCATCAGCAGGACGCCTTTCGGAATCTTGCCGCCCAGCTTCGTGAATTTCTGCGGCTCCTTGAGGAACTCGATGATCTCGTGGAGCTCGAGCTTGGCTTCATCGACGCCGGCGACGTCTTTGAACGTCACTTTCTTGGCGCTGCCGGAGAGGAGCTTCGCTTTCGACTTGCCGAACGAGAGAGCCTTGTTGCCTCCGGCCTGCATCTGGCGCATGAAGAAGATCCAGAGGCCGACGAGGAAGAGAACGGGCGCCCAGGTGATGAGCGCCGTGATGAACGGTGCTTCGGTCTTCGGATCGAATTCGATCTGAACCTTCTGTTGCTTGAGAAGGTCGATCATCGAGGGATAGTTACTCGGGCCGTTGAGGTGAAACTCTCGCTTGCCGCCCTGTCCGGAAGTCTTGTACTCGCCGCGGATCTCGTCTCCGCGGATGAGGACCTTGGCGACTTCTCCGTTGTTCACTTTTTCGAGAAACGTGCTGAAGGCGATCTGCTCACTCGCCCCCTTGGTCGTCTGGAACAGACTCCAGAGCAGGAAGACGAGGACGATGATTACAACCCAGAGCAGCGCGGTCTTTACGGTGGAATTCAAGGATTGCCTCCGACGACTACTACACTACCGCGTTTTCAAACGGCAGGGGGCCACTGGTCATTCCGAGGCGCGCTGGCCTCTCACAACTTGCCGATGTACGGCAGATTGCCGTGACGGCCCTGTAACTCCAGTCCGTATCCAACAAACGCGCCTTCTTTGACTTCGAAGAGGCGATAGTCGACGGTGAGATCGACGGTGCGCATTCCCGGACGGTCGAGCAGAGCGACGAGCTTGAGAGTCGACGGATTGTGCTGCCGAAGCTGGGAGAGAAGGTAGGTCTCGATGACTCCGGTCGACACGACGTCCTTCAGCAGGTAAACGTTCCGCTTCCCGATATTGATGTAGCTGAAGTAGTCGATTTCCAGGGCGTTGGCCGTCTCGGCGTCGGCCATGTCCTGCACCACGTCGATGAATCCGTAGCTCACTTCGCCAGGGATGGCGCGCACGAGGTCGGCGAGAAAGCAGGACGCGCCTTTCAGAATCCCGAGCAGAAATACCTCGCCCGGCCCCGTATCGTTACGGATCTGTTTGGCCAGCGCTTCGATGCGCTGCGCGATCTTCTTGGCGCTGTAGGCCGTCTTGATCTTCTTGTGACGCATGCTCCAGGACCACCTCGAAATGCTTGAATCGATCCGAAACTCCAACCCCACCGACCCACACGATCTCATCGTTCCAAACCAGGAGCGGAATGCGGTCGCGAAGTTCGGCGGCGATTTTACGATCAATCAAGAGATCCTTCAGCTTTTTGCGTCCAAAGCGATCGCCCGGCCGGCGGTTACGGAGCGTGAAGCAGTGCTCAGTGCTCGGTGCTGAGTGCTCTGTGATCATGATCGTCGCGTTGATCTGCGGGACGTATGTGCGCTCGCCGGGGCGGATCGTCACCTCGAAGTCTTCGGATGGCCGCGGTACATGCTGCAGGACCAATGTATCGCCGCGACGGATGAGCTCGAGCGACTTCGTGACGTTGACGCGTTTGATCGAGTCGATGCTCGCCGCGAGGCGCTCTAAATCCGCGGCGGAGACATCGCGCGAGTGCTCGTCGAGTCTGCGGATGTGCCGCTGCAGAATCGCCTGTCGCATCCATGGGTCGGCTGGCCAGTCGAGGAAACGGGTCTCGTCGCGAGAGGCCTCGACGTGCTCGGCACGATCGATCGCTTTCTCCACGTACGGCCAGAGCTGCTGCGCCTGGGAAGCGACAGCGGCGATGCTGTCGACCGCGCCCGGACCGAGATCCTTGAGCGCCGCGCGCACGCGATTGCGCAGGAATCGCCGATCTTCGTTCATCCGGTCGAGTCGTGGCGTAACTCCACGCTCGGCCAAAAAGGCCACGATGTCGCCCCGCGTGACGTCGAGCAGCGGGCGGATGAAGCCGTCCTCGCGAACGGGATGAATCCCGCGCAATCCGGCGAGCCCCGTCCCTGTGATGAGTCGCATCACGACGGTCTCGGCCTGATCGTTCTTCTGATGCGCCGTGGCGATGTACTCGGCACCGACCGCAGCGCGAATCTCCTGCAATCGGGCCTGACGTAAGTCGCGCGCCGCCGCCTCCACGCCCGATCGCCGAACGGCAGCGTTGTCGAGCAACCCGTCACGCACCTCGAGCGCCACGCCCAGGCGTGCGCAGAGAGCACGTACGATTGCCTCGTCGGCGTCGGATTCCTCACCGCGAAGGTGATGGTTCACATGTCCGCAAACGATCGGGTAACCGAGCTCCGAGAGTGCCAGGAGTAGCGCAGTGGAGTCGACGCCGCCGGAGCAGGCCACCACGATGCGCGACGGCGCGATGCGATGCCGCTCGAAGAATCCGCGGACGCGTTCGACGATCGTCACGCGCTTAGCGTACTCTCTGAGGCCTTAGGCGTTAGGCCTTCGGAGGCGATTCACCGCCCCGCGGCGATGAAGCGTGGTGGCGGTGAGAGGAGTCGAACCTCTGACCTAGCGCTTATGAGACGCCCGCTCTAACCATCTGAGCTACACCGCCACAAAAAAAGAGGGAGCGGGATTATAGTCAAACGTACCAGAGCGTTAGATATTTCGATGGCCATCGACGAACGCGTATGCAGAACCTGTGGCGTGAGCGGCGAGATGCTGCATCTCGAAAAGTGCGGTGTCTGCGCGCGCTACTTCTGTCCCGAATGCGCGCACCGCGCCTATGGCGGCCGAAAATTCTGTTCACCCGAATGCGCGCGCGGCTACTACTTCCATGGAGAACCTGATGACGACGACGACGAAACCGAGCGAATCAAACCGGAAGACTGACGTCGAATCGGCGGTGACGCGCCGCCCCCGCCGGCTTCGCAGGACGGAGTCGATCCGCGCTCTCGTGCGCGAGACGGTCGTCCGGCCGGAAGATCTGATCTATCCGCTGTTCGTCGTGCCCAACAGCCGCGGCAAAGTCGAGATCGCATCGATGCCCGGCGTGTGGCAGATGCGCGCGCGCGAGATCGTCGAAGAAGCGGCGCGCGCATTCGACGCCGGCATTCGCGCGGTATTGCTCTTCGGTCTTCCGGAATTCAAGGACGCCATCGGATCGTCGTCGTGGGATCCTGCCGGTCCCGTCCAGTCGGCAATCGAAGCCATCAAGCGCTCCGTCCCGCAGATGACGGTCATGGCGGACGTCTGTCTGTGCGAGTACACCGACCATGGCCATTGCGGTGTGATCGTCGAAAAGAGCGGGAAGAAGGATGTCGACAACGATCAGACGCTCGAACTTCTCGTGCGCCAGGCGCTCTCGTTCGCCCAGGCCGGAGCTGATTTCGTAGCGCCCTCGGACATGATGGATGGCCGCGTGGCCGCGATCCGCCGCGGGCTCGACGAACGCCGGCTGAGCGACGTCGGCATCATGGCTTACTCCGCCAAGTTTGCCTCCGGCTTCTACGGTCCGTTCCGGGAGGCCGCGGAGTCCGCGCCGCAGTTCGGCGACCGGCGGACGTATCAGATGGATCCTGCGAACGGCCGCGAAGCCCTGCGCGAGATCGAGCTCGATGTCGAAGAAGGTGCCGACATCATCATGGTCAAGCCGGCGCTCGCGTACCTCGATGTCATCCGCAGCGCTCGCGACAAGTTCGCGCTGCCGGTGGCCGCCTACAACGTCAGCGGCGAATACTCGATGGTGAAGGCCGCCGCACAGTGCGGCTGGATCGACGGCACGCGTGTGATGAACGAGATCCTCACGTCGATCAAGCGCGCCGGCGCGGATTTGATCATCACGTACCACGCGATGGAGTTCGCGAAAACATATCGTGCGTGATGTCTCTCGTGTTGATCGGCCGCACTGTTTACACTGCTCGATGATCCTCTTCCGCGTTTCGAAGCTGAATTCATCTTTTGATGTCCGGTGAACTTTCTCCGGCATGATGTGACAACACGACTCCGGCCCTTGACCCTGGAACTGGTTCCAGGCTTTACCTTGTCCTTGTGACCGAGAGTCTGTTGTCAATCGGCGAGATCGCGGAGCGATGTGGCGTGAGCCGCGACACGATCCGACACTACGAGCGGAAGGGCGTGATCACGAACGTCGTGCGTGATGGCAGCGGCTACAGGCGGTATTCGCCGGCGGTCGTCGACCGCATCCGCATCATCCGTCGCGCCATCGCGATCGGTTTTACGCTCGACGAGCTTTCTCGAATCTTCCGCCAGCGGGCCTCCGGAGACCCTCCCTGCCGCCAGGTTCGGGAGCTCGCGTCGCGCAAGCTCGCGGATGTCGAGCAGCAGCTTGCGGCGCTGCAATCGCTGCGTGCTGCCCTGACGAAGACGATTGCGTCGTGGGACGCGAGGCTCGAATCGACGGCTGCAGGCGAGATGGCGCACCTGCTGGACTCACTCATCAATCAACAGGAGGAATTCTCATGATGACGACGTTCATGATCGCGGCGGCGTTCTTCTTTGCCTCGCTCGATCAGACCAATTGTCCGCAACATGAGCAACACACGCACGCGGTCGACGCCCGGCACGACACATTCGGAATGGCGCACGACGTCAGCGCGCATCATTTCCGCCTCTTCCGCGACGGCGGCGCGATCGAGCTGCGCGCCAATGACCCTCGTGATACGGCGACGGTCTCGGCGATCCGAAAACATTTGCGTAAGGTAGCGGCGGCATTCGCAAGGAACGATTTTTCGACGCCGGCATTCGTCCACGGCTACCCACCGGATGGTATCGACACCATGAAGCGTTTGAGCAATCGGATTCGCTATCGCTACGAGAGCGTCGATGCCGGCGGCCGCATCCGCGTGACGACCTCGGATCGGGCGGCTTTGGCCGCGATCCACGACTTCATGAAGTTCCAGGTCGCGGAACACCGCACACACGATTCCGGAGAGGTCGAAGAAGAGAAGTAGGCGATGGAATAGCATACCCCTGTAGGGTATTATAGCGGTCGTCATGGGCACGAAACGACCGCATCACTCCACCAGAGGCTTTGCTGCGCAGGAGCGGCAGCAGGTCACGAATCGCCTCAAGCGCATCGAAGGACAGGTGCGCGGAATCCAGCGCATGGTCGATGAGAACCGCTACTGCGTCGACATCCTCACGCAGATTTCAGCCATTCACGAATCGCTGCGGAAGGTCAGTGAGACGCTGCTTCGTGAACATCTCGACCACTGTGTGACCTCTGCCGTCGGCAGCGGCGACCATCGGGAGACCCAACGCATCTATGACGAGCTCGCCGATCTCTTCAACAAATACGCGCGCTGATCACATCGATCCGGTCTGCGGAATGACCGCCGATCCGGAAAACGCCGCCGGCAAATCGGAGTATCAGGGCACGACGTATTACTTCTGCAGCCAGAGGTGCAAAGAGCGCTTCGACAAGAGGCCGCAGCAGTTCGTCACTCCAGTCGAGAATCGACAACCGACGACCGACAACCGCATCTACACCTGTCCCATGCATCCGCAGATCCGCCGGATCGGACCGGGTACGTGTCCGATCTGCGGCATGGCGCTCGAGCCCGTCGAAGCGACAGCCGAGGAGGACACGACTGAGTTGCGCGACATGCAGCGGCGATTCTGGATCTCGGCCCCACTCACGGTCCCTCTCATCCTGATCGCGATGTTGCGTCCGACACCGTGGATCGAGTTGATCCTGGCGACGCCGGTGGTTCTGTGGGGTGGCTGGCCGTTCTTCGTTCGGGCGGTCGACTCGCTTCGCTTCCGGCACCTGAACATGTTCACGCTGATCGGCCTCGGTGTCGCTGTCGCTTACATCTACAGCGTCGTGGCCACGATCGTTCCACAAATCTTCCCGCCATCGTTTCGCGGTCACGGTGGGCACGTCGGCGTCTACTTCGAAGCGGCCGCGGCGATCGTCACGCTGGTTCTTCTGGGACAGGTGATGGAACTTCGAGCGCGAAGCCGAACCGGCGCGGCGATCCGCGCGCTTCTCGGTCTCGCACCGAAAACGGCGCGTCGCGTGAACGACGATGGAAGCGAAGCAGACATCCCGCTCGAACAGGTGCAGGTCGGGATGACGCTGCGCATCCGGCCCGGAGAGAAGGTGCCGGTCGACGGCGTGGTTGTCGACGGAACGAGCAGTGTCGACGAATCGATGGTGACGGGCGAGCCCTTGCCCGTCGAGAAGAAGAAAGGCGACCGGCTGATCGGCGTCACGGTCAACGGCACCGGCTCACTGCTCATGCGCGCGGAGCGCGTCGGCTCCGACACGCTTCTCGCGCAGATCGTGAACATGGTGTCGCAGGCGCAGCGCAGCCGCGCTCCCATTCAGAAGCTGGCGGACAGGGTCTCGGCGTGGTTCGTTCCGACGGTGATCGGTGTGGCCGTCATTACGTTTGTGGTCTGGGCGATGGGCGGTCCCGATCCACGCATGGTGTACGCGATCGTCAATGCTGTCGCCGTACTGATCATCGCCTGTCCCTGCGCGCTCGGTCTGGCCACGCCGATGTCGGTGATGGTTGCGGCCGGAAAGGGAGCGACGGCCGGTGTTCTCTTCCGCAATGCCGAAGCCATCGAGGTGTTGCGCGAGGTCGACACGCTGGTGATCGACAAAACCGGCACGCTCACAGAAGGGAAGCCGGAGCTGGTCAACGTCACCACGGCAGGCGCGATTGAAGAGAACGAACTGCTTCGCCTCGCCGCGAGCGTCGAGCGGGCCAGCGAGCATCCGTTGGCCGGCGCAATCATCAGCGGAGCGCAGAAGCGCGGCATCGAGATCCGCGCCGCTAGCGACTTCACATCGATTCCCGGAAAAGGAGTCCGAGGTAAAGTCGACGGACACGATGTTGCGGTCGGTAATCGAGCGATGATCGGCGACGCGCCCGATGCCGGTTCGGAAGATCAGACCACGATCTTCGTCGCCGTCGATGGAAGACCGGCGGGAGCTCTGAGCGTCGCCGATCCGATCAAGGAGACGAGCGCTGATGCCATCGCCGCGCTGCATGGTGAACAGCTTCGCATCGTCATGCTGACCGGCGACAGAGAAACGACCGCGCGAGCGGTGGCGAAGAAACTCGGGATCGATGAAGTGATCGCGGAGGTCCTTCCCGATCAGAAAGCGAACGTGATCAAGCGGCTGCAGAGCGAAGGGCGAAAGGTGGCCATGGCCGGCGACGGCATCAACGATGCGCCGGCGCTGGCGCAGGCGGAAGTCGGGATCGCGATGGGAACAGGAACGGACGTGGCGATGGAGAGCGCCGATGTCACGCTCGTGAAAGGCGACCTGCGCGGCATCGTGCGCGCGCGGCGCCTCAGTCGCGCCACGATTCGCAACATCCGTCAGAATCTCTTCTTCGCCTTCATCTACAACGCTGTCGGCGTGCCCATCGCAGCGGGTGTGCTCTATCCTTTCTTCGGTGTGCTTCTCAGTCCGATGATCGCGGCGGCGGCCATGAGCTTCAGCTCAGTGTCGGTGATTGCGAATGCGCTACGGTTACGGCGTGTAAGGATCTGAGATGCTTCGAGTCCTTCTTCTGTTTCTTTGCGCTTCCGCTGCCCATTCGCAGGTCGTGACGATGATCGACCCACCTGCCGGTGCAGGCGCGGGGGAGCCGTTCGTCTCATCGACGAAGAACGGCGTGCTACTGAGTTGGCTCGAGCCGGCTGGAGAGCGAGTCGCGCTTCGCTTCGCGCGATTCCGCAACGGCCGCTGGTCGGAGCCGCGGACCATCGCCGAGAGAGCGGACTTCTTCGTGAACTGGGCCGACTTTCCGTCGATCGTCTCGGCGAGCGATGGGACGTTGTTCACACACTGGCTGCAGAAAAACGATCGCGACGTCTATGCATACGACATCCGGATGTCGACATCGAGCGACGGCGGTCGAACCTGGCGTTCCTCATTTCTGTTGAATCGCGACGGCACGAAAACCGAGCATGGATTCGTGTCACTGCTGCCGCTGCCGAGCGGCCGCATCGCCGCAACGTGGCTCGACGGCCGGAACATGCCCGAAGGAAAAGAAGAAGGGGAGATGACCGTCCGTTACGCGGAAGTCGGCTCGAGCGGCCGGATCTCGAACGAGCGCGAGCTCGACCATCGGGCCTGCGAGTGTTGCACGACCGGCATCGCGACCGGACCGCTCGTCGTCTATCGCGACCGCTCGGCAGAAGAAGTGCGCGACATCGCCATCGTGCGGCCGCGAAGTGCGCCTGCGCTTGTCCGGCGCGATGGATGGAAGATCGCCGGCTGCCCTGTCAACGGTCCACGGATCGATGCGCGCGGTGACGACGCCGTCGTGGCGTGGTTCACGGGCGCGAATGACCGGCCGCGCGTCTACGCGGCATTTTCCCGGAATGGCGGCCGAACATTCTTGGATGCGATCGTTGTCGATGACGGAAAACCGGTCGGACGCGTCGATGTCGTCATGCTCGCGCGCGACCTAGCGCTCGTCTCCTGGGTCGAGCAGACCGGATCAACTGCTGATATCCGTGTACGCCTGGTCAGGCCGGGCGCTGCCGAACGAAGCACTATGGTCGCGCCGTCGAGCGCGGCGCGCGCGGCAGGATTCCCGCGCCTGGCGAGATGGCGTGGCGGCGTGGTGATGACCTGGACCGATCTCGTGCCGTCAAAGAAGGTACGCTTGGCGCGGATCGAGCTTCGATCTCAGTGAAGCTGCAACCCGGCCAGAGTGACTGCGACGAGCCGGCGGACGGCGGGCCTGGACCGCAGGCTGCTGGCCGCCGCGAGGGCGTGGAGACAGTAACTCGCGAGCTCGTCCGGCGCGACATCATCCCGGATGACGCCCGCCTCTGCACCCTCGGTCAACAAGTCTCGAATGAGCTGGCGGAGATGCTTCTGCGCTCGCGCCACGTGCTCACCTCGATGCAGGAGTGCCGCGAGCTCTGTGCCGTGGTGCTCGCGGGAAATGAACGCGTAGGTTTCGAGTACAGCTTCGAGCCGCTCGCCGGCGTCGCCAGCCTGGTCCCGAACTTCGGCGAGTTGTTCGAGGTGGCTGGTGATCTGACGTTCGTGCCAGGCGAACAGGATCGCTTCGACATCTGAGAAGTACTTGTACAGCGTCGCCCGTCCGATGCCGGTCTCTTCGGCGATCTGCGACATTGTCACCGAAGCCAGCCCGTGCTCGAAAACGAGTGCGGCGGTGGTGTCCAGGATCGCATCGCGCACGTCACGGCGGTGGGCCTCGATCGTCTCGCTCCATAATTTCGGCACCACTCCATGATACACTCTGTATTTGACATAGACAGACTGTATCGTTAAAGTGTCGCGGCATGAGCACGCCGCCCTATCCCGGCACACCACGCTGGGCGAAAGTTTTCGGGATCATTGTTGCGATCGTGGTCCTGCTGTTTTTCCTCGTGTTGCACACTCGTGGTCCCCACCATGGCCCTGGTCATCACACTCCGTCTGGTGCTTCGGGACGGCCATGACCATGACACCGCGCCTCCGCAAGTTCGTGCTCACCGCGCATGTCACGATTACGGTCGGCTGGCTCGGCGCGGTCGTTGCCTTCCTGGCGCTCGCCGTCGTCGGCTTGACGAGTCACGATGCTCAGACGGTGCGTGGCGCCTATCTCGTGATGGAGCCGGCCGCCTGGCTCGTGCTCGTTCCGCTGGCCTTCGCTTCGCTTCTTACCGGGATCGTTCAGTCGCTGGGCACGACGTGGGGTTTGTTCCGCCACTATTGGGTTTTGTTCAAACTCCTGATCACCGTCTTCGCCACCACTGTCCTGCTGATTTACATGGAGACATTCAGCGTCATGGCACGCGTCGCGGCCGATCCGACAGCCGATCTCGCGTCGGTGCGGAACCCATCCCCCATGATCCACGCCGTGCTCGCCATTCTGGTGTTGCTCATTGCCACGGTGCTGGCGATATACAAGCCGCGCGGCATGACCAGATACGGATGGCGCAAAGAACACGGTTCGTAGCTCTTAGCTGTTAGCGCTTAGCTTCTTGGGAGCGAGGAACGACGAGCTGCGGTTCTCCTAAGAGCTAAGAGCTAACAGCTAAGAGCTAAGAGTCAACGCGGATCACCATCATCAGCCCGCCGCCGCCGCGCGTTTCGACATTGTTGTTGGTCATGTGATGGGCGATGTGGCAGTGAAGAAGCCATCGACCCGGATTTCGCGCGGTCCAGATGACGTCAAATCGCTGGCCTGGTCCGACGTTCACCGTATCCGCGTCGTAGCGCGCCGAGGGCTGGAGCGTCTGACCGTCGACCGCAACGACGCGGAACGGTCCGCCGTGAATGTGCATCGGGTGAATGAATCCGTTGTTCGAACCGATGAAACGCACTTTCAAGGTTTCTCCGACTCGCATCGCGATCGTTTCTGTGGCCGGGTAGGCACGACCGTTGATCGTGAAGTAGTTCGGCTGTCCGCCGTCCATCGGCATCGCGGGAAACGTCAGCCCTTCGCGCTTCAACCATTCCTGGAGGAGCACCGCATAATCATGATCTGCTTCGATGGTCGTATCACGCACGGCCGGATCGATGATGAGCGCGCCGTAGAGGCCCAGCGCTTGTTGGCGGTCGACGTGCTCGTGTGAGTGATAGAGGTACGTTCCCGACTGCACGACTGTGAACTCGTAGTGATAGACGCCGCCCTTCTCGATCGCGTCCTGCGTCACGTGCGCAGCGCCGTCCATGATGTTCGGAAGAATCAGGCCATGCCAATGGACGGTCGTGCTCTCCGGCAATCGATTGCGGACGTTGATCCGCACACGGTCTCCCTGGCGGAACCGAAGCGTAGGACCGGGAATCTGTCCGTTGAATGCATAGCCGTCCACGGTCACGCCGGGCAGGATCGTCCACCGGATCACCGACGTCTCGAGATCAAAGACGTTCACGCCGTTCTCGACGCGCGGTGCGAGCGCACGCGCGCCACGGATGCCGATGCCGTACGTCGTCACGACCTGGCGCGGATCGACGGCAGCCATATCGAGCATTGCCGCCGCGGGCGTGTCGCGATCGGTGATCATTCCGGCGGCCATGATCGCGCCGCCGACTTCACGCGCGGATAGGCGAAGGTTCACCCAGTTCGCGGGTGCGATCAGTCCGAGGACGAGAGCAAATGCCGAGACGAGGATGACCGCGGCGATCTGCGGGCGCGTTGCATCCGACCGCATTTCATGCGCAGTCGCGCGGTGTTTCGGCGCGTGCTGGTGTTCGCCCTGCGTTTGGCGCTCCGTCATCAGTCCATGTTTCAAGCTGCGTCTCACCATCCAGACGTTTGCTGGATAGGCGAGGGCGAAACCGGCCATGACGCCGACGGACATGACACCCCAGAACAGAAGCTCGGTCGGTACCATCGCGCGCATGTCCCGCCCCATCATCAGAAGACTCATGACGGGACCCATTCCCGCCATCATGAAGTTCATGCTGATGAGCTCAGGGACGAACGTCTTCCGCACGTTCTGGAGGTACGTTCCGCCCATCATCGATTTCATGAACAGCGATTGAAAGATGAAGAGGCCGAACGCGAACCCCCAAAGATATTCGACGATGAGATCGATCCACATCGGAAGGCCGAGCGTCGCCGTGATCGCGGCTGCCAGAATGATTCCGGTCGCATCGCCGGCGACGCAGTGGATGGTCGAGCCCACGCCTTGCTTCCACAGCGGCTGGATGAACTTCTCATGCTCACCGGGCCGCGGCTCCTTATCGGCCAGCACGTACAGCAGCAGTGCCAGAGGACCCATGTAGAGCGTCACCAGAATGAAGCCCCACTTCATGACGATCGGCTCGGGATTGTTCCGGTACTGATCCCAGGCCACATAAATCGTCGACGCGATCGCGAGCGCAAACCAGAACACCAGGAAGTAATCGATCGGCTGAATCATTGCGCGTTCGTGCTGAACTACTTTCGGTACTTCTTCTTCGTGGTCGCGCCGATCTTTACGTGCGCGGCCGTTTCGTCGTCCTCCCCGAGAACGATCACCACGCGCGTGCCGGCCTTCACCTGATTACTGCCGACCATCTTCTCGCCGCGCATGAACATCGTGTTTTTCGCCAGCGGGATCGCGACGTTCTTACCATCCTTGGTCGTGACATCGATGTGCGAGGCATCGATCGATTTCGCTGTGCCCATGATCGTTTTGTGCTTGTGGCCACCATGCGCCAGCAAGAGAGCTGGAATGAACAGCATGACTGCGAGTACAGCGATCGGTGATTTCTTCATCTGCATTTCTCCTTAATGTGCATGTGTGCCACTGAGGAACTCTTCCTCTTCTTTCTGCTCCTGTTTCTGTTCCTGCATTTCCATCGGTGAGATTGGATTCATCGTTTTCATCTCCTCGAGCTCCTGCGAGGTGATCTTCGGCACATGACGAATGAAGTGGACGAGCGTCCAACTTCCCCGCGCCGATTCCGCTGTGCCGTTTCCCCAGCCCGGCATCCCGGTCAGCCGAATGCCGTTTTCGATGATCGAGAAGAGCTGGCCATCCGACAGCGATTGAGTTTCCTTCGCCGTCATGTCGGGAGCTTTCGGATACATGTGCCGCCCCATCTCCGTCTGCCCCTTGCCGTCATTTCCATGACAGATGGCGCAGTGATCCGCGAAATGAGCTCTGGCTTCCGCGAGCATTTCGCTCGTCAACGGAACCGGATTCTTCGCACCGCGCAGGTCGGACGGACTGGCCCAGTCACGCAACTCGTGAGCGATGACTCGTTCGGGCATCGTCGGCTGATCGTGCGCGCTGAATCCGTAGCGCAATGTCGAGGCGACCATCGCGATACCGCCGAGGACGATCAGCGCCAGGATGAAGATGATGATCTTCGTGCGACGTTTCACCGCCGCTCCCCTCCTTCAGATTCGACTCGATACGCGACCGATCCGCGCGGGTAGTCGTACCACCCGGGATCCTCATAGCCGCGGAGGTTCTCGCGGATTTTGACGATGGTGAACATTCCACCCATATCGATCGGACCGAACGGTCCTGTGCCGCCGAGCATCGGGATGCTGTTCCGTGGAGCGGCCATGTCGTGCTGCATCTCCGCCATCTCACCCATGCCCGTCGTCCCCATCACCATCGTCCCCGGGATGACCGCATTGGCGCGCGCCTCGGCGCTGCCGGCGTCGACGCCGAGCAGGTTCGGCAGGCCGTGCGCCATCTGGTTCATCGTGTGATGCGTCTTGTGGCAGTGCAGCGCCCAGTCGCCCGGGTTATCGGCGATGAACTCCATGTCACGAGTCGACCCGACCGGCACGTTCACCGTGCTCTCGGGAATCCACGCCGATTCCTGAATGGGGCCACCGTCGGATCCGGTGATGTAGAAGTGATGGCCATGAAGATGGATCGGATGCGAGTCCATGCTCAGGTTTGCGAGCCGGATCCGCACGCGATCACCGAGGCGGACCAGCAGCGGGTCGGTGCCGGGGAAGACACGGCTGTTGAACGTGAAGACGTTGAAGTCGAGCATGACGGTCGGATCAGGCTTCGACGTCCCCGGCTTGATGAACCACTCGTTGAGGAAGATGGCGAAGTCGCGATCGACGCGGCGCACTTCCGCGTGGCGCGGGTGAATGATGAAGAAGCCGTGCGCGCCCATCGCGATCTGCACCATCTCGTCGAAGTGCGGGTGGTACATCTGCGTGCCGGTCTGCTTGAGCGTGAACTCGTAAGCGAACGTCTCTCCCGGTGCGATCTTCGGCTGATTGAGTCCGCTGACTCCATCCATTCCATTCGGCAGAATGAAGCCGTGCCAGTGAACGGAAGTTGATTCGGGCAGCGCGTTCGTCACGTAGATGCGCACTCGATCCCCTGCGAATGCTTCGATGGTGGGTCCGGGCGTCATCCCGTTGTAGCCGTAGCAATCGACGACGAGGCCGGGCGCGAATTCGCGCTTGACCCATCCGACGGTGAGATGAAACACCTTCACTCCGTTTTCCATACGGAAGGGGAGCGTCGCACCGTTCGGAGTGATCACGGGCGCGCGGCCGCCGCTTCGTGCCGGCGGCAACGGCCTTCGAGGCTGCGATTGCGCCCGCGCCGGGCGAGCGATTGCGGCGCCGCCGAGGGCGGTGGCGAATGACAACAGAAGATTGCGTCGGCTGAACATCAGTGACCTCCGGGTGAAATCCCATTGAGCGCTCGATCGAGATTCGTTCGAGCGAGCCAGTAACCGCGCTGTGCGTCGATGTAATCGCGGCGCGCGTTGGCCTCGTTCTGCCGGGCCTGAATCAGTTGATAGAAGCCGGCCACCATCGCGTTGTGCTCGAGCTGTGTCAGAGCGAGAATGCGCTGCCGGCGGGGGATGAGGACGTCGCGGTAGTACTCGACTCGACTGCGCGCGGCGACGAGCCGGTCGCGGGCGGCTCGCGCTTCTGACGATGCCGAAGCGGTGATTGCGGCAAGCCGTTGCCGGCTGATGAGGAGTTGCGCTTCCGCCCGCTCTCGCGTCGCGCGACCGCGATTGAAGATCGGAACCGGCACGCTGAGCTCCGGTCCCGTTGTGGTCGGTCCTTCGGCGTCGCGTTCGCGATGAATGCCGGCATCGATCTCGCCGACCCCCGACAAACGGGCGGTGGGTAGCAGTCGCTCCGCGGCTTCGACTTCACGCCGCGTCGCGGCAATGTCGAGTCTCCTCGTGGCGAGCAGTTGTGTCAGATCGCTCTCGCTCGGCTCGTTGGCGGGAGGCTGAGGGAAGTCGTCGGCGATCTGCCATTCCACGGAAGCGTCGCGGAGTGCCATTGCCCGGATGAGCGCCTCGCGAGCGAGCAGCACCTCTTCCTCACTTCGGGCGAGATCGATCTTGGCTTGCTCGTATTGCGCCTGCTGGTTCTCGAGATCGAGATCGGTGATGTTGCCGGCCTGATGCTGCCGCTGCGCTAGATCGGCTGCGGCGCGCGCCGCCTCGGTGATTGCTCGGTTCGCGGCGACGTGCTGCGACGCGGCGAGCAGATCGAAGAAGTCCGTTCGCACATCCGAAGCGATGCTGAGGACCGCCGATGCCACTCGGAGTTTGGCGGCTTCGAACGCAGCTTGTCCGGCTGCCCGGCGACGCGGCAATTGAATGATGTCGAGGATCGATTGCGTCAACGCGATTTCGTACGGTTTGGCGGGGCTGCCCGGAAATCGAATCTCACCCGAGAAGATCGGATTGCGAATCGTGCTGACCTCGATGAGATCGGCGCGGGCCAGACCGAGCTGCGCCAGCTCGATCTGCACGCGCGCGTTGTTCGCCAGAGCGACGGCGACGGCCGTCTCGGCGTCCAGCTTCCGCCCCTGAAGCATCGCCCGTACGCTCTCGTCATCGGTCGTCATCGGTTGACGCATCGTGACGTTCTGGTTCGAGCGCGTGGTCACCTCGTTTCGCACATCGGACAGTCCCGCGTCGCGAGGGACAGTCGCGCAGCCGGCGAGCGCGATCACGCTTGCGGCGAGAGCGATCGTTCGAATCGGCTTCATCACTTCCTCACTTCAGTGCTTGTGCTGCGTCCGGGTCGCTTCCGCGACGGCGGCGGGCGCGGGAGCATCGAGCGGATCCTGTTGAAGCGTCGTTGCCGGTTGAATTCTGGCGATCTCGGAACTCGACTTCGGCGCGCTCAGATCAACGCCGGGCATCGGCTGCGTCGTCATTGCGCCGTGCTGCATCCCAGACATTCCGGTCATCTTCGAATGGTCCATCGTCGTGTGATCCACGCCAGTCATCTTCGTGTGATCCATCCCGGTCATTCTCGTGTGATCCATCGCGGTCATCTTCGAGTGGTCCATGCCAGCCATCTTCGAGTGATCCATGCCGGCCATCTTTGTGTGATCCATGCCCGGCATCTCGTTCCCCTCTGCATGCGCGACGTGACCGCCGTGTTCGCCGGCAGCGACGGGAATTCCTTTGGCCACCGCCTCGCGATACGCCGCGGCGCTCTTGCTGGCCATCGAGCTCTTCCCGCCGCAGGCGAGAGCAAACAGGACGACCAAAACTGAAATGAGGAAGTGCTTCATTGGAGACCTCCGAGACTTTGTGAGTGAGGGGAGGGCGCGCGTCGTCAGTCCGCGCAGCGAAAGCGCGCAGAAGGCGGGTATCAGACTCGTAGCGTGTCGAGAAGCTGCAGACGCAAACCGACGTCGCGATCGCAACGCGTCGCACCGAGCGATATGAAACTGCGATAGGCGAGAACGCTTCCGGCTCGCGGAAGACCGCTCGTCACGATCGAAACCTGCAACTGCTCTCTCGATGCGGAAGCGCTGACGAAGCGCGGCTTCAGTTGCTGCCGCTCCGATGCCGGCGTGGAGGTCCGATGATCATCAGCGGAAGTCTGATGCGTGGCCATCGAGCAAAGCGGCATCAGCCGGTGCAGCGTTCGATGAAACGGGAGCACGCAGCAGCCGAAATAAAAGACGACTGCGACCGTCGCCGGAATGGTCGCTCCGGCGAGGCAGGCGATGGCGATGACAACACGCTTCATGGCCAACCGGGAAATGTATGCAACTCCCGTGACGACGTCCACATGCGTTCAGACGCCGGTCAGTCTGGAAGGTTACACAGGCTTCACGCCGCGAACGAGGCGGAGTACGCCGAATACGGTGACGAAGATGCCGGTCTCTTCGACGTCGTCAAAGCCGGCCTCAACGACCATTCGCGGCAGCAGCCCATGGAATTCTTCATGGACGTGCTCGCGGCCGATCAGCTCGACCAGAAATGAAATCGCGCGGGTGATGCGGCCCGTCGGCGCACCGAAGTCACCGATGTGGATTTCTCCTCCCGGTCGGAGGACGCGGTAACTTTCCTCGAGGGCCTCGACCTTCGACTCGAGATCGAGATGATGAAACGTCAATGTCGAGAGAATGCGGTCGACCGACGCGGACGCGAACGGCAGCAGCGCGGCGGCGGCGAGCAAGAGTTGTGCGTCGGCCTGAGCGCGAATCAGTTTTCTCCGCGCCCTCCTCATGATGAGCGGATCGGGATCGATGCCGACGAAAAGAGTGGCGGAATGCTGCGCCTTACCCATCAGCAGAAGAGTCCCGGTGCCGCATCCGACATCGACGACGACCATACCTTCGCCGATCGACGCAGCGTCCAGCAGCCGCTGCTTGAATCGCCGCTCCGGCAGGGTCAGGCGAATGGCCAGATCGTACGCAGGCGTCCAGAAATCGTGACCGAGCGCCGGAATGTAGGCTGACCTCATCGCGAGATCATCGCTGCATTCGTGGCTTCGCTCTCTCGCGCAATCAGGTCGTGGAGCGAGCTCGCGTCCGCGCCGCTCTTCGAGCGGCAGCCGAGCGCACGCGTGGCCCTTTGGTGCGAGCCGCTTTGCGCGCGGCAGCCGAGCGCTCGCTCACGGTGCGACGCCGAGCAGCGGAACGCGCGTGCTTTGCAAGCAACGGCTCCGATGCTGCCGACCGGCCTTCGTGCTTGAGTGCGGTCCGGATCGCCCGCGACCGCGTCGCGGATGGTTTCCGCCTGCTCCGTCCGCGCGTCAATGCCTGCGCCGCGCTACGCCGCGTCTCCGGCGATGTCTTCCCTTTCTCCGGCGGCTTCAACTCCACGCCCGCGCGACGCGCCTTCGAAAGGCCGATGGCGATGGCCTGTTCGGGCGAGCGCGCCCCATGCTTCCCTTCACGGATGTGGTGGATCTCCTCGCGTACGAATTCGCCCGCTTGCGTCGACGGCGATTTCCCTTGGCGCTTGTCCTGTTTCGCTCTCTCCAAAGTCTCTTTCTCTGGCATCGTGATCTCCTAACGTTCGACGTATCTTGGCAGTGCAAAGCGCGATCCTTATGGATTCGTTCGACATTGTGGTCATCGGAGGAGGCTCGGCCGGCTGCGCCCTCGTCAGCCGGCTGGCGGCGCGGACCGACCTTCGCATCGCGCTCATCGAGGGCGGTCCCGACTACGGTCCGCGAACGAGCGGCTTGTGGCCGGCGGATCTCCCCGACGCGCATCACACGCCGGATAGTCACGACTGGGGCCTCGATCAGCCGCGCGCGCGCGTCATCGGCGGTTGCTCGGTCCACAACGAATGCGCGCTCGTTCGGGCTCTTCCCGGCGATTACGAGCGCTGGGCCGTTCCCGGCTGGAGCGACAGCGATCTCACGGCGGTGATCGAGAATGTTGCGCGCGCGGTTCCGTCATCCACCTGTAGCGACGACGATCTGGCCGCATGGCAACGAGCGTTCCTCGATTCCGCCGTTCAAGCCGGGTTTCCGCGTATTGCGGCGACCGACGATCCGCAGGTCGTCTCCGGTGTCGCACCGTTTCCGCAGAACATCGTCGATGGAATTCGGTTCCATGCAGCGTTTGCTTTCTCGACCGCGCACGTTCGCGGATCACGATCATCAGCGATGTTGTGATCGATCGATTTTCCATTGAAGGCGATCGTGCCCGGACATTGTTTGGCTATGTGCCTGACGGTGCGCGCGAGATTCACGCGAAACGTTTCGTGTTGTGCGCCGGCGTCTACGGCAGTGCCGTAGTCCTGCTCCGTTCCGGAGTTGGTCCCGTCGATCAGCTCGGGAGGTTGAAGATTCCGATCCGTATGGAACTGCCCGGCGTCGGCGCGAATCTGCACGACCATCCGGGAGTCGATTTCGAATATGAACCGACACGCCGTGCGCTGAGCGCGACCAGAGCCGATGCGGCGGCGGGACGCTTCTACGAAGCGCAGGTCGTCCTGAGAAGTGCTCCCGATCTGCACATCGTTCCTTATCAGTCTCGCAACAAGCAAGCTTGGTCGTTCGGAATCCTGGCGTACTACATGAAC
>DASXRT010000003.1:0-2304 GCA_036506455.1 Thermoanaerobaculia bacterium
TTGCATACGCTCGTCGGCGCCGGTGCGGCGGAAGGCGCGATGGACGCGTCGAACATGCTCAAGCCCGCGCTCGCGCGTGGCGAGCTGCGCGCGATCGGCGCGACGACTCTGAATGAGTATCAGAAGCACATCGAGAAAGATGCTGCGCTCGAACGGCGGTTCCAGCCGGTCTATGTCGGCGAGCCGACGGTCGAGGACACGATCGCCATCCTTCGCGGATTGAAGGAGCGATACGAAGTGCACCACGGCGTGAAGATCCAGGACTCGGCCATCGTCGCCGCGGCCACGCTTTCTCACCGGTACATCACCGATCGTTTCCTGCCGGACAAAGCCATCGATCTCGTCGATGAAGCGGCGTCGCGTCTGCGCATCGAGCTGACTTCCATGCCGCAGGAGATCGATGAGCTCACGCGCCGCAGGACGCAGCTCGAGATCGAGCAGAAGGCGCTGGCGAAGGAGAAGAACGACTTCGCGAAGCAGCGGCTCTCCGTGATCGAATCGGAGATGGCGGAGCTCAACGAAAAGATTTCCGGTCTCAAGTCGAAGTGGGAAGCCGAGAAGGCCGTCATCACGCAGATCAACGACCTGAAAAAGAAGCTCGAGGAAACGCGTGAGGCGGCGAACCGCGCCGAGCGTGACGGCGATCTGAATCGCGCCGCGCAGTTGCAGTATGGCGATGTTCCGCAGATTCAGCGGGATCTCGACGCGGCGAACGCGCGCCTGGCCGAGATGCAGAAGGGCGGAGCCTTGCTTCGGGAAGAGGTCACCGACGAAGACATCGCCGAGATCGTCTCGAAGTGGACGGGCGTGCCCGTCACGAAGATGCTCGAGTCGGAAGTGCAGAAGCTCGTGCGCATGGAGGGCAACCTCCGGCAGCGCGTGGTCGGCCAGGAAGAAGCCGTTCGCGCGGTGTCCAATGCCGTGCGCCGCTCGCGCGCCGGACTCAAGGACCCGAACCGTCCGATCGGCTCGTTCATCTTCATGGGCCCGACCGGCGTCGGAAAAACGGAACTGGCGCGCGCTCTCGCCGAGTATCTCTTCGACGATGAGCACGCCATGGTCCGCATCGACATGTCGGAGTATATGGAGCGCCACGCCGTGGCGCGTCTGATCGGTGCGCCACCCG
Organism: Thermoanaerobaculia bacterium; assembly: GCA_036506455.1. Classification (GTDB taxonomy): domain Bacteria; phylum Acidobacteriota; class Thermoanaerobaculia; order Gp7-AA8; family Gp7-AA8; genus DASVHS01. Next base: position 1,127 of record DASXRT010000003.1, read on the forward strand.
GATACGTCGGCTACGAAGAGGGTGGTCAGCTCACCGAAGCCATTCGGCGAAGGCCGTATGCGGTAGTTCTATTCGATGAGATCGAGAAAGCCCATCCCGAAGTGTTCAACATCTTTCTGCAGATCCTCGACGACGGCCGTTTGACGGACTCGAAGGGACGCGTGGTCGATTTCAAGAACACGGTCATCATCATGACCTCGAATGTCGGCTCGCAATACATTCACGAGTATCAGCAGTCGATGAAGTCGCCGGCGCAGGAAGAGGAGATGCAGCGCAAGGTTGAGGAAGAGCTCCATCGCCATTTCCGGCCCGAGTTCCTGAACCGTATCGACGATGTGATCGTCTTCCATGCGCTCGAGCTCGTGCACCTGAAGAAGATCATCGAGATCCAGCTCAAACGGCTGGCGAAGATGATCGGCGAGCGCGGACTCATTCTCGAGATCAGCGAGGCGGCGAAAGAGCATCTGGCGCGCGAAGGCTACGATCCCGCGTTCGGTGCTCGCCCGCTGAAACGCACGCTGCAGCGCGAGATCATCGATCCGCTGGCCATGAGTCTGCTCGAAGGCAAGTTCAAGCCGGGCGATACCGTGTTCGTGAACATGACGCCAAAGGGCGAACTCGAGCTCGCGCTCGAGCCCGAGCCGATGAGCGTGCACTGAAATGGGGTCAGTTACGGGATGTAGTACAGCCGAATCGTCTTCCCCACCCGCCGCACGGGCCGATAAACGTCGAGCCATCGGTATTCGCCATGCCGTCCGTCCAGGGCGAGCGCGGTTTCGCTGACCGCGACCCATCCGGTGCTCTTGCGATACGGAACCAGGCCCTCACTGACGATGTCATGCGCGTAGATCCATGCATTGGTCGCAATGAGCACGTTCAGCTTCTCGATGTGGAGATCGTGCACAGCACGCCGCAGGCGCAGGATGTCCTGCCCCCAATCGAGATTGCTGTCGACCGCGATCTGTTCGGGATGCTCGCCGGCCGCTTCGTTGAACCACGCCAGATAGTCGGGATGCGCGATCGCTGAGCCGATGATCAGCCACGCCACCAGCGCGGCGAGCATCGTGCGCGCGAAGGCATCGGAGCTTCGGCGCCAGATCGTCGTCGCTGCGAATGCGGCGACGATCGCCAGCGGCGGATACATCGGCAGGATGTGACGCACGCCGATGTTGATCGAG
>DASXRT010000004.1:0-9471 GCA_036506455.1 Thermoanaerobaculia bacterium
GCCGCGGAGGGTGTACACGTATCAGCCGCAGATGGGATGGGAGACGCTCAATCTGCTTTCGACGATCGGCGCCGGCATTCTCTCGATCGGGATGGTCGTCATCCTGATCAATCTGCTCATCAGTCGTCGCCGCGGAGCGCTCGCGGGGTCCAATCCGTGGGGCGCCGACTCGCTGGAGTGGGCGGCGCCTTCCCCTCCGCCGCCATACAACTTCGTCTACATTCCCGTCGTCAGCGGCGCGAATGCGTTGTGGGATGCGTCGCCCGATCAATCGCATGTGACCGGGATGAGCTTCGAGACTCGCGAGATTCTCATCACGAAGACGCTCGACGCCGAGCCCGATCATCGCGAGGAGCTGCCCGAGCATTCGATCTGGCCGTTCGTCCTGGCATTGACGGCCTGTCTCGGACTGTGGGGCGTGATCTTTTACGCCTGGTGGTTCGGCGTTGGATTCGTGCTGAGCGGGCTGGCGCTCATCGGCTGGTTCTGGCCGAAGAAGGAGGAAGTCGTGCGGCACCTTCGGCGTGAACAAGGAGAAGTCGCCGTACGCATCTCATGAACGGCACGCGCACTCTCGACGTCTCCTCCTTCCCCATCGGCACCGCCGACAGCCGATCGCTCATCTGGTGGGGCAACCTCGGAATGATGGTGATCGAGGGAACGATGTTCGCGCTGTTGGTCGCGACCTATCTGTACCTCGAGACGGTGAATTTCGACTGGCCTCCGGCTTCCGTTCCGAATCCCGATCTGATCTCCTCGACGATCAACGTGATCATGCTGACGGCGAGCTGCCTGGCCATGCTGATCGCCGATCGCGGCGCACTGCGCGACAGCGTCGGCGCGATTCGCACCGGGCTGGGCATCTGCATCCTGGTCGGGATCGCGTTTCTGATCATCCGCGTCATCGCCGTCTCGACGCTCGGTTTCAAATGGAGTGATCATGCATACGGCTCGGTCATCTGGACCATGATCGGCATGCACACCTTTCACATGATCGCCGCGACATGCGAAAGCGGCCTGCTCTTCGTCTACACCTTTCTGCGGCCGGTGACGAAGAAGCAGCTCCTCGATGTGCGCACGACCGCGGTGTACTGGTACTTCGTGGCCATGATCTGGGTGCCGTTCTACTTCATCATCTACGTGGTCCCCTATCTGTCACGGAAATGAACGAGCTGACCAAAGACATCGAGATCCGGCCGAGCTCCATCCTGTTATGGATCTCGATCATGGCCGGACCGGTCGCCTTCGCCGTCGATCTCGAGAGTCGTTACGCACTCGTGCAGTGGGCTTGCTTCCACCATCGCGAATGGGTGATCAGCGTTTTCAGCGTCACGGCGTTCATTGCTGCCGCAGGCGGCGCACTGCTGGGATGGTTGGCATTTGTCCGCCTTGATCCCGAATGGCATCGCGCGCGTTTCATGGCCATATCCGGATTCATCCTGGGCGGCATCTTCGCGTTGTCGATCATCGCCGACGCCATTCCGCACTTCTTCATCAGCGCATGCGAATGACATCGTGGACCTTTCAGCCGTTCGTCGTGGCCGGCCTCCTGCTGTCGATGTCACTGTATTCAATCGGTACAGCGCGCTTGTGGCGCAACGCAGGCGTGGGAAACGGTGTGCGCTGGTGGCAGGCGGCGGCGTTCGCCGGCGCGTGGTCGACGCTCGTCATCGCACTCGTCTCGCCGCTCGACAAGCTCAGCGAAATCCTCTTCTCCGCGCACATGACCCAGCACGAAATTCTGATGGTCGTCGCCGCGCCGCTGTTCGTCCTCGGACGACCACTGGTGGCGATCATGTGGGCTTTGCCGTCTCGATGGCGCGCGCCGCTCGCGAATCGCGTTCAGAGCGGACCGATATCGACCGTCTGGCGCTCCCTCACCGGACCGCTGACGGCCACCACTCTGCACGCGTTCGCATTGTGGATCTGGCACGCGCCGCCGCTCTACGAGGCTACGCTGCGCAACGACTACATCCACGGCCTGCAGCACACGTCGTTTCTTCTGACCGCAGCGCTCTTCTGGTGGGCGTTGATCCATGGCCGCTACGGACGCGTCGGCTACGGCATCGCTGTGCTATACGTCTTCCTCACGACGCTGCACAGCGGGGCACTCGGCGCACTGCTCACGTTTTCGTCGCGCGTCTGGTATCCCCACTACGAACACGCGGGACTGGAAGACCAGCAGCTCGCGGGGCTGATCATGTGGGTTCCTGCTTGTCTGATCCTGGTTGTTCTTGGTCTGGCGCTCTTCGCCATGTGGTTGTCCGAGGCGGAGAGGCGGATCGCGATCATCGAGAAATGAAGCGACTCATCGTCATTGCTTTCATTCTCCTCGCCGGATGTAACAAGGCGGAGAGCTTCGGCGATGCCGGCCGAGGCAAGCAACTCGTCGACAAGTACGGATGCCAGGCGTGTCATGCCATTCCCGGCGCAAAAGGTCCGAAGGGCGCGGTCGGTCCGCCGCTCGACAAGATCGCGCTGCGCACCTTCATCGCCGGAAAAGTTCAGAACACGCCGCAGAACATGACGCAATGGCTGCAGAACCCGCAAGCTTTCGACCCCGGCAGCGCCATGCCGAACCTCGGCGTGACACCGGATGACGCGCGCGATCTCGCGGCGTTCTTGTTTACGCTGAAATGATCTCCTGGAGTGCGGCGGCTTGCGGCCTTGACGTCGGCGGAAGGCGGCGGCGAGCCGCCGCACTCCAAGGCGCGGCGCTCCTGCTCGTCGCCAGCGCGGTGAACGCTGACCATCTCTTTGTCACCAACGAGCGCGCCGGCACCTTGACCGTCATCGACACCGGCACAGACGCGGTCATCGGCACGATGAACATCGGCAACAGGCCGCGTGGCATCGCTGCCGCGGGCAATCGTCTGTATATCGCCGTCAGCCAGTGGCGCGATCGCCCTCGAACGGGAAGAGAAGCGATCGTTGCTGTCGATGCCCGGAAACTCAAGATCGTTCGCGAATACAAGGCCGGCACGGATCCGGAGGTCGTCACGGTCGCAGGAGCGCGTCTGTATCTCTCCAACGAAGATGCAGGGACAGCATCGATCGTCGATGTCGCCAGCGGAAAACATCTCGCCACGCTGGTTGTCGGAACCGAGCCGGAAGGCGTGACCCTCAGCCCCGAGGGCAGGCTCGCCTACGTATCGTGTGAGTCGAGCAACACCGTCACCGTGATCGACACACGTGCGCAGAAAGTCGTCGCCAACATCCTCGTCGATCCACGGCCCCGCGCATCGATCTTCTCGCGCGACGGCAAGCGCGCCTGGGTCAGCTCCGAGATCGGCTCGAGCATCTCCCTCATCGATCCTGCCACTCATCGCGTGACGAAACGGCTGCGCCTCGGTGGCACCGACCGACCGGTGGGGATGGCGCTGTCGACCGACGAGAAACGTTTGTATGTAGCCACCGGTCGCGGCAACTCGATCCTTGTCGTCGATCCGGCGTTGACGCGAGTGCTGGCGCGGATTCCCGTGGGCTCGCGCCCGTGGTATATCGCCATGACTCCGGACGGGCGGAAGCTCTACGTCGCCAACAACCTGTCGAATGACGTCTCGGTGATCGACATCGCGACGAGCCGCGTCGTGAAGACGATTCGGGTGGGTGACGGGCCTTGGGGCATCGCCGTTGCAACTCGTCCGGCCGCGCCGTGACGTTTTACGTTCAGAAATCTCTCGCGCATGGTCCGATCCGATTTGGCGTCTCACCGCGACAGACGCCAGAGGAAATCGACGACGATCCCGCGCTGAGCACCGGGCGGTCGGGCGAGTTCCTCCGCCGCAGCACCGGTTTCTATTTCGCCGATGCGCGCGCCATCAATGCTCCGACGTTGCCGGAATCGCCGACGATCGCACGCACGCCATTCCTGACATCGCTCCGCGGCGAAGGACGACGCAGCCTCGCCTATCTCGCTTCCATGGCCGTCGGGGCGATCTTCGTTCTTCTCGGATTCGCCGTTCTCATCAGAAAAGGGCGCGCCGGATGGATCGAAGTCATCCTCGGCGCAATCATGATCGGCGTGCCGATCTACCTCACCGCTCAGAAGCGGCGGCAGATCCGGATGCGGGAAGAAAAAGAGCGCGCCGAGCGCGAAGAGCGCGAACGAAGACATCGCGAGATGCTCGCCGCCTACGTGTCGGCTTTGCAGCGGCTGCGCGAGGATCCGTCGGAGGAAAATCTCGACGCCGCTACGCGCGAACGCGAAGCACTCGAGTTGCCGTACGAGATCTGGTCGCCACTGGCAAAGCGCACCGTGCTGCAGATCGGGTTCGAGGCGTTGGCACGACTGACGCCGGCCCATGCGAACCAGGTTTCCGAGCTGATGTCGCGTGCGTCCGAAGCAGTGGGATTGTCGGCGGCCGACGAAGTCGAAACAAAACTCGATCTCTATCGCGTTCTCGTCTGGCATCTCCTCGCCGACGACCGCCTCGGCGACGCACAGGCCGAACAGCTCAAGATGTTCCGCAAGGGCTTCGACATCTGGGATCGCGATGCGCCGGTCGAAACGCAGGCCGTCGAAGAGTTTCACATGTTGCGCGGTGTGAAGACCGCCAATCTTTCGCGAAAGCAGTGCGGGATCCGTCTTCAATTTCGCGAATACTGCCTCCACAGCACGCGCGGCATGTTGCCGCACAGCGCGGCCTCGCTCTTCGTGACGAACAGGCGCGTGCTCATCGACACGAAGAAACCGATCGACATCCCGCTGGCGCAGATCGACGACGTGGAAGTCAACATCGACGAAAACCTGCTGACGATCCGCGCCGCACGCCCGGCCAAGCCGGTGGTCATCAAGGTGGAACAGCCGATCTACACCGCGGCGGTGATCGATCTGGCAACCGCGATCGATGAGAGACCGAAAGGCTTCGCCTAGGCCTTGGAGTGTGGCAGCTTGCTGCCGCCTTGGAAAGCGGCGAATCGTGACGCAACTCACTTACAGGTCGACACTTCGGCCTTATCTTTAACTCCGTCCAATGCGGTTCCTCCGGAAGCTCATCGCGTTCGCTTTGTACGCGGCGGTCCTGCTGCCTGGATCAGACTATCGCCTCAACGCCTGGATGAAGGCGGTGGAGGTGACGTCGACGGCGCTCGACCGCACGCTGCGCCGCCGCAAATCATCGATCGAGAACGACCGCTTCGCACGCTTCGTGAAGCTGATGCACGATCTCGACGGCGATCACGACTTCACGTGGCGCCGGCGCAATTAACTCTCTTCGTCTCGCATCAGCAACAGATCGGTTGCCGGCGGTGTCGCGCCGGCCTGCCGCATCATTGTCGTGAGCTGTCCGCGATGATACGTAGAGTGGTTGACGACATGGATGAACATGTCGCTGAGGCGGTAGGTCCACTCCTGTCCGCGAAAGTTGCGATACGTGATCGGTCTCTCGAGTGACTGATCGGTCAGACCGGCGATGAAATCGCCGCGCTCGCGCTCGATCTCGCGCAGATTCGAGATCAGCCGCTCGAGCGTCGTGTCGATCGACCAATCAGGCATGGCCCGCGGGCTCTCCCCTTTCCACCGGCGCACGTAGAGCCACTCGGCACCGATGATGTGCGCGAGCGTCTCGCGGATCGATGAGAAGCTCGACTCGAGGTGGCGCGTGAACTGATCGCGATCGAGCTTGCCGATCGCATCGAGCATTTTCTGATTGGCCCATTCGTCGTAGGCGAAGAGCCGGCGGACTTCCTCGACGTTCATGTACAAATCATAGTGCTCCTCTCCCGCTTGCGGGAGAGGGTGGCGCGCCGCGCCGGGTGAGGGTCAACGGTACATCGCCGCATACCCCAGCCTCTGCTTCACGATGTCGCGCGGGTACGACATCATCACCTTCGTGCCGTTCTTCGTGAGCTCGGCGTTGATTCCGGACCAGTACGCCGGCAGATTCAATTTCTTATAGCGCTCGACCACTTCATCGCGGATCTTCGGGTCGAAGCGCACACCGTAGCGATCCACCATCGCCTTCGCGGCGGCGTAATCGCCTTCTGCCTTGATGCGCATGATCTCGGCGAGCAGCATCCCCACGCCCTGACGCATCTTCTGGAAATCGATGACGTGCATGAACGTCCTGCCGTCACGCTGGACGCGCTCGATCGAACCGGGCACCCTGTCCATGATGTATTCGACGATGAGCTGCCGGTCGCGCTGATGATCCTCTTCGATCGTGTCGCCTTTCGGGATCGCGCGCAACTGCACGAGCGGCGCGCGCGCAGCGCCGTGGTACATCGCTTTGGCCACGTCGTCGCTCTTCACCAGCCCGAGCTCGCGCAGCTTCGGATCCCAGACGTTCCAGAGCGCCATCAGATCGGCGCGTCCTTCCTCGAGCGTCGAGTAATACTCCTTCAGATACGTCGTCGCATCACCGGTGAGGCGCGGACTGAGCTTGCCCGATCCGTGACCGATGACTTCATGAAGGGCCGTGAGGAGATCGTCGGCCTGCTGACCGTGCTGGCGTGAGAGGCGCCGTTCCTCATCGTCGTAAGAGAACTCATCGATCGGCGCATCGCCGCGCGCTTTCGTCAGCGTGCGGCTCGAACCGGTGAAGAAGAAGCTCTTGGTCCCGTACTTCTGATGGATCTCGTTCTCATTGGGAAGGTTGTCGCCGGTGACGCCGACGCTGAAATCGGCAGTCTCGATGACCGTCTCGATGGCCTTCGCCAGAGGCGGCTTCACGTCCTGCTTCTTGTACTGATCGGCCCACGGCGCGTGGTTCTCGAAGTACTGCGCGTTCTCGGCGATCAGCTCCATCATGTCGTTGAGCTTTTCGTCGGTCACGGAGACGAAGCTCTGTGCAGTCGCCTTTGCGCCGCGGGCGTCGCGATAGACCTCGATGAAGCCGTTCGCAAAGTCGACGCGCGGATTGTTGCGCACCCACAGCGCGCCGAATTTCAACCAGTCGCTGAACTCGCCGGTCTGGAAATAGCGAATCAGTGCATCGATGACCGGACCCTGTCCCGCCTCGGTGAAAGGACGCGCCTTACGGAGGTACTTGATCGCTTCGGACAGATACTTCGAGTATTTGCCGCCGACGCGATAGACCTCTTCGACCAGCTCACCCTTTTCGTCCTTCACGACGCGCGAGTTCAGCGGATGCTTCTCCTTGAAGTTCTCGAGATCAGCCAGCGTCACGTTGCGTCCGTAGAAATTGTTGGCGCTGGCTTGGATGATGTCGAGACCACGACGAGGCGACTTGGCGGTGAGCTGCGGCTCGAAGTCAGGATCGAAGAGCGACGGTCTGAGATCGAGGAGTGTTTGCTCCACTTTCTCTGAAGCGTCGCCGCCCCCGGCGGCGATCCTCGCGGCCGCCACAAACTCCTCGAATGTAAAGTCGGGCAGAAACTTCTGCGCCGTCACGCCATTGTGATTGCCATGACTGGCCCAGAAGAGTTTCGTGAAGTCGGTGATCTTCTTATGAACCGTAGGGTCGATGCCGGGGGGATGCGCGACGATCATCTCCAGGATGCGCTTCTGCTGTAGACCGAATCGCGACAACTGGTCGTAGACGATCGGATCGATGGCGATCGACGCGCGAGTCAACCAGTAGGCCAGTTGCTTTTCGCGCGGAGTGAGATCGTTGAAGCTGTCCGCGTCGACCTGCACGAAGCCGGTGTTGCCGACGCGCTCGACGAGGACGTCTTTGTCGGCGGCGAGCGCCGGCGCAGTGATCATGACCATGAGTGCGAGGAGCACCTTTCCGTTCATTCCCGTTTTCGCGCAGCATAGCAAGCATTACTCTTGCAGCGAACCCGGCCGTGAGTGACATTCGCGTAAAAAGCTGGATCGAGCTGCAGGAAGCGGTCTTCGAAAACTCGTGGCAGAGCGCGATCTCACGATTTCGATCGAACTTTGTTTTCCGCGGCGCGCCTCGCGCGTCGCACGGACTGGACACGAGCCTGCAGACCGGCGGCTTCGAGGATCACGAGCTTCACCTTCTGACGAGCTTTCGCAAATATGCCGTCGAGAGCGCGGTGCATGGAGATTGGGTATGGAACTGGCTGTCGCTCGCGAAGCATCACGGCTTGCCCACCCGGCTCCTGGATTGGACCTATTCGCCGTACGTGGCCATGCACTTCGCCACTTACGATGTCCGCCACTTCGGTGAAGACGGCGCGATCTGGTGTGTCGACTACCGCAAGACCAACGAGATGCTGCCGAAGCCGCTGCGCGCAGTGCTCGACCAGCACGACGTCAATATCTTCACGACGGAGATGATCAACGGTGTCGCCACGACGCTCGATGAATTCGACGCGATGTCGAAGCACGAATTCGTGCTCTTCTTCGAACCTCCTTCGCTGGATGAGCGCATCGTCAATCAGTTCGCGCTCTTCTCGCTGCCGTCGAGCGCGACGCTGTCGCTCGAAGGTCTTCTGAAGCAACGCGAAGCCGCGTATCGCCGTATCGTGTTCCCAGCGCAGTTGAAGTGGGAAGTGCGCGACAAGCTCGATCAGGTCAACATCACCGAGCGCGTGCTCTTTCCCGGACTCGACGGGTTGTCGCAATGGCTGAAGCGGTACTTCACGACGCGGAAGTGATTTTGTGGTTAGTGGTTGGTAGTCAGTAGCTGGTGCCTTTTCGCGCTGAGGCACCCCAGCTACTAACTACTAACTACCGACCCCCTGTTGCCATGACACGCATTCGGGTGCAAATTATCGTCATGCTCGCCATGGTGACGGCTCCGGACGTGAAAGCGATCCGCTACAAGCTCAAACAGTCGCAGGCCGAGTTCGCGATGATGATCGGTGTCAGCGTGGCCACGCTTCAAGGATGGGAGGATGGCCGCCACCGTCCCGACGGACCGGCACAGGCCCTGCTCCGGGTCGCCGCGAAGAATCCGAAGATCGTGGCCAAAGCGTTAGGACGCGCCTGAGACCCCGGCACCCTACGACCGATGACCTACGTGTGAAGCCGCGAGCGTCTGATCGACGAGAACTACACCGCTCTCGGATTCGATTCATTCGCGCGACGCTCCGGATTCAATCGCCCTGCTGCGGGAAGCTGATGCCTCAAACGCGGACCGATGCAAACAAAGTGATCGAAGGGCAGAAGGCCATCCTCGCACGCAAATCGGCTACCCTTAGAGACGAGCCCGCGAATGGCTGAGCACACGGCGATCGAGTGGACGGATGTCACGGACAACATCATCGTCGTTAAAGGCGGCGGGTGGTGGTGCCACAAGATCTCGCCAGGCTGCGCGCACTGTTACGCGGCGCGCCTTAATCAAAACGATTTCTACGGCGGAAACCATCTGACATATGGTGGCGCGCCGCCGGAGCTCGTGCTGCGCGATGACGTCCTCAATCGTTGGCCGCGACAGACGAAGCCGAGAAAGCACTTTGTTTCTTCGATGACCGACGTCGCCGGCGAATGGGTACCACGCCGTTGGATTTTTCGTTACCTCGACGCTATGCACGCCTCGCCGCGACAGACATTCCAGCTGCTGACAAAGCGCGGCAACGTTCTGCGGCGCGAAG
>DASXRT010000005.1:0-22345 GCA_036506455.1 Thermoanaerobaculia bacterium
TCCCCGAATCGCTTCGCACGTCACCTTGATCGTGATCGACGTCGTGCCGATGCGCACGGTCTCGGTCCAGAAGCTGATGAGGTCACCGACAAAGACCGGCTCGTGAAACACGACCTTGTCCATCGACACGGTGACCATGAACTGGAGACCTTGCCGGCGCGCTTCAATCGCGCCGGCCTGGTCGATGTAAGAGAGGATCACGCCGCCGAAGATCGTGCCGTGCGCATTCGTGTCGCGCGGCATCATGAGCACGCGGATCGCGGGCTCGTTCCACTTCGGCGCGATGTCGTTCAAAACTACGCGCCCTGCTGCGGTGATGACTTCGTCTTCGACTGAATCACCTGTTCGTTGATGTCGACCTTTGCCTCCTTGCGGAGGCGCTGCAGCAGAACCGTCCGCAGGCTGCGCGCCTGCTGTGAGCGAATCATGTCGATATACGAGGCTTCGTTGTCCTTCATCTCTTTATCAGTGACCCGCTTCTGCTCCTTCACCTCGAACACGATCGCACCGTTGCCGGCCGCGATCGGTCCTTTGAGCTGACCGACAGGCGAAGAAAGCGCGGCGCTGACGAGCTGCGAGGTGTCGCCGCTGATCCCGCCGATGAAACCCTGCCGATTGACTGTCGTGTCGCTGGCCGGCAGTCCGACCTTCGCAGCCACGGCATCAACTGATGTCGCGCCGGCAACGGCTTTGGCCAATACCTCGCGAGCGAGATCGCGCGCCTTGGCCAACTTCGCATCCTGCGTGACGCGATCGCGGATCTCGTTGAGCGCGGTCACTCCCGCCGGACGGACGCCGAAGAGATACGGAATCACGATGCCGCGCTGCGTGCCGATCATCTCGCCGGTGTCACCCTGCTTCGCATTGAACGCCCAACCCGACAGAGCCGGATTGACGCCGAGTCCGGGGGTGGGATCGTTCTTCTGGAACCATTGCGTGTCGTTGGAGCTGATCTTCTGATTCGCCAGCGCCGCGAACTGTTCGGGCGTCTTCGGTTTGTTCTGCCGGATCTGCGCGGCGATGCGTGTCATCTCTTCGCGTGCCTGGTCCTTGGCCATCTGTTCCGCGATTTGCGCCGCGAGTTCCGGCTTCACTTCTTCGAACGACTTGTACGAAGCGGATCGCCGCTCCAGCACTTTGATGATGTGATAGCCGTACTCGTGCGAGCGGATCGGATCGCTCACGGTATTGATCGGAATCGAGAACGCGGCATTGTCAAACGCTGCGACAGTCTGTCCGCGTTCGACCCAACCCATGTCCCCACCCTTGCCCGAAGACGACGGGTCAGCGGAGTTCAGCTTCGCCAGCGTCGCGAAGTCGGCACCGGCGCGAATCTGCTTCACCAGCGATTCCGCTTTCGCGCGTGCGGCATCGTCCACTTCCTTCGCGGACGTCGGATCGACCTTGATCAGGATGTGAAGGATGTGCGCCGCCTCCGCGTTCTTGTAGCTCTCCCGAGACGCGTCGTAGCGCTTCTTCAGCTCCGCTTCGCCCGGGATGATCTGCGAGCGAAGACGATTGAAATCGGCGATCAGATACTTCACGTCGCGCTGCTCGCCGTGGGAGTACTTCGCCTGATTCGCTTTGTAAAAGACGTCCACCTCGGCCGGTGTGACGTTGACCGTGGCGACTTCGCGGCTGGCCGGATACAGAACATAGCGGATCTTCGCGTTCTCGCTGATACGGCGGAACTCGGCATCGGCCATCTTCGGCGAGACCATCACCGACGACGCCAGCGCGCTCTCCATCTTCTGAAGAGTGATCTCGCGCGAGAGCTCGTCCTCGAATTCAGACGGCGTCTGGTATCCCATCTGACCGGTGACGTAGCGCGCGTAGAGCTCGGGACCGACGAACTTGCCGTCGGGGTTCAGAATCGGGATCTCCAGGATCTTCTTGCGCACCTCTTCGGTTGTCGCATTCAGATGCAGTCGCGCCGCCTCCTGCAGCAGGAGGCGCTGATCGATCAGCGAGTCGAGCACCTGGCGGGGAAGGCCCATCGATTCGAGCATGTCCGGCGTGATGTTCGCGCCGTACATCCGTTTGTAGTTTTCTTCGGTGTAGTAGAGCGCGCGATCGTAATCGCGGAACGTGATCGTCTCTCCGTTCACACGCGCGGCGTAGCCGCGATCGTTGGCCGCACCGCGAGCACCTCCGGCGCCCCAGTCGACAAAGATGAAGAGGATGAAGATCGCGACGATCGCGACAAGAATCCACTTGAGCTGCTGGAAGCTGTCACGCATTAACTTGAGCATGGAGAACTACCTTTCGGACGGTGTGTCAGCCGAGTGACTTCGGCTAAACCTGTGAGAAAAAACGCGGCAGTTTACCTATTCCCCAAAGGCGTCGCAAACGGTTCTGTGTGCTATAACGGATCGTGCCCCGGATGGCGAAAAAGCGCAGCAAGTCGGCAGGTGCAAATGTCGATTGGTACCTCATATCAATCGACCGGCTCAAACAGGTCGGTCTTGTCGTTTTGATCCTCCTGCTCGGCGCCGCCGGTTACTGGTTCTGGCAGAAAGAGAAAGGCAACCCCCGCAGCAATGCCGAATCGGCCATTGCTGACGCGCGGCAGGCGCTCAACGCCCTCGCTTCGTCCAAAGATTTCAACGTCCACCGCACCGAGTTCGACCGTGCCCAGCGGAAGATCGATGAGGCGAATACGCTCTTTGGCGGCGCGAAATACGCCGAGGCGCAGGGAGCGGCGGTCGAGTCGCAGACCATCAGCCGGACGGCGATGAGCGGAGCCGGCGCCGACCGGGAGAACGATGCCCAGTTCCTCAATGTGGAAGGCGACGTGAAGTATCAGAAGGGTTCTGCCGGCGACTGGAAGAACGCCGACACCCGCGCGCCGCTCTTTAATGGAGACTGGGTCAAGACCGGTGATCATTCGTCAGCCGAGCTGATCTTCTCGAACAACTCCATCTACACGGTCGGTTCGAATGCTCTCCTCGAGATCTACTCGCAGATGAACCCGGCCACCAGCAAGAAGACCAACGAGGTGAAGATGCAGGTCGGCTCGGTCGAAGTAGCGACGACCGATGATCAGTCGACCGTCCGGACACCGGGCACGCGCGTCGTCATCGACTCCGATTCGACGACGCAGGTTGGTGTCGATCGCAGCCAGGGCACTGCTGTCGTCACGACCAAGGGAGCGGCCTCAGTGACCTCGACCGCCGGCGGCGAGGCGATCAAGCTCGCTTCCGGCGAGAAGATCAGCGCCACACCCGGCGGCAGCATCTCGCCGGTGAAAAAGCTCCTTCTGCCCCCGGCAATCCTTTCGCCCTCGGACAATCAGGTCTTCCAGATGACGAACGATCTCCGCGTGCAGTTCGCCTGGGACAACCAGCCCTCCTCGACCGGCTACGTGCTCCAGGTATCGCGCTCGCGGCTCTTCTCCACTCTGGAGATCAACTCGAGACGGCAGAACACGACCGCGAGAGCCAAAGTGACGTCCGAAGGCTCGTTCTACTGGCGAGTGGCGTCCGTCGGACCGGACGGTGACACCGGCCCCTTCTCCTCATTCCGCCGCTTCCGTGTCAGCGGCGGCCAGCGGACGGGAACGACCGCGGCGATTGCGGATCGAGAACCGCCGAAGCTGCAATTGAACAAGCCGTATTCGATCGGCGGCCCGTTCTTCATGATCGAAGGGACGACCGAGCCGGGGGCAACGGTCTTCATCAATGAGGAAGAGGTCGACGTCGAATCGAACGGCCACTTCAAGAAGCTGGTGAGCTTCAACAAGACCGGAGCGAACGCGGTGGTGATCAAAGCGATCGATCCGGCCGGCAATCAGACTGTAAAATCCGAAACCGTCTTCGTAGAGGAGTAGTGTGGGGGCCGATTTCTGAATCGGCCGACGTTTTGCACCCGCCACCGCGACTACCATGGCCGTCAAATCTCTTCTTTCGATGTTCTCGAACGATCTCGCGATCGATCTCGGGACCGCCAACACTCTCGTTTATGCCAAGAACAAAGGCATCGTCGTCCGCGAGCCGTCGATCGTTGCGGTGAACAAGATCAACAACAACGTCGAGGCGGTCGGCAAGGAAGCGAAGGAGATGCTCGGGCGGACGCCCGGCAACATCGTCGCCATCCGTCCGATGAAGGACGGCGTCATCGCCGACTTCGAGGTCACCGAGAAGATGATCAAGTACTTCATCGAGAAGGCGCACGGACGACGCTTTCTCGTGAAGCCGCGCATCGTCATCTCCGTTCCGTCGGAGATCACGCAGGTGGAGAAGCGCGCGGTGAAGGACTCCGCGCTGCGCGCCGGGGCGACCGAGGTTTACCTGATCGAGCAGGCGATGGCCGCGGCGATCGGCGCGGGACTGCCGATCACCGATCCGACCGGGAACATGATCGTCGACATCGGCGGCGGCACGACCGACGTCGCGGTGATCTCGCTGGCAGGCATCGTCTACTCGCGATCGGTTCGCGTCGCCGGCAACGAGATGGACGACGCGATCATTCAGTACATCAAGCGCAAGTACAACCTGCTCATCGGCGAGCGCACCGCCGAGCAGGTGAAGATGGAGATCGGATCCGCCTTCCCGCTCGACGAAGAGATGACCATGGAGATCAAGGGACGCGATCTCGTCGAAGGGGTTCCCAAGACGCTGGTCGTCTCCGACGAAGAGATCCGCGAAGCGCTTTCCGAAACCGTCGCCACGATCGTCGAGGCCGTGCGCGTCGCGCTCGAGCGCACGCCACCGGAGCTCTCCGCCGACATCATGGACAAGGGCATCATCATCGCCGGCGGCGGATCGATGCTGAAGAACCTCGACAAGCGCCTGCGCGAGGAGACCGGCCTCCCCGTCACCCTGGCCGAGGATCCCTTGGCTTGCGTTGCCCTCGGCACCGGCCAGATGCTCACCGATTTCAATTTGTTGAGGAAGATCTCGATCGAATAGCTTGGAGTGCGGCGGCTTGCCGCCGCCCTCGAGGGCGGCCACTGGCTTAAATTCTGCTCAGCGCGGTAAGTAGTTATGGCGGTTCCCGCAGACGTGATCCCGCGGCGCCCGACGCTGCTCTTCATCGTCGTCCTCTCGCTGCTGTTCATCCTGATGAGCTTCAGCAGCCGGACGCGCTACATCGGTGAGACGCGCACGCTCTTCGAGCGGACGGTCATGACGCTGTTCTCGCCCGTCCCGAAGATGGTGAACTGGATCGGCAGCACGACCTCGGACATGTTCCACGGCTACCTCGACATGCGCCGCGCGGTGAACGAGAACCTCGAGCTTCATCGCAAGGTTGCCGCGTTGACGACGGAGAACCTCAAGCTCCGCCAGTCCGCCACCGATCTCCGCCGTCTACGCAGTCTCCTCGGCTACGCGGATCAACTGAGTCTCGAGACATCGATGGCCCAGGCGATCATGCTCG
The DNA here is from genome assembly GCA_036506455.1 of Thermoanaerobaculia bacterium. Lineage (GTDB taxonomy): Bacteria > Acidobacteriota > Thermoanaerobaculia > Gp7-AA8 > Gp7-AA8 > DASVHS01. The sequence continues at coordinate 5,380 of DASXRT010000005.1, forward strand.
ACACATCGGGACGCTTTAAATCGATCATCATCGATCGCGGCTCCGCGGCCAATGTCGAAGTCAACGACGCCGTCGTCAACGCAAACGGCCTGATCGGACGCGTCGTGCTGACGACGAAGGACCTCGCCAAGGTGCAACTCGTCACCGACAGCAACTCGTCGGTCGGCGCGCTCATCGAGCGCACGCGGCGGCAGGGTGTCGTCCGAGGTGATGGACGCGGTGGCGCAGAGATGAATGATGTCCCCGCTCTGGCCGATGTCGTTCCCGGCGATCGCGTGCTGACCGCCGGAATCGACGGCATCTATCCGAAGGGAATTCCGATCGGCGTGGTCGTCAAGGCCGATCAGGGACCGAACCTCTTCAAGAATATCGGCGTCAAACCGTCGGTGGATTTCGGATCCATCGAAGAAGTGATCGTCATTCACACTCGTAAGATCGCATCGGAAGTCGTGAGGTACGCCCCGTGAGGTGGTTGCGGTTCGCCATCGGCCTGCTGATCGCGCTGACGCTGCATTCACTGCTCGACAGCTTCTTTCCCAACGCGCTGGCGTTCTTCAATCCCTATGTGATTCTCGTGGCGTATTACTCGATGGGCGGAAATGTTTTCGGCGCCATCATCGCCGGCGTGATCGCCGGGCTTGTGCAGGATGCGTTCTCGTCATCGATCTTCGGACTGCATGCGTTTTCGCTCACCGTCTGCGCGTACATCATCGCGTACGTCAATTCCCGGCTCGTGCTTCGAGGGACGTTCGCCTTCGGCGCGTGTCTCGGCGGCGCGGTCATCGTCAATGAGCTGGTGATTTACATTCTCGTCAACATCCTGTTGAAGCAGCGCATCGAGATGTTCGAACAGGGCCTGTTCGTGAAAACGATCTTCACTCTGATTTTCGGGATGTTCGTCTATCAATTGTTGATGCTGTTCCTGCGCGAGGAGCCGATCGACGCCACAAAGCGCGCCACCGGCTGGTGATCCCATGCGAGTCTATCGAGACGATCAGAAGTTCCTGCAGTTCCGCATCACTGCCGTCATGTGGGCCATCGTGGCGATCTTCGTCTTCCTGGCCGGATCGTTCTGGTTCGTTCAGGGCGTTCAGGCGGAGAAGTATCGCGGCCTCTCTGAGGCCAATGCACTACGAGAAACCGTGATTCCCGCGAAGCGCGGACTGATCACGGACCGCAACGGAAAGATCCTCGCCGACAATCAGCCCGCGTACTCGCTGACCGTGGATCGCGTGGTGATGCGGTCGCTGGTGCGAAACGATCCGAATCATCGCGCCAAGCTCATCGCCTTTCTCTCGGGAGTGTTGAGCGTTCCGCCGCAGGAGATCGAAGCGCGATTCGACAAAGGGAAAGAGGTCCCCATCGCCCGGCCGCTCAGCATCGGTGAGGACCTCTCGATGGAGCAGGTCGCATCCACACAGGCTCAGTCGGTCCTCTTCCCGGAGCTGAATGTCACGCCGGTGCAGCGCCGCAACTATCCGTACGGCACGATGGCCGCGCACGCGATGGGTTTCATCGGCGAAGTCAATGAGCGAGAGCTCGCGCAGCACAAAGATCTGAGACAGGGTGATCTGATCGGAAAGCGCGGCGTGGAGTTGATGTATGACAACTATCTGCGCGGCAAGGATGGCGCGGAGTATTGGGAGTACGACAGCCACGGGCGCCGCCTGAGCGAGTACATCCCGGCACGGAAACAGGCCATCGCCGGCGACAACGTCTATCTCACGCTCGACTTCGAGTTGCAGCGTCGCGCCGAACAATACTTCGTTGAGAACGAGATGGTCGGCGCCGCCATCGCGCTCGATCCGCGGACCGGCGAAGTGCTGGCCATGGTGTCGTCTCCGGCCTACAACCCGAACGTCTATTCGAAGCGGTTCACGCCCGACGTCTACAAGACGATCGTGTCGAACCCGTTCAAGATCGAGCTCAATCGCACGATCCAGGGTCTCTACTCGCCCGGATCGGTGTTCAAGGTCGTGATGGCGATGGCGGGGTTGTCGGACGACGCGATCAATCCGAGTACGACCTTCACCTGCTCCGGCAGCGCCGTGTTCTTCGGACGCCGCTTCCGCTGCTACAAGAAGGAAGGCCACGGCACGCTCAGCGTCGAGAGCGCGCTGAAAGTCTCCTGCGACATCTTTTTCTACAACACTGGTGCACGCCTCGGCGTCGATAAGATCGGACAGTACGCGCGCAACCTCACCTTTGGAGAGATCTCCCAGATCGATCTCGACGGCGAAAAGGCCGGCATCGTCCCATCAACGAAGTGGGCTGCCGAGAAACAGCATCGCAAGTGGTATCCCAGCGAGACGATCTCCGTCTCCATCGGTCAGGGTCCGCTGATCGTGACGCCGCTTCAGGTCGCAAACATGATGGCCGCCATCGCCAATGGCGGGAACGTATACCGCCCGCATGTCGTGCGCATGATCGAACACGCCGGACCGGACGGACGGGCGCAACGTCTCAAGGTGGCCACGGAAGTTCTGCATCAGGTCAAGCTCGAATCCGACGCGCTCCGGGCCGTGAAGACCGGACTCTGGAAAGTCGTCAACGAAGAGGGCGGCACCGGCGGCAACGCGCGCGTGCAAGGTCTCGACATCTCCGGCAAGACGGGCACCGTGCAGGTCGTCGCGCAGCATGGATGGACGAAGTCGGAGGGCTTGCCCTTCCGCAACCGCGACCATGCCTGGTTCGCTTCGTTTGCGCCGCGTGAGAACCCGCAGATGGTCGTGGTCGTCTTCATCGAACACGGCGGTCACGGAGGGACGGAGTCTGCGCCGCTGGCGAAGCTGCTCTATGAGTCGCGCTTCAAGGATCAGGTCACCTCGGCGCGCCTCGATCTGACGAATCCGGAGACGCTGCAGCAGATCAGGGAAGGCGAATTGCCGCTGCCGGACAAGACGAATCGGCGATGATCGAGGATCGCACGCTTCCGACGCTGGACTGGAACTTCATCGGTACAGCTTTGGTCCTCACGGCGATCGGCTGCATCCTCGTCTATAGCGCCACCTACTTCAGCGATCCCGGGCTGAACATATTCAGAAAGCAGTTGCTCTGGATCGCCATCGGTCTGGCGCTGATGGTCGTCTTCATCATCGTCGACTATCACGTCCTCTTCGACGTGGCGCCGATCCTCTACGGCATCGGCATCGTGCTCCTCATCTATTTGCTGGCGTGGGGAAAGCTCACCGCGAACGTGAAGTCGTGGATTCACATCGGCGGCTTTCAGTTTCAGCCCGCGGAGTTCATGAAGATCTTCACGGCGTTGATGCTGGCGAAGTTCTTCGACTCCAACGACCGCGCCTATCTGAACTTCCGTTCATTCGCGTACGCCATGGGCATCATCGCCCTCCCCGTCGTGCTGATCATCGTTCAACCTGACTTCGGCACCGCGGCGACGTTCTTCCCGCTGATCGCCGTCGCCATGTTCTTCGGCGGCATTCGCATGCGCGTCTGGGTCGCGATGATTCTGATTGTGCTGATCCTCCTTCCGGCGGCGTGGTTCTTCTTCCTCAGGCCGTACCAGAAAGAGCGCATCATGATCTTCCTCAATCCCGAGCGCGATCCCCTCGGCTCGGGATATCAGGTGACGCAGGCGAAGATCGCCATCGGCTCAGGAGGGATCCACGGCAAGGGATTCAAGCAGGGCACGCAAGCGGCGCTCGGCTTCCTCCCCGCCCGTCACACCGACTTCATCTTCGCGGTTCTCGGCGAGGAGTGGGGATTCATCGGCGTGGCGATCGTGCTGGGACTCTATCTGTATCTGATCATCCAATCGATGTCATTTGCGAAGCATGCGCGTGATCGCGGCGGCACGTTCCTCATCATCTGCCTGATCTCGTTCATCATCTTTCACGTGCTCATCAATGTGTCGATGCAGATCGGCGTGCTGCCGACGACCGGGATCCCGCTGCCGCTGATCTCCTACGGTGGATCATCGACGATGATGTTCATGATGGCGATTGGGTTGATTGCCAATGTGGATATGCGGCGGTTCGTCAATGCGTGATGGTCGAGGTCGTAGGTCGTGGGTATCGGGGGCTGCATCGCAAGAACGCTGAGGCCCCCGGCACTACGACCGACGACCGACGACCTTCTGCATTTCCCGCCGCTCCTTCTTCGTAGGCCGTCCCGAGCCACGATCGCGAAACGCGCCTGCGGCAACCTCCTGCTTCGCCGGCGATTCATCGATGTACGCGGTGCGTCCCGCCTCCTTCGACAATTGAGCGTCGGGAAGAACGACCACGACCACTTTTCGGAAGCGGTCGTTGTGCAGAAATTCGATCATGTCGTCTTCCTTGACCGCCGCGGCAGGCTTGACCCGGAGCCCGTTGATTTTCACGTGACCCCCGCGACACGCCTCCGTAGCCTCCTCACGGTGCTTGAAGAGGCAGACGAGCTTGAGCCAGTGGTCGATCCGATGCCGTTCCATGCTTATGGTTATAATCGACCCATGATCAAGGCCGATATCGTCAACAAAGTCGCAGAGGTGTCGGAAATTTCGCGTGTGAAGGCGGCACAGGCGGTCGACACGGTCATCGAGGGCCTCCGCAACGCGCTGGCACGCGGGCAGCGCATCGAGTTGCGCGGCTTCGGCGTTTTCCAGGTCAAGCAGCGCAAGAAGGGCATCGGACGGAATCCGAAGACGGGCGTCGAGGTGAAGATCCCACCCGGCAATACGATTCGCTTCAAGCCGGGGAAAGAGCTGCGGAATCTGTTGTAACAAACATCATCGAACGGGACGGTTACGAGACGAAGGACGCCGCAACGGCGTCCTTTCTTTTGCGTGAACAATCCCAAAAGAGCACGCGAAGGGCGAAACTCCGAAGCGCCGGAATCGAATGAATGGCGAAAAGGAGATTTCGATGAAAACGATCGCCTCGTCCCTCGCCCTGCTCCTCGCCCTCGGATGTGCTTCGTCGCCGCTTCATTCTTCGAATGAGACCGGCGGCAACGCCGGCGTCGCCTCAATCACCAGCAATCCGAAGAATGCCCCCGATTACATCCTGCTGTCCGCGCCCAATCAGATTCGCACCGTCGACTTCTCGAGCGCTGTCGCCATCCGCGGTCTGCACGTACGCGGCACGATGACGAATCGCGGCTTCATGCCCGCCGGCGAGATTCAAGGCAACGGCAAGTTCTGCACTGATGGAAAAGATTGGCTCAGTCTCTCCGATCTGAAGGTGTACACCGCCGATAAAACACCAAGCGCCCCGTACATCCTCGGATGCGCAACCACCTCCGGCTTTCAGCCCGCGTCACGAGCCATCGTGGCGCAGTAGTGCCTAGTCCCAGGCCTATTTGGAGTGCGGCGGCTTGCCGCCGCCCTCGCTAACGAAGGCGGCAGCAAGCTGCCGCACTCCATGGCGGTAAAATCCAAAAGTGCAGCCACCGCAGTCCGTCCTCGTTCTCGATTTCGGATCGCAATACACACAACTGATCGCCCGGCGGGTTCGCGAGCAGAGCGTTTACTCGGTCGTGCATCCATTCGATTGGCCGGTCGAAGAGATCCGCAAGCTCGCGCCGCGGGCAATCATCTTTTCGGGCGGTCCGCAGTCGGTCTACGGCGAGAACGCGCCGATCTGTTCGCGCGAAGTCTTCGACCTCGGCATCCCGATTCTGGGAATCTGCTACGGAATGCAGCTCACCGCGTACCTGCTCGACGGTCAGGTGGAAGCAGCGACGGAGCGCGAGTATGGCCGTGCCGAGCTCGAAGTCACCGCCCCATCACCGCTCTTCGCCGGCACGCCGCCGCGTCAACAGGTTTGGGAGAGTCACGGCGATCGCATCGTGCGCGAGCCGCCCGGCTTCGTCGTCACGGCGACATCGGCGAATGCTCCGATCAGCGCGTTCGAGCATCGCGAACGGCGCTGCTTCGGCATCGAGTTTCACCCGGAGGTCACGCACAGCGAAGCGGGGACGAAGATTCTGCGCAACTTTCTGTTCGACATCGCCGGCTGCGAACCCAACTGGAACCTCGGCGACTATCGAAAGCGCAAGGTCGAGGAGATTCGAAAACTGGTTGGCGATCGACACGTGATCGCCGCGGTCAGCGGCGGCGTCGACTCGTCGGTCGCGGCGCTCCTCGTCTCTGAAGCGATCGGCGATCAGCTCACGGCAATCTTCGTCGACAACGGCGTACTGCGGAAGAACGAAGCGATGCAGGTCGTGTCGCGGTTGAGCGAAGGGCTGGGCATGCACATCGTCGCCGTCGATGCGAAGCAGCGCTTCTATGAAAAGCTCGGCGGCATCGAAGATCCGGAAGTGAAGCGCAAGCGGATCGGCAACGAATTTATCGCCGTCTTCGAAGAGGAAGCGCGGCGCATTCCCAACGTCGAGTTCCTCGTGCAGGGAACGCTGTATCCCGACGTCATCGAATCGGTGTCGATCAAAGGCCCGTCGGCGGTGATCAAAACGCATCACAACGTCGGCGGCCTGCCGGAGAAGATGGGACTCAAGCTGATCGAGCCGGTGCGCGAGCTGTTCAAAGACGAGGTGCGCCGTCTGGGCATCGAGCTCGGGCTCGATGAAGAGTTCGTCTGGCGACATCCTTTCCCCGGCCCCGGTCTGGCCGTGCGGATCCTCGGCGAAGTGACGCCGCAACGCGTGGAGATCCTGCAGAACGCGGACGACATTGTCATCGATGAGATCCGCCGTGCCGGTTTGTATCGCGCGATCTCGCAGGGATTCGCGGTGCTCCTTCCGGTGAAGAGCGTCGGCGTGATGGGCGACGAACGGACGTATGAGAACGTGCTGGCGATTCGTGCCGTGACGACGACGGATTTCATGACCGCCGACTGGTATCGCATGCCGCACGATGTGCTCGAACGGATCTCGCGACGCGTCGTCAATGAAGTGCGCGGAGTGAACCGCGTGGTGTACGACGTCTCATCCAAGCCACCGAGCACGATCGAGTGGGAGTGAGCTCACGCTACTGGGAAGATCTCGCCCGTCATGAGGGCGGATCGGCGATTGAAGAGATCTGGCTGAATCATCCGCTCGTGCGTAAGGAAGTGAATCTTCGAGTCTCCGGTGATTCCTCGATATGGCCCACGCCGTGGCTCCGATCACAGATTCAACAGCTTCCGTTGGGATTGAGCATCGGGTGCGGTACCGGCGCGTTCGAGCGTGGCATCGTTGCGTTCAACGTCGTTTCACGCGTCATCGGCATCGATCGGGCGTGGTTGCCCCTGCAGCAAGCGCATCGGCTTGCAGGAGAAGCGAAGATGAGCGACCGGATCTCCTATGTGCAAGCCGACGCAGTCGAGTTCTTGAGGCATCATCGCGATCGATTCGATGCCATTTTCTTCCACGCCTCGCTCCACCATTTCGGTGATCCACGGACGCTGCTGCAGGTTGTCCGCTCCGCGTTGCGGCCCGGCGGTTACCTGTTTTTCGACGAGTACGTCGGCCCGGCTCGAAACGAATGGAGTGTTTTCAGGCTCCTCATACCGAATGTGGCGTATTACCTTCTTCCACGCCGAGTGCGGCGGCCCGGACTCGTCCGCGCTCCGATCAACCGGGAAGATCCGACGGAGGCGATCGCGTCGTCGCGAATCGTGCCGGCTCTTCATGCAACGTTCGAACACGTGACAACGCGACCCTACGGCGGCAACTTGCTCTCGATCGTCTATCCGAATCTTCATCGTCCGCCGGCGAACGGCGTGAGCTCCCAACTGTTCGATGAAGCGATCACACGCCTCATCCACTTCGAGCGCGTGCTCATGCGTTTTGGATTCGCGCCTTACTTTCTCGTAGCGCTCGCGCAGCGTTGATCTGCAGCGTGACGAGCAACGCCGCGCCCAATAGCGACACAACACAGCCGATCACGATTCCATCGGGCGGTGTGTTCGCGAGAGGCCCTCTGCCGGAGGGAGCGGGAATCTCGATGACGCCGTCCGGCACGATGTAGTAGCGGACACCCAACCGGCCCAGCACGCGCATCTGTTCGGGCGATGGAACGAGCGGAAGATCCCAGTGCAGCGCGTCGTAGCCGGCGGGAAGCAGGCTTCGCGTGTACTCCTCCGAGGTGAGGATGTCGTACGCGCGCACATCGCGGATCGCAGACAGCGTCGCCATGTTCGGAGGAAATACTGCATTCGAGGAAGCGATCAACCATGGTCCGTGGATGTGGCGAACGACATCGGGTTCCCGCGCGACCTCGCTGACGGCGATCGATGGGTTGTATCCGAGCCCGAGCGCCAGCAGCTCGGCGACGATTGCTCCGGCGAGAAGCGCCCGGCGTCTCGCGAGACCAAAGATCATCCAGCAGAGACCGGGAAGCGCGACGCGACGAACTGCGGTCCACTTGGCAGAAGCGAGGTAGCCGCTCAATCGCTGCTCATAAACCTCCGCGCTCTGTTGCAGGAAACCGGAGGCGCGAAGCCGCGCGACGCCTCTCCGTGCGGCGCGGTCGAGCGTCTGTGGCGCAGCGGCAGGCAGTATGCCGGCGACGAGCAGCACGACTCCGAGCGCTGCAACCGTGAATCGTCGCGACTGACTGAGTTGTTCAATTGCGGGTCCCGCGGCCAGCGATGCGAAGAGGACGAACGCCGCACCGTAGTACTCCAACGCGAGCCATTTGACGATCGGGATCACTCGCAGCATATGACCGAAGCCCAGCGAAAGAACCAGGGCCACGACCGCGATGACGACGGCGCGCTTGTATCTGGTCTCCAGCCGTCGAAACGAAAGCGCGATCGAGAGCAAGACCAACGCGCCGACGTACGCCCCTGCTCTCTGATTGAAGTTCTCGACCGAATGCACCGCGCCAGTCAGATCGAGCTCACCGCGAAGGGGCGATCCGAGATAGCCGGGAAGGATCAGCGCGAGCAGTGAGAACTTCCGAAATGCCGGTGCGAGCTGCTCGAGTCGCGCGAAACGAATGTGACTGCGAGCCATCAGGATCGCGAACGGAACGAGCTGTACGCCGAGAAGAAGAAAGCCGGCGAGCGATGAGAGGAGAAATCGTGCGGACAGAATGAACGCGAAGATCGCGATCACACCGATGCAAAGCGTTTCCGGATGACCGCCCGCCGTAGCGATCGCGGCAATGATCGCAGTCGTGAAGATGCGGCGTTCCATCGCGCTCGCCGCCAGGGCCGGCAGAACCACCAACACGTTCGTGTGCGGGTACAAGGCCCACACAATGGAATAGCCGGAAAGTCCAAACACGATCGCGGAGATCGATGCGGCAAACTCGCTCGCGCCGAGCGTCGTCGCGAACCAGTACATCGACAACATCGCGACGAGAAGCTTCAGAAAGACTGTCCACGGCCAGCCCTGCAGGCCGAGGAGAAATCGCGGCCATGTGAACGGCGACAATTGAGCGGCGAGTGGATTGGCGAAGAGATGCTCGCTGTCGCCGGCGTACGGATTGCGCCACGGTATCTCGCCGCGCGCGAGCAGACGCCGCGCCTCGGTGTCCCACGGCACGAGCTGCAGCGGCACATCGGACAACAGCGAGTTCGACACACGCACGCGCACCGCCGGATCGTGCTTCCAGGCCAGGTAATCGTTCGGGATGTCGAGTGGCACGAGCCGCCGGCCGGGCAACATGCCGGGGGCGGTGTACAACAACGAGAGGGCGACGAAGAGAATGACGACGCGCGCGCGCAAGGCGGGCGCGATTTTGTCACCGTCGCGCGACGATCGCATCCCAGAACCAGCGCTGCGGCAGCCTCGAACGCGACAGGACGCGTTCGATGCGCAGCGGCGCAATCATCTTTGCGATCTGCGCCGTCGAAGAATAAATGCGATCGACGAAATGATGCGGCTCGCCGAATCCTCGCCGCGCGGCGACCCGCCGCTGCATCGCCGGGGCCAGCAGCGTCAGGAACCGGATGCCGAAATGTGGATCAGGACGCAACGCGTACCGCCAGCGCGGCGGCGTCGTGATCAACGCAACGCCGCCGGAACGCACGACACGCGCGATCTCCGCTGATGCACGCAGTGGCTCCGCGAGATGTTCGATCGTTTCGAGCAGCAGGACGATGTCGAATCTCGCGTCGCGAAACGGAAGCGCCGTCGCACTGGCGATGACGCGTCGCATGCCGAGGCGGTGTGCGGTCTCATTCCATTCCGTCTCCACGCTGATGACGCGATATGCGGCCGACGTGAAGGCGAGCTCGATGGCACCGTTGCCGGCTCCGATGTCGAGGACGGATGCAGGCGGAGTCGCAAACACTCTCATCACCTGCCGCCACCGCACCCCCTCGGCAAATCGCGCCGCGGTGAAAGTGTCGGCGCGCTCATCATCGGTCATCGCCAGGCGGTAGCGACCCTCGTTCTCACGGTCGAGCGGCGAAAGATCGAGCGGCGCGTCGAGCAACGGATGTTGCAGCCGCGGAAAGAAAAAACGAAATGTTCGACGCAGCATCAAAAAAGAGGGGCACGGTGGAAGACCGTGCCCCCCTGAGCAGTGGTCGCGGGTGCCTCTCCCCGCCACCCAAAAGCGCACAGAGGGCGTGCGCCGTGATTCGCCACTAGTCGCTCAAATTGCGAATCACCGTCGGAATATCGAGGTCACTGCCGAAATCATTTGACGCCATGGGTCCGAATCCTCCGGAACCATCGGGCCGTGTGAAACCTCCTTTGCGAAAAAAGGGGGGATCGTAGATTTCCCCCTCCGCGCCGACCTGTTTTTCTTTTTCCGGCGCTGTCGCCGGCGGCTCCTGATGCTGCGCGGCGATCTCTTTCGGAGCGAACGGACGATGCGGAATGGGCGGGATCGGTACGCGGGCGGACGTCGAGAGCTGCTCACCGCGATTGTTGAGCAATCCCTTCGTCGCGGCATCGAAGCCGGTGGCGATCACCGTCACCTTCACTTCGTCCTTCATCTTCGGATCGATGACCGTGCCGAAGATGATGTTGGCCTCTTCGTCGGCTGCTTCCTGGATGATCGACGCCGCTTCGTGCACTTCGAACAACGTCATGTCCGAACCGCCGGTGATGTTGATCAGCACGCCCTTCGCTCCTTCGATCGATGCTTCTTCGAGGAGCGGCGATGAGATCGCGCGCTGCGCGGCTTCGACGGCGCGATGCTCGCCCGATGAGACGCCGGTGCCCATGAGCGCCATGCCCATGCCGTGCATGATCGTGCGCACATCGGCGAAGTCGAGATTGATCTCGCCCGGCACGGTGATGAGATCGGAGATGCCCTGCACCGCCTGGCGCAGGATGTCGTCGGCGATCTTGAACGCTTCGTTGAGTGACGTCGCGCGCTCGACGAAGTTCAGCAATCGCTCGTTCGGAATCGTGATGAGCGTATCGACCGTGTCGCGCAGCGCGCGGATGCCTTGCTCGGCCTGAACGCGCCGCCGCTTCCCTTCGAAGTTGAACGGCTTGGTCACGACGGCGACGGTAAGCGCGCCGAGCTCCGCGGCGAGCGATGCGATGATCGGCGCCGCGCCCGTGCCCGTCCCCCCGCCCATCCCCGTCGTGATGAAAATCATGTCCGACCCGGAAAGCACTTCGAGGATGCGATCGGTGTCTTCGAGCGCCGCCTGCTTGCCGATCTCGGGATTCGCCCCGGCGCCGAGACCCTTCGTCAGTTTCGCGCCGAGTTGAATCTTCACCGGCGCCGCGGAGGCGCGCATGGCCTGTACATCGGTGTTGGCCACGATGAACTCGATGCCTTTGATTCCGGCCTGGATCATCCGGTTGACGGCATTCCCGCCACCCCCGCCCACGCCGATGACTTTGATCTTCGCCGTGAGCTGCTCTTCTTCGAGCGTCACTTTGAGGCTGCTGTCACGAGGCGATTCGTCAAACGTTATCATTACCGATTCTCCGGATTCTATATTATTCTGTTTAAGCATGAAAGAGATCCTTCGTCGCTCCGCTCCTCAGGATGATGCTTCGCATCAATTTGCGGCGAACCATGCCTTCACCGAATCGGCGACTCTCGCCAATCCCGTGCGTGGGCGCTTTCGTACTCTTGCTCTCTGATTCTTGAATCCCCACAGCAGCAATCCCGCTCCCGCGGCCCACTCGGGTCCATGCACCGTGTCCGAGAGACCTCCGAGTCCGCGCGGCGTCCCCTTGCGCGCGCTCTGATCGAAGACCTGCTCGACCATCTCCACGATGCCGTCCATCTCCGCGCCGCCTCCGACGATCACGACGCCCGACCGAATCTCTTTGTCGAGACCTACTTTTTCCAGATCGCGATAGACGAGCTTCGCGATCTCCGCCGCACGTGGCTCGAGGATTCCCGTCAGCTCGTGCTTCGACAGGATCTTCGGCGCGCGTCCGCCGACCGTCGGCACTTCGATCGGATCGTCTTCCGTGACGAGTGACGCGACCGCACATCCATAGCGTTTCTTGATCCGCTCCGCGTCTTCCATCGGCGTTCGCAGTACGACGCTGATGTCGCTGGTGAAGTGACCCGCGCCGACCGGCAGCACGTTCGTGTGCACGACGTTTCCTTCGAGGAAGACGGCGTAATCCGTCGTGCCCGCGCCGAGGTCCATTAAGAGAACTCCCATCTCGCGCTCATCCGTTGTGAGCACCGCTTCGGCGGCGGCGAGTTGCTCGAGGACCAACTCCTGCACCGCGATACCGGCCTTGTTCACGCACGTCAGCACGTTCTGGTTGTGCGTGCGCGCGCCGGTGACGATGTGTACCTTCGCTTCGAGCCGCGCCGCGGTCATGCCCAGAGGATCGTGAATGCCATCCTGACCATCGACGACGAACTCGCGCGGAATTACGTGCAGCAGCTCGAGCTCGGCGGGGATGTTGATCGACTTCGAGGCCTCGATGACGCGATCGATGTCTTCGCGCGTGATCTCCTTGTTCCGGCTGTTCACCGAGACGACGCCGCGCGAGTTGACGGAGCGGATGTGGTCGCCGGCGATCCCGACGTACACCGACTCGATCTGCAGTCCGGCCATCACCTCCGCTTCGTCGACCGCTTTCTTCACCGCATCGACGGCCTGATCCAGGTTGATGATGTTGCCGCGTCGTGTCCCCTTCATCGGCGCGGTGCCCTTGCCGATGATCTCGATGTGGCCGCGGTCGTTGACTTCGCCCACGAGCACGCAGACTTTCGATGTCCCGAGGTCGAGGGCCACGACGTATTTCTCTTCGGTCCTGGGCATGCGTTATCTCCTAGTTCGTAATCTCCGCGCTCTGCGCCGGCACGATCGCCGCGCCGCTGCCGAGGATGGGATGAACGGGTTTCAGGACGATGCGATCGGCGAAACGGAGATCGGCGTATTCGATCGCAGCGCGCCCGAAGCGCTCGGCGTTCGCGACCGCGTAAAGCGTTCGCCACTTCTCTGACAGGTTTTCCGGGTCCGCGTACACGATCGTGCCGAGGTCGCGATCGAAGAGCGCGAATGCGCGCGGCGCCAGCGGACGTACTTCCGAGATGCGCGAGTAGAGCAGCGAATCGCGCTGACGCAGATCGCGCACGAGCTCGACGCATCGCTGCAGGTCGGCGGGATCGTTCGCCACGATGAGCGGCAGGTCGGGATCGCCGACCTCCGGCGAGAGCGGCGCGAACGGCGATCCGTTCTCGTCCGCGTAAAGCAGCCCGGCGCGGCTCTGCACGAGCGCCCATGGAGTTCTCTCGACGACGCGAATGCGCAACGCATCCGGCAGTTTCTTTTCGATATCGATGCGGCTGACCCACGGTAACGCGCGCAGATCGGCCTGCACGCGCGCGATGTCGATCTTGAACAGATTCACACCGGCATACGCTGACGTGACGGCGTCGAGCGCGGCGCGCGACGTATGCACGACGCCGGTCACCTCGATCGTCTTCACGGCGAAGCGCGCATCCGATTGCGACCGGTGATACGACCAGAGGGCAAGCCCCACGACCGCGATGGCCAGAGCAGCGGTGCGGCCGATCCGCAAAGCATGCTGCACGTTGATGTGGCGCTGATTGCGCTGAATGCGCGCCACATCGTCCGGCCGCAGGAACAAGGTGCTCACGCTTCGCCTCCGCGGACCAGCGCCTCGCCGATCTCGTGGACGTCGCCCGCGCCCATCGTGATGAACAGGTCGTTCGATTGCAGGCGGCGCCGCATTTCATCGACGATCTCGGCATTACTCCGCTCGATGAACTCGATGCCGTGCGAGGCTTCAGCGATCAAACGGCCGGTGATGCCTTCGATCGGCTCCTCGCGCGCCGCGTAGATCGGCGCGACGAGAGCGATGTCGGCGACGAGCAGCGATTCGGCAAACTCCTTCGCGAAGTCACGCGTCCGCGAATACAGATGCGGCTGGAAGAGCGCCACGATGCGCCGCTTCGGATAGCCGCGGCGTGCGGCGTTCAGCGTGGCGCGGATTTCGGTCGGGTGATGCGCATAGTCGTCGACGATGATCGCGCCGGCGAACTGGCCGAGGATCTGGAAGCGACGGTCGACGCCGAGGAATTTGGCGAGAGCGTGAGCGGTGACGAAGGTGTCGATCTTCAGCTCGCGCGCGACCGCGATCGCAGCGAGCGCGTTGCGCACGTTGTGCTCGCCAGGGACGAACAAGGTGAACGTCCCCATGCCGGGAACGTCGAACGTCGAGCCATGCTCGGTGAAGACGATGTTCGTGGCGATGAGCTCTGCTCGATCCGTGAGGCCATAGCGAATGACCTTCTTGTCTCTCACGCCATCGAGCAGCTTCTTCACGACCGGATCATCGACGCAGCCAACCACAGCGCCGCGCACACCCTCGACGAAGATACGGAACGCCTCGACGATCGCCTCGAAGCTGCCGAAATACTCCAGATGATCCGCCTCGATATTCGTCACCACCGCAACCTCGGGATGGAGCTGATGGAAGGTGCGGTCGTACTCATCGGCTTCGACGACGAGGAACTCGCCCTTGCCCGTCTTCGCGTTCGAGCCGATGTTGCGCAGCATTCCGCCGATAATCACCGTCGGATCGAGTCCGGCTTCTTCGAGGATCGTGGCGATCATCGCGGAGGTCGTGGTCTTGCCGTGAGTGCCGGAGATGCCGACGGCGCGCTTATGGCTCGCGAGCTCGCCGAGCATCTCGGAGCGGCGGATGACGCGGATTCCGCGCTCGCGCGCCGCTTCCACTTCGCGGTTCTTCCCTTTCACCGCCGCGGTGACCACGAGGGCGTCGATATCGTGGAGGTGCGCCGGGTCGTGTCCGATGAACACAGGGATGCCGCGGCGGGTCAGCAGCTCGGTGGACGCGGAAGGTCTGAGGTCACAACCAGATACCGAGAATCCCGCGTCCTGCAGGATTTCAGCGATGCCACTCATCCCGATTCCGCCGATGCCGACGAAATGGATGTTCTTTATGTCACCAAAAAGCATTCGTATGTGGCGTCGTTAATTGAATATTTTAAGTTTGCGAATCGACCAAAGCAATTAATTTCTCTGAATACTCTCGATGGAATCGACAATCTTTTTTGCAGCTTCCGGCGCGGCCAGCTTCCGGGAGGCCTCCCCCATCCGTCGCATCCGCTCCGGATTGGTGATGATTTCGGTGATGGCGGAGCTCAGCCGTTCCGGCGTCAGCTCCTTTTCAGTGATGACGATGCCGCCGCCGGCCTGCTCGATGACGCGGGCGTTGATCTCCTGATGATTGTTCGTCGCCGCAGCGAACGGAACGAAGATCGCCGCGCGGCCGACCGCGCACAGCTCGCCGATGGTCATCGCGCCGGCGCGGCAGACGACGAGATCGGCCGCGGCGATCTCGTTGACGATCGGATCGAGATAGGCGATGACGCGCGCGTTCGGAAAGGCGCCCGACGTGCGATACGCCTGCTGCACCTTCTGCAGCTCGTTCGCGCCGGTCTGATGAACGATGTCGGCACGATCTTTCAGCCGCGAGAGGAAGAGCAGGGCACCGATCATCGCGTCGTTGAGAACGCGGGAGCCCTGGGAGCCGCCGAAGATGAGCAGGCGTTGGCGGTTTGTAGTTTGCGGTTTGCGGTTTGCGTCGAAGAACTCTGCGCGAACAGGATTCCCTGTCACGACGCCATCGGGACGGTTCAACCCCTTGAGCGCCTCGGGGAATGCGACGACGACCTTCTTCACGAACCTGGCGAGCAGACGGTTCGTGAGTCCCGGAAATGCGTTCTGCTCGTGGATGATGGTCGGGATGCCGCGCAGCATGGCGGCGAGCAGCACGGGTCCGGACGCGTATCCGCCGACACCGAGGACGGCGCTGGGCTGATGCTTGCCGACGACTCGCAGTGCCTGCGCGAAACCGAGCGGCAACTGCGCGACGCTGCGCAGCAGTTCGCCGCCGCCCTTCCCCTTGATCCCACCGACGGAGATGAACTCGAGCGGAAAGCCGGCTTTCGGAACGATCGTCTTCTCGAGTCCACGCTCGGTGCCGACGAAGATGACGCGCCGCGATTTGTCGCGCGCGACGTACTCGCGCGCGATCGCGATGGCCGGGTAGATGTGACCCCCCGTCCCGCCCCCCGCGATCATCAATGTCTTCACGCCCGACTCACCCATCCCACCCTCAACTCGATTGCTGCGATAGATTCAGGAGAATGCCGATCGCCATCAGGCTGGCGATCAATGACGATCCGCCATAGCTCACCAGCGGCAGCGCGATGCCTTTTGTCGGCAAGAGACAGAGCGACACGCTGATGTTGATCAGCGCCTGCAGTCCGATCATCAGCGTCAACCCCAGAGCGGCGTAGAACGCGAAACGATCGTCGCTGTAGCGCGCGATACGGAAACCTCGCCACACCAGAAATGCGAACCCGGCGATGAGCGCGAACGCGCCGATGAAGCCAAGCTCCTCGCCGACGATCGAAAAAATGAAATCCGTGTGTGGCTCGGGGAGAAAGAAGAGTTTCTGCCGGCCGTTGCCGATGCCGAGTCCTTTCAGTCCACCCGTGCCGAGCGCGATCAGCGACTGCAGCGCCTGAAAACCCTTGCCCAGCGGATCGGCTTCGGGATTCAGAAACGCGAAGACGCGATCGCGGCGATACGCGGCTCCGAATCCGAGGGCGACGATCGCCGGGACGAGAGGG
>DASXRT010000006.1:0-10592 GCA_036506455.1 Thermoanaerobaculia bacterium
GCTGATGCTGGATGATCTCGACAAGATCATCGAAGGCGTGATCGACGATCTCGGAGTTCGCGAGCTAGAGGTGCAGGACCGTAACGGCAAGTGGTATTCGTTGCGGGTCCGTCCCTACAAGACGACGGACAACAAGATCGACGGAGCCGTGCTCGTCCTCGTCGACATCAAGAAGTGAGATCACGCTATCGGCGGCGTTTGACCCGGGTCCGGACGCTTTCCAGCTCTTCCTGCAGGAACTCGATCTGTGCCAGAAGTTCCTCGACTTGCTGGCCGAGGTTGCGTATGTCGGTGCGGCGTGAGGAACGCTGGACGCGGCGCTGGGCTGCAAGGTCGCGCCAGAGCCTTGTTCGATCGTTCGCCTGCAACGAAGCGATCTGGAGCACGAGCGGATCGGCCCGATCATTCTGGTCTTCTTCCGAGAGCAGATCGTTTGGCGCGGCCCTGAGGATCCGCGCCAGGATCAGGAAGAGGCCGAGGTCGACTCCCTGCTTGTTGGTCTCGATGCGAGAGAGCGTGGCGGCGCTGATTCTCGCTTTGGTAGCAACTGCGGTCAGCGACAGGCTTTGCGACTGGCGCACCTCTCTCAGTTTGTTCCCAATCATGTGTCCATCCTAGGTTCGTTGCGCGGTCTTTGCAATTGTCGGGCGCATTTCCTGATGTTTGCGTGGGGTGCAAATCGTCGTGCACGCAGTTTGCAGTATCATCCAGCTCGACTGCCGGCCAGTAAAACCGGGACGCCATCGCCGGGCCGAGCGGTCGCCGTTGTTCCCCGAGGGCCAGCGTTTCATCCGGATCGCCAGCGGATGTCTCGCTGGCCTTCGAATCCTTCGGAATGCGCCGGCGTGGCGGCTCGCTCGTCGAGACATTCCCGCACCCGCCCGACGAGCTCGTCGATATCGAGCGGCTTGCGCAGCACACAACGAACGAGGTCCAGCTCTTCACAGTCACGCAGCGTCGATTCTGCCGCTGCGGTGATGACGATGGTCCGGGCGAGCATCGTCCGCCTGGTGTTCTTGAGATGGCGCAGCACATCGAAGCCATTCACGCGCGGCAACAACAGATCGAGAAGGATCGCGCCAAACTCTTCGCGCCCGATCTGCTTCAACGCGCCGTCGCCGTCGCCGGCCGTCGACGATTCGATCGAATGACGGCGCAGCACGGCTTCCAGGAGCGTCTGGATGCCATGATCATCTTCGACAATAAGAACTCGATGTCCCATGACGGTGACGGAAAGATTCGTTCATTTCGTGTGATGCAAAATCGGATTGTAGTCCCTTTGCGATCGAAGTAAAGCCGGTAAGATTCGCGGTGATGAGCCGTGTCATCGCCGGAGACATCGGCGGCACGAAGACTCTGCTCCGCTGTGTCGAGTCGTCGGGCGAGGTCTCGGCCGAGAGGCGATTCGATAGCGGCCGCTACCGGACATTCGACGATCTCCTCCGCGAGTTCCTTTCGCTCTGCTCCGGCCCGATCGAAGGCGCATGCTTCGCTGTCGCCGGCCCGGTGATCACGGGTCGCGCTGAGGTCACGAATCTGCAGTGGGTGATGGAGTCGGCGAAACTGGAGAAGGCCTTCGGCATTCCGCGAGTCACCCTCATCAATGATTTTTACGCCATCGCCCGCGGCGTCCCACGACTGGGTCCTGAAGATCTCGTCAGTCTGCAGCAGGGGAAACGCGACCGCGCCGCCCCGATCGGAATTCTCGGCGCAGGCACCGGCCTCGGTGAAGCGATGGTCACGTTCGATCGCCAGGAGTGGATCGTCATTCCATCCGAGGGAGGTCACGCCGACTTCGCGCCGCAGGATGAAGAGCAGATGCGCCTTCTCAGCGCGCTGCAAAAGAAATATGGACACGTGAGCTGGGAGCGCCTCGTCTCCGGAATGGGACTGGCGAACATCCATGCGTTCCTCACGGGCGGCGACGAAGAACCGGCGCGCATCGCCGAGCTGGCCGCGAGCGGCGACGAGAGCGGCGTGCGCACGTTCCGCATCTTCGTCGACATCTATGGCTCCGAAGCGGGCAACATGGCGCTGCGCGTTCTCGCACGCGGCGGTGTGTTTCTCGCCGGCGGCATCGCCGCGAAGAATCGCAGCTTCTTCACCGACGGTCGCTTCATCAAGGCGTTCTTGCGCAAGGGCCGCTTCCAGGAACTGCTGCGCGAGATGCCGGTCGATCTCATCATCAATGAGCATGTCGGGTTGATCGGCGCAGCTTTGGAGTGCGGCGGCTTGCCGCCGCCATGAAGGAATCGCCGTTAGTTCCCATTCGTTCAGGCGCGCGAGATGGGCCTCTCCGTAGGAATCGTGGGATTACCCAACGTCGGTAAGTCGACGATCTTCAACGCGCTCACCGCCGCCGGCGCGCAGAGCGCGAATTATCCGTTCTGTACGATCGAGCCGAACGTCGGCATCGTTCCGGTCGTCGATCCACGTTTGCAGAAGGTCGCCGACTTGGCGGAGAGCAAGCAGACGATCTACACCGACCTCAAAATCGTCGACATCGCCGGCCTCGTTCGCGGTGCGAGCAAAGGCGAAGGTCTCGGCAATCAGTTCCTGGCGAACATCCGCGAGACGGACGCGATCCTGCACATCGTCCGCTGCTTCGAGGATCCGAACGTCGTGCACGTCGAAGCGACCGTCGATCCGGAGCGTGACATCGAGATCATCGAGACCGAGCTGATGCTCGCCGATCTCGATGCGCTGAACAAACGATTCGATCGCGTCGGACGTCTGGCGCGTGTCGGGCAGAAAGAGGCGCAGCCGATGGCCGATGCGCTGACGAAGGCGATCGCGGCGATCGACAAGGGAACGCCATTGCGCGCCGTCGATTTCACCGACGACGAACAGAGCGCGCTGCGCGAGTTGAATCTCATCACGATGAAGCCGGTGCTCTTCGTCGCGAACGTCGCCGAATCCGATCTCGGAAAAGAAACCGATCTCGTGAAGAAGGTGCGGAAGATCGCCGCGGACAAAGGTGGCGAAGTCGTCGTGATCTGCGGCGAGCTCGAAGCGCAGATCGCGCAACTTCCGCTCGCGGAGCGCCTCGAGTTTCTGCACCACATGGGACTTTCGGAGCCGGGTCTCGATGTGCTGGTGCATGCCGCGTACAAGCTGCTCGGCCTGGAGACGTTCTTCACGGCCGGTCCGAAAGAGGCGCGGGCGTGGACCATTCATCGCGGCTCGAAAGCCTCGCAGGCCGCCGGCGCGATTCACAGCGACTTCGAGCGCGGATTCATCCGCGCGGAGACGATCGCCTACGACGACTACGTCGGCCTGGGCGGTGAGCAGCCCGCGCGCGCTGCCGGCAAAATGCGCAGCGAAGGGAAGGACTACGAAGTTCAGGACGGCGATGTGATCCTGTTCCGATTCAATGTCTGAGATCCGATCGCGCGAGGGCTTGTCGATCCGCGTGGACGTCGATGCGCCGCGAGAGGCACGCGCGCTCGTGGTCATCGTTCACGGATTCAAAGGATTCAAGGATTGGGGATTCTTTCCATGGGTCGGCGAATATCTGTGCGATGCCGGCTTCGCGGTGGCGCGATTTACGATGTCGAACGACACGTACACGACGCAGATCCACGATGTCCTCGACGTCGTCGATCATGTGCAGTCTCGCTTTCGTGGACTGCCACTCTTTCTACTCGGACACTCTCGAGGGGGCGGTGTGGCGCTTCTGGCCAGTCGAGAGATCGAGGATCTCGCCGGCGTGGTGACGTGGAGTGCCATCGCTCACGCCGACCGCTGGGACCAGGACGCGCCGACCGCCGCGATCGCGGATTACGAGGCGAATCACGACCGGCTGAACATCCTCGATGCAGCCGAGAGATTGCGCGTTCCGCTGCTCGCCGTCCATGGCGCGAAGGATCAGACCGTGCCCCTGGAGGAGTCGCGCGCGATCTTTGCGCGAGCGACCGACTCGTCTCTTCTGATCATCGAGGCCGCCAGTCATACGTTCAACGCGATCCATCCGCTGGTGCACGTTCCGCGAGAGTTGGAGTACGCGGCCGCGGTGAGCGCGCACTTCGTCGGCGTCTACTCCTGAGTTTCTTCCAGATGCTTCCCGCGGTTTCCGGGCAGCTCGGGATGTTGGCGCATGCCGCCGCGGCGCCGGCGCCGCCGTCGCGTTGAAGGCTGTGGCTGCTCCGGCGCGGGCTGCGCCGGTTCCTCGTTCAATTTCTCTTCGTCGAGCAGCCACACCCACTGCGTTTCGGGTTTCGCCGGTGCCGCCTCGTCACGCCGCTGCGGCCTGTTGATGCGCTCGCGCTGCGGACGCGCTTCGCGCTTCGGCATCTCCAGGCGTTTCATCCGGATGAGCAGATCTTCGCTCAGCCGTCGATTCACAGCGATGAGGTCCGCGAGAAGACCGATGAGGAATGTCTGGAAGCCGGCGATGAGAAACACCGCCGCCAGGATCAGCGACTGCACGTGTCCGCTGCGGTAGTAGAGAAAGCGCCCGCCCAGTACGAAACCGGCGAGCATCAGCAGTGAGCCGATCACGAAGAATGTTTTCAGCGGACGATAGAGCGCGTAGACGCGAAAGATCGTCACGACCGACTTGCGCAGGTACGTGCCCACTCCCTGATACAGCCGCGACGGACGCGTCGGCGCATTCGTGCGGATGATGACGCTCTGCACCCCGAGGTTGCGGTTGCCGGCCTGGATGACGGTTTCGAGCGTGTAGGTGAAGGGATTGAACACGTTGATCTGCATCGCCGCGTCGCGTGAGAACGCACGGAAGCCGCTCGTGACATCGGAGACGGCGAGTCCCGACGCCCTGCCGACCGTCCAGCTTCCCAGTCGCTGCAGCATTCGCTTGAGCGGCGACATGTGCGGCGATTTGCTCACGTCGCGATCGCCGATCACCACTTCGGCATTTCCTCGAATGATCGGCGTGACGAGGCGCGCGATGTCCGCGCCGCTGTACTGATTGTCGGCGTCGGTGTTCGCGATGATGTCCGCGCCGAGGCGCAGAGCGGCATCGATGCCGGCGATGAATGCCGCCGAGAGTCCACGGTGTGACTTGAGCTGCACCACATGCGTTGCACCCGCTTTCCGCGCCGCCTCGGCGGTCTTGTCGGTGGAACCGTCGTCGATGACGAGAGTCTCGATCGCGGTGATGCCTTCGATTTTTTTGGGGATATCGCGGAGTGCGGCCGTGATGGTTGCTTCTTCGTTGTATGCAGGTATCTGTACGATGAGCTTCATAGTTGGGCAGAGCCGACAGCCGAGAACCAAATGAAAGTCAGTGTGATCATGCCTGTGGAACGGCTCGGCGGCGACGCTGAGCGCGCCATCGAATCGATATTGAACCAGGAAGCGCCGTTTCCGTTCGAGTTGATCGTCATCTCGGCCGAGCCGCTGGGCCCGGCGGGGGACAGCCGCGTAAGGAACGTTGTCGAAAACAATCGTAATCCCGCAACTCGTAGAAATCGAGCGGCTTCCGCGGCCCGAGGCGAGATCCTGGCCTTCATCGACGACGATGCCCGTGCCGCTCCCGGTTGGCTGGCGACCGCGGCCGCTCATTTTGATACACATCGCGACGTCCTGGCGATCGGTGGCCCGGATCCCGCGCCCGACGACTCGCAGCCCGAGGAGTTACTCGCCGATACGCTCCTGGCGACGCATTGGATCGGCAGCGGAGTGGTTGCTCATGAGAACCGGCGCGGAGTCTTCGACATCCGCTCCGCTTCCGATATCGCGCTCGTGAATCTCTTCGTCCGGCGATCTGTTTTCAGCGGATTCGACGAATCGATCGGCTACATCGGCGAAGACACTGCATTGATTGATGAGCTGATGCGGCGCGGGCGGGTGGTCTATCACGACGGCGTGCGCGTTTTTCACCGCCGGCGCGCGTTTCCCGGTCCCTATCTACGACAGCGCTGGCGATATCGCGTCAAGACGGGCGAGATGTTGATCCAGGGGACACGCATGAACCGCTCGAAGGTCGGCGGGTTTCTCTTCGCCGGGACGTTCTGCATCCTGCTCGCACCGCTCGTCGCGATTCCATATGCCGTGGCGACACTTCTCCTTTCCTCGCGCGCGACGCGATTGCCGATGTCCAGACGCTGGATCATTCCGTTTGCGTTCGCGGCGCATCATCTGACGTACTACTTCGGCATCTTGTGGGGTATCGTTCGCGGATTGACTGGAGGGAACGATGCCCGTACGCAAGGCAGAAGCTGAATGGCGAGGAACGCTGAGAGAGGGAAAGGGCGAGATCAAGGTCGAAAGCGGCCTCTTCACCGGCCAATACTCATTCGGGACGCGATTCGAGAGCGGAAAAGGAACGAACCCGGAGGAGTTGATCGGGGCGGCGCACGCGGGATGTTTCTCGATGGCGCTGGCCGCCGGACTCGAGCGGGCGGGAAAACCCGCCAAACGCGTGCACACGTCGGCGTCCGTGCGTCTCGAGAAAGTCGGCGACAGCTTCGCCATCACCAAGATCGACCTGGTGACGGAAGCGGAGGTGCCGGGAATCGACGATTCGACGTTCCAGCAACAGGCGAAATCGGCCAAGGAGAATTGCCCGGTGTCGAAAGCCCTCGCGGGAGTGCAGATTTCGCTGAACGCGACATTGAAATAGGTCGTCGGTCGTAGGTCGTCGGTCGTGGGGGCCTCAGCGCCAAAAGGCCCCACGACCTACGAACCACGACCTACGACCCACAGTGTCAGAATTCGGTAGCGAGCAGTCAGGTTAGAACGCCCAGTGAAATTCACGGATAAGTTCCAGTACCTCAGATACCTCGTCGATAAGCGGGGGATGAAGCCCGTGTATCTGATCGTCGGTCTGACGTACGACTGCAACTCGTTCTGCCGCACCTGCTTCAACTGGGAACAGTTGCGCAAGCACAAGGAGCAGGAGTTGTCGCTCGAAGAGCTTCAGAAGACGTTCTCGACGATGGGCGATCTGCTCTTCGTGGTGATGAGCGGCGGCGAGCCGTTCCTGCGCCGCGATCTGCCGGAAGTGTGCGAGACGCTGTCGACGAAGAATCGTGTCAAGCAGATCACGATTCCGACCGGCGCGATCGCCAGCGATCTGATCGCGCGATCGGTCGAGTCGACATTGCTGAAGTGTCCCGACACGCAGATCGTCGTGAACCTATCCATCGATCACATCGGCGAGAAGCACGACTGGATCCGCGGCGTGCCCGGCAATTACGAGCGGGCGAAGAAGACCTACGCGCTGCTCATGCCGCTGAAAAAGCGCTACTCGAATCTGACCGTGAACGTGCACACATGCCTGTGCACTTACAACGCCGAGGATCTCGATGAGCTGTTCGCCGGCGTGAAGCGCGATTTCCCCGACATCTCGTTCCACTCCTTCGAGATGCTACGGGGCGATCAGCCCGACAAGTCGATCCAGCCCATCACGACCGACCGCTATCGCGAGCTCCTGCCGAAGCTCGAGGACTACTGGTCGACGTACCGCAACTACGACGGTTTCCTGAAGTTCGTGAAGGTGTACTCGCGCCGGATGGAGCTCGCCGTGCTGGAGCAGGAGACGCAGGTGCGCCCGTGCCACGCCGGCTACATCTCCGGTGTGCTCGACGCGCGCGGCGAAGTGCGCATGTGCGAATTGCGCGACGCCGTCGGCAATGTGAAAGATGTCGATTACGACTTCGAGAAGCTCTGGTTCTCGGAAGCCTCCGATGAGCAGCGTCGCTCCATCAAGGCCAAGGAGTGCCACTGCACGCACTCCTGCTTCATGTCCTCGTCGCTCGTGTTCGACTTCAGGACGTGGGGCGCGTACCTGGCGTCGACGGTCGTGAATTTTCTGTCTGCAGCGTGAAGTCTCGCGTCGCGATCATCGGTCCCGTTTATCCCTACAGAGCGGGCATCGCGTACTGCACGACGCGTCTCGCTCAAGAGCTCTCGAAAACGTTCGACGTATCGATCGTCTCGTTCAAACGCCAATATCCGAAGCGTTTTTATCCGGGCGGTCACGACATCGACGAGACGCTGCGTGATCGCACACCCGCGAATGCACAGTTTCTCCTCGACGTCATCAATCCTCTGACCTGGCTGCGAACAGCACTTCGGCTGCGGCGCACTCGCCCCGACGCCGTCATCTTCGTGTGGTGGATCTGGGTGTGGGCGCTGCCGTATCTGACGCTCATCGCGCTGCTGCGGCGCAGCACAAAGGTGATCCTCCAATGCCATAACATCGGTGACAAGGAGCCGGCGTGGTGGAAGCGTGCCATCACCAATCGCGTGCTGCGGCGGGGCGACGTGCTCGTCGTGCACGCGGAGAGCGAGATGGGGGAGGCGGTGGGGCGGGCGGGTGGGCGGAGGGTGGTGAAGGCGCATTTGCCGGTGCATGAGCTGGGCGGGCGGGTGCCGAGCGAGCATGAGGCGAAGTCGAGACTTCACGTGCATGGGCGCAATGTCGCGCTCTTCTTCGGTCATATCCGGCCATTCAAAGGCCTCGACATCACACTGGCCGCCTGGCCGAAACTAAAAACAGATGTCGTGTTACTCGTCGCCGGTGAACCGTGGTGGGACACAAACCGCAAACCGAAAACCGCAAACGTCATCTACGACCTCCGCTTCATCCCCGACGCTGAGATCGCGACCTACTTCGCCGCCGCCGACGTGGTGCTCGCGCCGTATCGCATCGAGGCGCAGAGCGGTGTCGCCCTCACCGCCTTCCACTTCGCGCGTCCCGTCATCGCTTCGCGCGTCGGCGGCCTGCCCGAGATCGTCCGCGACGGCGTCAACGGATATCTCATTCCGCCCGAAGATCCCGACGCGCTGGCCTCGGCCGTCGACCAATTCTTCAGCCAGGCCGATCGCGCCGCGATGGAACGCGCCGCAACCGATACCGCGAAGGCCAACTCGTGGGAGGATTACGGCAACGTATTCACCCGTTTAGTCGAGCGACCATGAACTTCAACCCGTCGAGGATCAAAGTCGGCCTGGAGCTGACCTCGAAGTGCAACCTGCGCTGCGGCATGTGCCCGCTGCCGGTTCTTCGACGGCCTTACGAGGACATGGCCTGGCCCCTCGTCGAGCGCGCCGAACGCGAGATCCACGGCCTCGGCCTCCGCCTGAAGTGGCTGCACGAGATGGGCGAGCCGCTGCTCTATTCACGCATCGACGACGCCATCCGCCTTTTCCCCGAGGCGAGCCTCAGCACGAACGGTCTGGTGCTGACCGACGAGATCGGAGCGAAGTTGCTGGCGACGCCACTCAAGCGAATCCGCATCTGCCTCGACTCCGTAAACCCGAAGGTTTATCCGCAGCTCCGCACCGGTGGAGATTTCGACAAGCTCGTCGACCTGACGAAGAAGTTTCTCGTACAGGCGAAAGGCCATCCCATCCGCATCGAGATTCAGAAGATGCGCTCGCGACTGACGATCGACGAGACGATCGATGACTTCCGGCGTCTGCTCGATCTGAAGCAATACCGCAACGCGCGCGTGATCGAGAAGACATGCGAGGCGCTCGACGTGAACGAGGAGACCGACCTGCACGGCAAGTTTTATGGATGCGTGCAGGGAGCGTTCTTCACCTGGGTCGTGATCTTCGCCGACGGTCGTGTCACCCACTGCTGCTACGACGCGCACGGCGATCAGGTCATGGGCGATCTCAAGACGCAGTCGCTGCGCGAGATCATCGACAGCGATCGTTTTGCAGCGATGCAGGCTGCATTCGACCGTCGCGACCTGTCGCAGCTTCCCCGCTGCGCGGAATGCTTCAAGTGGGGAGGGGAGTCGCAGGCCTTCAACGATGTCCTGACTCAGGTGCAGGGTTTGCCTGGGGCAGCGAAGGATCTCGTCCGCAAAGTTATCGACGTAAGGTACAGGTCCACGACCCGCTAGAATAGCGTCCATGCGAAAACTAGCGCTGCTCCTGCTTGGCGTAGCTATCTGTGCCTCCAGCGCGAGTGGTCGCGAAGGCTTCGGCTTCTCGAAGAAATCGATCACGATGAATCGCACCAAGGCGCCCGCGCTGAATACGCCGGCGCGCCGGGTCAAGGTGACGGCGGGGAGCGACCGCTCGAAAGAGACCGACGACGCCGCGACGCTGAAGCGCTATACGGAAGAAGTCTTGCTGGCCGGCGCGGGCACTCTGGCTACGACTGACAAGCCGGAGATCACCGTCAAACTGGGCGTCGATCGCCTCGACTCGCACGAGACGTGGGAGACCAAGCAAGAGACCGAGTATCGAAAGGTCGGCACGAAACAGGAGTGGAACAGCAAGAAAAACCGATACGAGACGAAGGATGTCTGGGACAACGTGCCAGTCACGAAAAATGTGAAGGTGCTCAAGGCTTCGCTCACCGGCACGTACGACATCCTCGACAAGAGCGGGAAGGTCATCGATTCGGGCGATCTCAAGGACGAGTTCAGCAGGAAGTACGACGAGGGGAAGAATTCAGAGACGCCATCCAAGGTCGAAGACGATCTGCTGCATCGCGCGGCGACGACTGTCGGCGCCCGGCTCGTTCCGACACACGATCGCGTGTTCGTGATCGTGCCGAAGGGCAGCTTCGAAGCGTTCATCCCGCTGGCCGACAGCAACACGTGGGACCGCTATCTCGCCGCCGTGCAGGCCGTGCCGGAAAACCGCAATCAGTCGCAGGAGGC
>DASXRT010000007.1:0-5568 GCA_036506455.1 Thermoanaerobaculia bacterium
GTTCGCGCCGATCGCGATCGTTATCGGGTTGGTCCTGATCGGCGCAGGCGTGACGATGCGGAAGTGATCAGATATCGACGATCACGATATCGAAGCCGCGCCCTTGATCGAGCAGCTTGTGAACGGTGCTCGGCGCGAATCGACTGACCACGCCGTGGCGCGTCGGACGGCCGACGACGAGGATCGTGATTCCTTCGGACTTCACGAAATCGAGTAGTGCGCCGACGACGTCTTCGGACTCCCGGGTGACCACGGTCGCTCCGAGGGAGATCGCGAGCTGTACGTTTTCACTGAGCTTACGGTGCTGTTCGGCGCTGATGTTCTCGGGATGGGCGCGCCGCTGACGGACGTACACCGCGTACCAGCGAGTATTCATCCGCCCGGCGAGGCGCGACGCACGAAGGACGAGCGGCTTGGCGATCTCCGGCTCGAATGGCACCGCCACCGCAAGACGCACCTCGGCACTTCCCTGTACGACGACGGGGGCGTTGCCGCCGGAGAACGTCGCGGTCTGGAGAAGCGCCAGCTCGCGAAGTCGAGTGAGAAGCTCGGTTCGAAAAAAATTTTCGAGCGCACGGTTGGCCTGATCCGGCGGATAGACCTTTCCCTGCTTCAATCGTTCCTGCAGCTCCGCGACCGGCAGGTCGACGAGGACGACCGAATAGGCCTGACGAATGATGCGATCGGGAACGCGCTCGCGGATGTCGATCCCTGTCGCGGAGCGAACGACGTCCTGCACGCCTTCGAGATGCTGGACGTTGAGCGCGGTCATCACCGAGAGGCCGGCGCCGATGATCTCTTCCACATCCTGCCATCGCTTTTCGTTCTTCGATCCGGGCACGTTCGTGTGCGGCAACTCGTCGACGACCACGACATCGGGGCGGCGGGCCAGAATCGCGTCGAGATCCATCTCTTCGATCGTGACGTGGCGATACTGCACGCGCTTTCGTGGAATCACTTCGAGATCGCCGACGCGAGCGAGCGTGTCGGCGCGACCATGCGGTTCTACGAGACCGACCACGACGTCGATGCCGGCGCGCCGCATCGTGTGCGCGTCGTCCAGCATGCGCACCGTCTTTCCTACTCCCGCGGCCATGCCGAGGTAGACCTTCAGGCGACCGCGCCCACTGCTGTCGGTCTTCGTCAGGCGTAGTAGTTCGTCGGGTGTGGGACGTTGCGGCTCAACGACTCGCGGCATCGAAGTCAGGATACGCCGCGGTCGAGAGCGAGATTCAGCAGAAGCACATTGATGCGCGGTTCACCGAAGATACCGAGGAATCGGTGCTCGGTGTGGCTGACGACGAGGGCATGGATGCGAGAGAGCTCGATTTCGCGCGCGTGAGCGACGCGAGGCGCCTGGGACAGCGCGTACTCAGGCGAGATGTGCGGATCGAGTCCTGATGCCGACGTGGTCACCGCGTCTGCAGGCACACTTCGCCCACCGAGTGCGCGTGCATCAGCCGCAATGCGGTCGGCGAGCTTCTTTGACGTCGGTCCGAGATTCGATCCCCCAGATGCGCTTCCGTCGTAGCCGGCGGCCGACGGCCGGCTGTGGAAATAACGGTCGCCCGCGAACTCCTGAGCGATCAGTTCGGATCCGATCACACGTCCATTCCGCTGGATGAGCGAGCCGTTCGCCTGATGATGGAACGCGACCTGGCCCACGGCCCAGACGAGTGCCGGGTAAATCCCACACGTGATCACCAGCAACGCAATCGTGATGCGAATCGAGATGAGAATGTGATCTCTCATGCGAGCCTCAGTGCATGCAGCAGCAGGTCGATCGCTTTGATCCCGATGAACGGAATGATCACGCCACCGACGCCGTAGAGCAGCAGGTTCCGGCGCAGGATGCGCCCTGCGCCGAGGGGCCGGTACGTCACACCTTTCAACGCGAGCGGAATCAAGGCCACGATAATCAACGCGTTGAAGATGACGGCGGAGAGAATCGCGCTTTGCGGCGTCGCTAATCGCATGATGTTGAGCGCCTGCAGTTCCGGGAAGGTCGCGAGAAACAGAGCCGGAACGATCGCGAAGTACTTGGCCACATCGTTCGCGATGGAGAACGTTGTCAGAGCACCGCGCGTCATCAGGAGCTGCTTGCCGATCTCGACGACCTCGATCAGTTTCGTCGGGTTCGAATCGAGATCGACCATGTTGCCGGCCTCTTTCGCCGGCTGCGTGCCGGTGTGCATGGCCATGCCGACGTCGGCCTGCGCCAGCGCCGGCGCGTCATTCGTACCGTCGCCGGTCATCGCCACCAGATTCCCTTTCCCCTGCTCTTTGCGAATCAGCGCGAGCTTGTCTTCCGGCTTCGCTTCAGCGAGAAAATCATCGACGCCCGCTTCGCGTGCGATCGTCTGTGCAGTGAGCGGGTTGTCGCCGGTGATCATGACCGTGCGGATGCCCATCATGCGCAGGCGATCGAATCGCTCGCGCATGCCGCCTTTGACGATGTCCCTCAGATAGATCGTGCCGAGGATGCGCGCGCCGTCGGCGACGACGAGCGGCGTTCCTCCTTCGCCGGCCACACGGGCGACATCGTGCTTCACATCTTCGGGGAAGGTGCCGCCTCTCGCGCGAACGAATTCCGCCACCGAGTCGGCGGCGCCTTTGCGGATCGCCCGGCCGTGGTCGTCGAAGTCGAGTCCCGACATTCGCGTCTTCGCCGTGAACGGAACGAAGCGCGCGCCGAGCTCGCGCAACTCACGACCGCGGAGATTGAACTTCTGTTTCGCCAGAACGACGATCGAGCGACCTTCGGGTGTCTCGTCGGCAAGCGATGAGAGTTGCGCCACTTCCGCCAGCTCCTGAAGTGGCACACCAGGCGCTGCCAGAAGCTGCGTCGCCTGGCGATTGCCGAGCGTGATCGTTCCGGTCTTGTCGAGCAGCAGAACATTCACGTCACCTGATGCTTCAACGGCGCGTCCCGACATCGCCAGAATGTTGTGCTGAAGAACGCGATCCATGCCGGCGATTCCGATCGCCGAAAGCAGGGCGCCGATCGTCGTAGGAATCAGACAGACCAGCAGCGCGATGAGCACGGTGACGCTCACGTCGCTCCGCGAATAGAGAGCGAACGGCTTGAGAGTGGCGGTTGCGAGCAGAAAAACGATCGTGAGTCCGGCCAGCAGAATATCGAGAGCGACTTCGTTCGGCGTCTTCTGGCGTTCCGCCCCTTCGACGAGCCGGATCATGCGATCGATGAAGGTTTGACCCGGCTCCGAGGTGATCTCGATGACGATGCGATCGGAGAGAACCATCGTTCCGCCGGTCACCGCCGATCGATCGCCTCCCGCTTCGCGAATCACCGGAGCGGATTCACCCGTGATCGCGGCTTCGTTGACCGAGGCGATTCCCTCGATGATCGTGCCGTCGCCGGGGATGAGCTGTCCGGCTTCGACGACGACCCGATCACCCTTTCGAAGCTCGGAAGCCGGCACGATCTCTTCGCGCGGCTTGTTTCCGACCAGCCGCCGCGCGGTCGTCTCGGTCTTCGCCTTTCGCAACGCATCCGCCTGCGCCTTCCCCCGCCCTTCCGCCACCGCCTCTGCGAAGTTCGCGAAGATCACGGTCGCCCAAAGCCACAACGTAATCTGGATTTGAAACAGGAGATCGCTGGCGCGGAAGAGAAGCAGCGTCGTCAGAACCGCGCCGCCTTCGACGAGGAACATGACCGGGTTCTTCATCATCCGCCGGGGGTTGAGCTTTGCGAACGAATCGATCAATGCGCGACGGAGAATCGCGCGATCGAAGAGGTAGAGCTTTCTCGGTCCGGCCATCGCTCAAAACACCTTTCCAGCGTTCATCAGGAATTGCTCGACGTAGGGACCGAGCGAAAGCACCGGGAAGTACGTCAGCGCGCCGACGATGAGAATCACGCCGATCAGAAGAATGGTGAAGAGCGGACCGTCGACCGGAAATGTTCCCGCAGACTCGGCCAACTTTTTCTTCGCGGCCAGCGAGCCGGCGATCCCCATCAGCGGAATGATCATGAAGAATCGGCCGAAGAACATCGCCAGTCCGAGACCGATGTTGTAGAACTTCGTGTTCGCGTTCAGACCGGCGAACGCGCTTCCGTTATTGCCTGTGCCGCTCGTGAATGCGTAGGTCATTTCCGAGAGCCCATGCGGCCCGGCGTTGTTGAGGCTCGACGTGCCGGCGGTCGTGATCGACGCCGCCGCCGCTCCCACCAGAATGCAGAACGCGAGGACCAGCACGGCGAGCATCGCCAGCTTCACGTCGTGCGCCTCGATCTTCTTGCCGAGATATTCAGGCGTCCGGCCGACCATGAGGCCCGCGATGAAGACGGTAAGGACGATGAAGAGGATCATCCCGTACATCCCGGCGCCGACTCCGCCGAAGATGATCTCGCCCAGCATAATGTTGAGAAGCGGGACCGAGCCGCCGATCGGGGTGAACGAGTCGTGCATCGAGTTCACGGCGCCGCAGGACGCGTCGGTGGTGACGGTCGCGAAGAGGGCCGAATCGCCGATTCCGAATCGCACTTCTTTCCCTTCCATGTTGCCGGCGGATGCGGCGACGCCGAGATGTTGATGGATCGGATTGCCCCGCTGCTCCGCCCAGGTGACGACGAGCGCACCGGCCAGAAAGAGAATCGACATCGCCCAGAAGACCGCCCAACCGTGGCGGAGCTTGCCGGTCATCGATCCGAGCGTGTAGCAGAGGCCCGCGCCGATGCTGAAGATGAGGAACATCTCGACGAGATTCGAGAACGGCGTGGGGTTTTCGTATGGATGCGCGGAGTTCGCATTGAAGAATCCGCCGCCGTTGGTGCCGAGCTCTTTGATGGATTCCTGCGAGGCCACCGGTCCCTGCGCGATCTTCTGCACTTTTCCTTCGATCGTTGTGGCCTGCACGGTCGGGTGGAAGTTTTGAATCACCCCCTGCGACATCAGCACGATCGCGCCCACGAACGAGATCGGCAGCAGGATCCACAGCGTGCAGCGCGTAAGATCGACCCAGAAGTTGCCGATCGTCTTCGCGGTGCCGCGCGCAATGCCGCGGATCAGCGCAATCGCCAGAACGATGCCGGTCGCAGCGGAGACGAAGTTATGAAACGTCAGGCCCACCATCTGCGTGAGATGCGACATCGTCGCCTCGCCGGTGTAAGCCTGCCAGTTCGTGTTCGATGTGAACGACATCGCCGTGTTCCAGGCCAGATCGGGCGCGACCGCGCCGAGCTTGTCGGGGTTCAGCGGCAGAAGATGCTGCAGTCGCTCGATCGCGTACGTCAGGAGCAGACCGACGCCGTTGAACACGAGCATGGCAATCGTGTACTGCGTCCAGTCGTGTTCCTTCTTTTCGTCGACGCCGGCGAGTCTGTAGACGAGGCGTTCAATCGGCCAGGTCCGCTCGCGGCCGAAGAGACGCGCTATGAAGACACCCAGCGGCTTCGTCACGGCGAGGATCAGCAGAAAGTAGACAACGATCTTCGCGAGGAGGAGCGTGTTCATTACAGATCCTCCGGTCGCAGAAGCGCATACAGCAGATAGCCGAGAGCGAGAATGGTCAGCGCCAATGCAACGATGGTCTCGAAACTCATCT
>DASXRT010000008.1:0-16026 GCA_036506455.1 Thermoanaerobaculia bacterium
GCGAGCGCGAAACGAAAATCGAGATAGAGAATCGCGAAGATCAGCGCGATCGACGAGTGATGCCCGATCACTTCGATCACCCACGATTCGTGTCCCACTTCAGCGTGACTGAGATGCAGAGCCGAAACTGCGAACACCGCAAGTGCGAGAATCGACCAGTCGGCCGGTACCGCGCGGCGGCGCACCGTCAGCAGCAAAACGGGAATGGTCAAAAGAGCGTACGACCACGTCAGGATCTGGAGCGCGAGTACGCTTCCGCCCTGATATAGCAGGATTGTCGAGATCGTGCTGATGGCATAGGCCAGCCAGATGAACGCTCGTGCGGCGCGGCGCGCCTCGGCCCGCGATTGCGAGCGAAGCACAGAGTGCACGACGACCGCCGGCAGAAATCCGAGGGCGCTGTAAGCGGTGGCGATGAGCGTCGGGTCCGGCTCTCGTCCGGCGAAGTCGCGAATCGCGTACGCCGCCAGCATCGTCACGTTCCAGATCAGTCCGAGGACAGCAGTGAGGAGCGGAAGACGATCGTCGCCGACTTCGGTCGTCGGTCTGCCGATGCGCACACGCCTGCGCGCAACGAGCGCGAAGAGCATGGCATACAGCGCCGCGCCGATCAGAAATCCGACGAGGTGCGCCAGAACCGCAACGTTCCGCGGGGGCATGTCTCATCGATTATTCCGAGTGCGGGAGCGGAAGCAAGTGAGGAACCGATGACTGGCCGATTTCGGCGGGTGAATGGTCGAATCGTGGCGGCGCGCTGTGGTTCACCTCTCCGTGACAGCCTGGCTGATCCGCTTCGGTACACTCGCGCCGATGCGTTTGCGGCTGGCGGGACTCCTGCTCGCGATCTCCATGCCGCTCGTGGCTCAGACCTCTCCCGAATCGCTCCTGATGCAGCAATCCGCCGGCACGAGCCGGAGTCCGGCGGCCGCGCCGATGTCGATGCTGTCGACGAGCGCGGGCTCCTGGATGCTGCACGCGCACGCGCTGGCGTTCTTGAGTCACATCGATGGATCAGGTTCGCGCGGGGACAAAGGGACGTTTTCGACGAACTGGTTCATGGGCTCGGCGGTGCGGTCGCTCGGCAAGAGCGCGCTGCAGTTGCGAACGATGCTCAGTCTCGAGCCGGCGACGATCACGCGGCGCCTCTATCCGGAGCTCTTTCAAACGGGCGAGACGGCGTTCGGCAAGCAGATTATCGACGGACAGCATCCGCATGACTTCTTCATGGAGCTCGCCGCGGAATATGCGCACAGATTCGGCGATGCGATCGGATACGTTTACCTCGCGCCGGTCGGCGATCCCGCACTCGGTCCCGTCGCCTTTCCTCACCGCTCCTCGGCCGAAGAGCTGCCGCAGGCGACTTTGACGCATCACACCCTCGACTCGACGCACATCTCATACAACGTGATTACCGCCGGAGCGACCTGGCGATCGCTGACGTTCGAAGCGAGCGCGTTTCACGGTCACGAGCCGGACGAACGGCGATGGAACATCGATGGCGGACGCATCGACTCGTGGGCTGCGCGTGCGCGATTCCAACCGACGCCGAACATCGATCTGCAGGTCTCGCATGGGCGGCTGACGAAACCGGAAGCTGTGGAACCGGGATATCAGGACCGCACGACGGCATCGATCAGCTACACCCATGGCACGTGGAGCACCACGGCGGCATGGGGTCGGGTGTACAAAGAGGTCCACGACCGCAACCTCGACGGATTCGTCGGCGAGAGTGTTGTAACCTTTTTCGATTCGCAGCATCTAACGGGACGCGTCGAGGTGGTGGACAAAGACGAGCTCTTTCCGCATCCGATCCTGACGCGAGTGCCACGGCCTCCGCTGCCGGTGCGAGTCTTCAGGGTCCGCGCGTACACGCTCGGCTACACGGCGGACGTGATTCGTGGCAGGTGGGGACGAGTAGGCGCGGGAGCGAACTTCACGCGCTACGATTTCCCATTGATTCTGCAGGGCTTCTACGGCGAAAGCCCTCGGACCGTCCTCGTTTATTTGCGCGCGCGTCTCGGCGCTCCCGAGAGTCACGCGCATCACCACCACGGCATGTGAAGTTGGAATAAGCCTTGATGACGTAGGATTCAGCTTAACTTGAGGAGATCGCAGATGGCAGAGACGACCACTACCGCAGTACAACAGATCACCGACGCCGACTTCGAGAAGACCGTTCAGGCCGGCAAGCCTGTCTTCATCGATTTCTGGGCTCCATGGTGCGGCCCCTGCCGCATCATCGGTCCGATCGTCGAAGAGCTCGCCCCTTCGTATCAGGGGAAGGCGGTCATCGGCAAGGTGAACGTTGACGACAATCCGATGATCGCGCAGCGCTTCGGCGTGACGTCGATCCCGACGCTGATGATGTTCAAAGAGGGCAAGCTCGTCGATCGTGCTGTCGGCGCGATGCCGAAGGGCGAGCTGCAGAGGTTCATCGACAGGAATTTGTGAGCTCTTAGCTGTTAGCTCTTAGCTCTTAGGGCGCCGAAAGGCGCCCTGCTTTTTGCGGTCCGTACTCCGTGCCTCGGTGCCGCCCCCGTTGACGAAATGGGCGTAACGTGTAGAGCGTCGGGCGAGGTCTCGACGCGGAGGGCGACACCACACTCAGCATATAGCAGAATGCGCCGGGCATGCTGGCCGTCAGGGTGATGACGTACAACATTCAGGGGCACGCCGCGAGCCGTCGCCCGGATCACCTTCCCAAGATTGCAGAAGTGATCTCCGCGGCTGCGCCCGACGTCGTCGGTCTGCAGGAAGTGCACTGCAAGACGCGCGCGTCGATCATCGATCAGGCCGAACATCTCGCTTCGCTCACAGGCCTGCACCTCGCATTCGGCCGGAGCTGCTCCATCGAAGGCGGCGACTACGGGAACGCCGTGCTGACACGCCACTCGATCGCAGCATCGCATGTTTACCCGCTGCCGGGATCGGGCGAACCGCGGTCACTGCTTCAGACAGACATCGCGGTCGATAGATCGCAGTTCACATTCTTCGTGACGCATCTGGCCGCATGGGGCCGTCTTCTGCGCGTCGCGCGCATCCGCCAGGTCACCGAGCTTGGCGACATCATTGCCCGCGGCGCGTTTCCGCACGTGCTTTGCGGTGACTTCAATGTTCCTCCCGGTGCCGAGGAGATGAGCGTCCTGCTGTCGCATGGCCATCTGCATATCTGCGGCGAGCCGCGCGAAGCGACATTTCCGATGACGCGACAGCGCCTCGACTACATCATGTGCGATCCGCGATGGGAGTTTGTCTCGAGTGAGGTCATCCGGCGCGGGCCGTCTGACCACTGGCCCTTTGTCGTCGAGCTGAAGTTGCGATCGGAGTGACCTTGGAGTGCGGCGGCTTGCCGCCGCTTTGTATTGAATGGTTTACAAACTCGACAACCCGGCACTGATCTCGCAATTTCTCACCGTCGGAGCTTGATGAAAAAATGACCACCAAACCTACGACGAAAATTCAGGCAGCCGTCCTCGCGCTCACGTTGCTCGTGCCGGCTGAAGGCGCATTTGCCGCTACGAAACATCACCGCCGCCATCGCCACCATTACAGCCAGACGCGCGGCGCGGTCGTTGGCGCGATCGCCGGAGCGGCGATCGATCACAAGAAGCCGCTCAAAGGCGCTTTGATCGGCGCGGCTGTCGGCAACGCGGTACAGCAGGTGCGCAACCATAAGCAGTAGACACGAGTCGTGGTAAGGTTCACGGCCGCCTTCGCGACGGATGCAGCCGGGAGAGACCAAGGACCGCCGTTATACACTCACCCTCGCGCTCGGCGCGTTGGGCGTCGTCTACGGCGACATCGGCACGAGCCCGCTGTACGCATTCCGCGAGTGCTTTGCCACGCATCACGGTTACCGCGTTCTGCCTCACGCCGAGAATATCCTCGGCGTGCTGTCGCTGATCTGCTGGTCGCTCGTCGTCATCATCTCGATCAAATACCTCGTCTTCGTCCTGCGCGCCGATAACCGCGGCGAGGGCGGCATCCTCGCGCTGATGTCATTGGTGCGGCCGAAAGCGTCGAAGCGCCGCGGCCTGCTGATCGCCCTGGGCCTGTTCGGATCGGCGCTGCTCTATGGCGACGGCATGATCACGCCGGCCATCACCGTGCTCGGCGCGATGGAAGGTCTGGAAGTGGCGACGCCGGTCTTCGCGCACCTGGTCGTGCCGTTGACAGTGATCGTGCTCGTCGCTCTCTTCATGCTGCAGAAGTGGGGGACAGCGCGTATCGGCGCGATGTTCGGGCCGATCATGATGCTGTGGTTCGCCGTGATTGCGGGACTCGGAATCATCAACATCGTGCACGCGCCCGATGTGCTCGCGGCCGTAGACCCGCAGTATGCAATTCAATTTCTGACCGTGCATCGCATCGCCGGATTTCTGGTCCTCGGCGCAGTCTTCCTGGTCGTCACCGGCGGCGAGGCGCTCTACGCTGACATGGGCCATTTCGGTGCCCATCCGATCCGTCTGGCGTGGTTCATCATCGTGTTCCCGTCGCTTCTCGTGAATTACTTCGGACAGGGAGCGCTGCTTCTGCTCAAGCCGGCAGCGATCAAGAACCCGTTCTTCTACATGGCGCCATCGTGGGCTCTGTATCCACTGGTGGGACTGTCGACGATCGCGGCCATCATCGCATCGCAGGCAGTGATCTCCGGCTCGTATTCGTTGACGCGTCAGGCCGCGCAACTCGGCTATCTACCTCGGATTCGCATCCGGCACACGTCGGCGCGCGAGATCGGGCAGATCTATGTGCCCTCGGTGAACTGGATTCTGATGATCTGCTCCATCGGACTCGTCATCGGATTCCGCGCCTCGAGCGCTCTCGCCGGAGCCTATGGCGTGGCAGTGACGGCGACGATGGCGATCACGACCATGCTTCTGGCGATCGTCGCGGCCGAGCGTTGGCAATGGCCGGCGATCGGCGTCCTCGGTATGGCCGTTCCGTTCCTCATCATCGATTTCGCGTTCTTCGGTGCGAATGTCGTGAAGGTGATGGAAGGAGGCTGGTTCCCGCTTCTCGTCGGGGTCACTGTGTTCACATTGATGACGACGTGGCGGCGAGGACGAATGATCCTCAGCGATCGTATCGCCGAAGGCGCGATCACCGAGGAGGACTTCCTGCGCGATCTTGCGGCGAAGCGGATCCCGCGCGTGGCCGGTACGGCGATTTTCATGTCGCGCATGGCGGCCGGGATCCCCACTGCGCTGCTGCACAATCTGAAGCACAACAAAGTCGTTCATGAGCGCGTGGTTCTGCTCACGATCGACATCGAAGAGACACCGACGCTTTCAGAAGACGAGCGATACGAATGGCGCGAGCTCGGCCACGGAGTCTACCGGCTGCTCATCCGCTTCGGATTCATGGAAGAACCCGATCTGCCCGGATTTCTCGCGCGCGTCGGCGGCAAGCCCCTGCCGTTCCCGCCGATGGCCACGAGCTACTTCCTCGGCCGCGAGACGCTGATCCCGACGAAACGCCCGGGCATGGCCGTGTGGCGAGAACATCTCTTCGCGTGGATGAATCGCAACTCCGCCAGCGCGTCGACGTTTTTCTCGCTGCCCGCGAATCAGGTCATCGAGCTGGGGGCTCAGGTGGAGATGTGACGGATGTCAGAATGAGAAGGCGGACGCCTGCGCGTCGGCCAGCATGTCGAGGAATCGCGCACGCGTGATCTCACGTGCTCCGAGCGCTTCCATGTGGGGCGTCATGACCTGACAGTCGAGCCACGTCGCTCCACGCGACCGGAGGTGCTCGATGAGAACAAGGAGTGCGAGCTTCGATGCGTTGCGCCGGCGATGAAACATGCTCTCGCCGGTGAACACGCCGCCGGCATCGACTCCGTACAGACCGCCGGCGAGCGCATCGTCCTCCCATACTTCGACGCTGTGCGCGTCGCCGGCGCGATGCAACGCGGTGTATGCATCGATGATGTAAGGCTCGATCCACGTCCCATCCTGTCCCGGCCGCGGCGCTTCGGCGCACGCCTCGATCACGTCTCGGAACG
Source organism: Thermoanaerobaculia bacterium (assembly GCA_036506455.1). Classification (GTDB taxonomy): domain Bacteria; phylum Acidobacteriota; class Thermoanaerobaculia; order Gp7-AA8; family Gp7-AA8; genus DASVHS01. The sequence continues at coordinate 6,005 of DASXRT010000008.1, forward strand.
CGCGATCGATCGTGAAGGTGTATCGCGAAGACTTCGTCGCCTTGCGCGTGCTGCGGCCGAGATGCATCTCGTCGAAGAAGATCACCGCGCGCCGCCGCGGCGAGAACCAGGGGAGGGGCAGCCCCTCATGGGGCCATGGAAAGATGCCGTGACGATAGGCATCGCGCAGTGTCTCCACGCGCACATCACCGCCGACGGCGACGATGTCGGTGCGCGAGTAGCGAGGATCGGGAAAGCGGGACACGTCAGTACGTCAGCGTCAGCTCATCGCCCGCCGCATCGACGACTACGTTCCCACCACCCGCCAGCTTCCCGAACAGGATCGCGTCGACGAGCGGCTCTTTGATCTTCGACTGGATCAGCCGCGCCATCGGACGCGCTCCGAACGCCCGGTCGTAGCCATTCTTCGCCAGCCAGGCGCGGCCGGCCTCGCGCAGCTCGAGCGTGACATTCTTCGGCGCGAGCTGCGCGCGCAGCTCGCTCACGAACTTGTCGACGACCTGCTCGGTGATCTCGAAGCTCAGAGCATCGAAGGCGATCCAGGCGTCGAGTCGGTTGCGGAATTCCGGAGCGAACGTGCGTTCGATCGCCCCGCGACCACGTCCGCTGCCCGGATTGTTGCGGAAGCCCATGCTGCTGTCGCTCATCTCGCGCGCGCCGGCGTTGGTTGTCATGATCATGATCACGTTACGGAAGTCGGCTTTCTTGCCGTTGTTGTCCGTCAGCGTGGCGTGATCCATGACCTGCAACAGGATCGAGAAGAGATTCGGATGCGCCTTCTCGATTTCGTCGAGCACGAGCACGGCGTAAGGTGTCCGGACGATCGCGTCGGTGAGCAGTCCGCCCTGATCGAATCCGACGTATCCCGGCGGCGCGCCGATCAGCCGCGACACGGTGTGCGGCTCCATGTACTCGCTCATGTCGAAGCGGATGAACTCGACGCCGAGGGCGACGGCGAGCTGTTTGGCCAGCTCGGTTTTGCCGACGCCGGTCGGACCGGAAAAGAGGAACGAGCCGATCGGCTTGTCCGGGTGACCGAGGCCGGAGCGCGAGATTTTGATCGCGCTGACGAGCTGCTTGATGGCGTGGTCCTGTCCGTAGATCACGTTGCGCAGATCGGCTTCGAGGTTACCAAGGCGTTCTTTCTCGTTCTTGGCGATGGTGCGCGGCGGGATCTTCGCCATGCGCGCGACGACCTGCTCGACCTCGTGCTCACCGATCTGTGTGGGGATGCTGACTTCAGCGGCCATCGCCGCCGAAGCCGGCGGCGCCACACGAAGCATTCGTACTCTTGCTCCCGCCTCATCCAAAACATCGATCGCTTTATCGGGCAGATGCTTATCGTGAATATATTTCGCCGACAGCTCCGCAGCGAGGCGCAGCGCTTCCTCGGTGAACTGCACGTGGTGGTGTTGCTCGTAGTACTGCTTCAGGCCGCGAAGAATCTCGATGGTCTCGTCGACGGTCGGCTCGCCCACTTCGATCTTCTGGAAACGCCGCGCCAGCGCGCGGTCACGCTCGAACGACGCTTTGTACTCGGCGTACGTCGTCGATCCGATGCAGCGCAGTTTTCCCGAGGCGATGGCGGGCTTGAGGATGTTCGACGCGTCCATCGTTCCGCCGCTCACCGCGCCGGCGCCGACGATTGTGTGAATCTCGTCGATGAAGAGGATCGCGTCCTTCTTCTCCATCAGCGCGCTCATCACCGCTTTGAGCCGCTGCTCGAACTCGCCGCGATACTTCGTTCCCGCGAGCAATGCGCCCATGTCGAGCGACCAGACTTCCGCGTCCTTGAGCACCGCGGGAACTTTGCCCTGATGGATCATCAGCGCAAGACCCTCGGCGATCGCGGTCTTGCCGACACCCGGCTCGCCGACGAACAGCGGATTGTTCTTGCGACGACGGCAGAGGATCTGAATCGTGCGCTCGACTTCGATCGTGCGGCCGATGAGCGGATCGATCTCGCCCTTCTTCGCGCGTTCGAGCAGGTTCGTGGCGAACGACGTCAGCGGGTCGCCGCGGGTGCCCCCCTCTTCATCGGGTGAGACGAACGCCGGCTCGCGACCGGGCTCGGAGCTTTTGGCAATGCCGTGGGACAGGTAGTTGAGAACGTCGAGCTTATTGACGCCCTGGCTGCGGAGCAGGTACACGGCCTGCGAGCGCTCCGCCTGATAGAGCGCCGCGAGCATCTGTCCGGTATCGACTTCCTTGCGCCCGGAGCTCTGCGCGTGCAACTGCGCGTACTGAACGACGCGCTGCAGCATCGTCGTCAGCACCGGCTGCAGTGTCGTCTCGTCCGGTGCCTCTTCGAACGTCTTCTTCATGAAATCGTCGACCTGCTTCTTGAGCACGTCGACGTCGCCGCCGCACGCGCGGATCACCCGCGCCACTTCACGGTCGTGCAGCAGTGCGTAGAGCAGATGCTCGAGCGTGACGTACTCGTGCCGCCGCTTCAGCGCCTCGTTGACCGCGAACTCGAATGCTTCCTGGAGACCTTTGCCGATCATCAGACTTGTTCCATCGTACACAACAGCGGGAACTCATGCTCCCGCGCCAGCGTCGTCGTCTTTTCCACCTTCATCTCGGCGATCTCGAAGGTGTAAATGCCGGCCACACCGATGCCTTTGACGTGGACATTGAGCATCACCTGGATCGCCTGCTCCTCCGGCATCCCGAAAATCGATTGCAGCACCCAGACCACGAAGTCCATGGTCGTGTAATCGTCGTTGTGCAGCAACACCTTGAAGAGCGGCGGCTTGTCGACCTTCTCTTCGCTTTCCGCAACGGCTGACTCTTCGTATCGCGAGTCGGGCGGCAGCATGGATGTGTGGTAACGCGTGGAGAGTGTTCAGGATTTCGAGGTCGTCGGTCATAGGTCGTGGGTGTCGGGGGCCGTTTCGCGCTGAGGCCCCCGATACCTACGACCTACGACCGACGACCTTTAGATCGCAGGACAGGCGCACGCCAGGTTCGGCATCGAACGGCTCCTCACCTCGCCGGAAGATCTTCGCCGGCCTGGTTCCGGCTACCGTCGTGATCCCGTCTTCGACGCGGAGCATCGTGCCTTCGCGGATCCCGATCACAGGCGCCGCATTCTCTTCGAGATACTCGGCCAGCCGCAGCTCGCGCGTCTCGCCCTGATGGGTCGACTTCGGGTCGGCGTCGAGGTAATGACCGTTGATCTGGTACGGCACGAAGTTCAGCGCGTCGAACGAACGCGGCTGCACGATGGGCATGTCGTTGGTCGTCTTGATCGTCGGCGCGGTGATCACCGAGCCCGCGCTCGAGCCGATGTAGCGCGTTCCGCTGCGGACACGGTTGCGGATCGCATCGAGCAGATCGAGATCGTAGAGTGTCTTCAGCAGACGGAACGTGTTCCCGCCGCCGACGAAGATCGACTCAGCCTTGTCGATTTCCTCGCGGCCGCGCACCTGCGTCACATCGAATCCCATCCGGCCGAGGCGCTCGCGAACCTTTGCGGTGTACGCGTCGCGATCGAAGAGTGCGAACGGAATGAACGCTACGCGCCTGACGCCGCTCAGAAACGGACGGATCTCCGCCTCGGCATGATCGAGATAACCGTAGCCGTGGACGACCGACGATGAGATGAGTAGAAGTCGCATAGATCACTTTCCGAGGAGACAGGTGGCGGACCAGGGGCGATTGCTCTGTGCGCCTTTCGAATCGGGGAGCTTCGCGATGAGCCGGAAGAAGAGGCCGACTCGTTTCACGCGCGCGGCGTCCTTCAGTGTCGATTCAACCGCGAGCACACGCCAGCCGAGTTGCTCGAAAAATGGCGGACCTTCCGGCGGCGCGAACTTCTTAGGCGCCTGCGCGGCCTCGAGCTTGTCGCCGACCTGTTTCCTGAGCATGCGAAGGAGTCCGGGTGAGACGATGTCGATGATCCAGCGTTGGAATGGCGCGAGATCGCGTGCGAGTGCACCAACCTCTGCTGTCCACGTTCGCCGGCGAGTTTGCGCGCGAATGGATCGCGGAAAAGCGGATTGGGCCGCTCGGTCTCGAGTGCGCGATACATCGCCGCCCACCGCGCGGTGTCGGAGATGTTGCGGATGGCGGGCTCGGTCATGAGAATTTATGGATTGCTCACTGTCCACTCGAGCGGCCCGGGGTACCAGCCGAAAAGCCCGAAGCCCTTCGAGACTTTCACTCCCTGTATCCGGCGATTGACAGCCCAGTTCTGCGCGGCCTGGACCGTCCATGTATACGGCTGATCATTTGCCAGCACGGCGTGGAGACGATGAAAAATCTCTCGCCGTTTTGTCGTGTCGAACTCCGTCTGCGACGCTTCGATGAGTTTGTCCACCGCAGCGTTCGCGTAATGCACGACATTCATGCCCGCCGGTGGCGTCGCCTTCGAGTGGAAGAGGGAGTAGATGTCGGGATCGGGATCGACGCTCCACGCCATGAATGCACCCTGGTAATTACCTTTCATGATCGCGTCGAAAAGCGACGTACCCTCGCGGACGCCGATGGACATGTCGACGCCGATCTGAGCAAGTGCGGCCTGCAGCAGTTGGCTTTGCGCACGCGCTGATGTGTCGTTGGCGGCGATGAGAACTTCCACGGAGAGCTTTCGGCCATTGCGGTCGCGAATGCCATCGCCATTGCTGTCTCGCCAGCCCGCTGTGTCGAGGAGCGACGCTGCCCGTTTCAAATCATAAGGATCGCTCGCCACCTGAGAGTTGTATGCCCATTGATCGGGCGTGAACGGGCCACTGATTGGGCGTGCCTTGCCGTAGTACAAATGCTCGATGATGCCGCGGCGGTCGAGCGCCAGTGAGAATGCCCGCCGAACGCGCGCGTCGCGCAGCACGGGATCGCTGTTGTTCCAGGCGATGCAGTTGTACGTGAGTGGATAGGCATCGTAAAAAGCAAAGCGGTCGCGAACCGCAGAGTTTCCTTTGTTCGCGTTCCAGATTTCCGCGGTAACCCGCATCTCATCGACTTCGCCGCGCTTCAATGCATTCCACGATGTCGCCGGATCGGTGATGACTTTGAAGAGGATGGTGTCGATGGCCGGCTTTGTGCGCCGGTAATCGTCACGTCGCTGGAGCAGGATGCTCCGACCGCGCTCTCGTCCGACGAGCTTGTAAGGGCCGTTTCCGATGACGGTGTCATTGAACGCCGTTTTGAAGTCTCCCTTACCGTAGACGTGCTCGGGCAGGACGGCGATATTGAATGCGTACCATCGCGCCACGCGCGGCATTTTGAAAACGACGCGAACAGTGTGCGGATCGACGGCGATGGTTTGTGCGAGATCGAGGCCTTCAAAGAAGCCGGAGAACTGCACCGATTGCTCGTCGATCACCTTTCGGAGGGTGAACACGACATCGGAAGCGAGTACGGGGGTCCCATCACTGAACGTCGTATCGGGATCGAGGTGCAGCGTGTACACCTTGCCGTCTTTTGAAACATCCCAACTCTTCGCCGTGCCGGGGATGGGCTGCAGATTCTGATCGAGATCAATCAGCGGGTCGTACAGGTACTGAAGGACCCATCGTTCGTAATCCGATGTCTGTAGCAGATAGTTGAGGGTCGCTGCGTCAGTCTCGAGCCGCCGAGTCAGCGTGGTGGCAGCGGCGGGCGGCACTGCCCCGATCGATTTCTCTCGCTGTTCAGCCTGCCGGCATGCAACTACTGTGAAGACAGTGAATAGCAGCACAAGCTTCTTCATGCCGCCTCCGTTACAATGCAATGTTACCCAGGCATTTTTGACAGGCTCGTCCGTGAGCGCAGCTTTGGTATCAGAACGCTTCACCGTCTCAGTGCAAGGTGGAAAGTCGATTTTGCAGCAGTTGCGGCCGAACTCTATCGGATAACGCGCGGCAATGCGACCGTTGTGGCACCGCGCTGTTCGCCGAATGTCTACATTGTCATCAACCGATTCCGCCCCGAAGTCGCTTCTGCTCGCACTGCGGATTGTCGCAAGCGGAGACGAGCGAATCTCAGCCGCGGCCGGTGCTCGCTGGTAGCGAGCGCCGCGAGGTCACCGTCGTCTTCGTCGATGCCAGCAACTTCACCGCCGCTTCGCGGCTCCTCGATAGCGAGGACGTCTACCTCTTCATCGACGAGGCGATGCGGTTGCTCGCTGAGGTCGTCCAGGATTACGAAGGGACGATCGACAAATTCACCGGCGATGGTCTGATGGCGCTTTTCGGCGTTCCGATGGCGCACGAAGACGACGCCGAACGCGGAGTGCGCGCCGCATGGGACATGCAGCGTGTCGTGCGGCCGTTCCGCGAGCGCGTCGCCGCCCAACATGGCTTCGACTTCCGCGTACGCATCGGTGTGCACACAGGCGAAGTCGTGGCCGGGCAGATCGGAAACATCCTTCACACCGAATACACCGTGATCGGAGATACGGTGAATCTTGCGTCCCGGCTGCAGGCCGCTGCTGAACCGGACGAGGTCTATGTCAGCGCCTCCACGTACGAGCGGACGCTGGCGACGATCGCGTACGAACCGGTCGGGCCGCTGACGCTGAAAGGAATCCCCGGGACCGTGACGGCCTATCGGGTCGCCGGGATTCAGCCTGCATCGAGCGCGTCACGCGGACTTCCCCATCGCACGGTTCCCATGGTCGGCCGCGACGCGGCTCTCGCTGACTTGAACAAATCCTTCAGCGAAGCGGCAACGCATCGTCAATTTCGATTCGCGATCATCACCGGCGAAGCGGGACTCGGAAAGAGCCGTCTCGTGCAGGAGTTTCTGCGACAGCAACGCGATGTGAGCGTGGTGCACGCGCGCTGCGTCGCTCTGTCGCGCTCGCGTCCGCTATCGATTCTCGGCGACTTGTTGCATTCGCTTCTGGATACGCATCCAACCGACCCGCCGTCGGCTTTACTCGAAGCCGTCTCGGCGGCTGCCGAACGCTATGAACTTCCGCGGGAGGCCATCGTTCCGTACGCCGCGAGCGTCCTCGGCCTCGCCGAGTGCGAGGAGCAGATTCAACGTCAGCTCGAGCAGTTGGACGAGACCATGCTGCAGGCCCAGACCCAGGTGGCCATGAGGCAGCTCATTCTGTCCGAGGCTGCGGTGCGGCCGTTGATTCTGTTCATCGACGACCTGCACTGGGTCGATTCTGCGTCCCGAGAATTTCTGCAGTTTCTGGTGCAGTCGATCGGCGACGTTCCGCTGATGATGATTACAGCAGCGCGCGAGACCGATCAGTACACCGGTGCCCTCGTCACAGAGGCATCTGCGGCGCTCGACGAGATCACGCAGATCGTCCTCACACCTCTCAGTGACGCCAATGCCAAGCTCCTCGTCCGTCAACTCGTGCCCGGTGAGGAACCCGAGGTCGTCTCGCTTCGGCGTGCGATCAGCGAGCGCGCGGAGGGGAATCCCTTTTACGTCGAAGAGCTTCTGCGGATGCTTCTCGATTCCGGCGACGTGGTCGTCTCGGGCCACGAATCGAGAGTATCGGCTCAGGCCAGCAGCGTGCTCCGCAATCTTCCGAATTCCCTGCGCGGTCTGATTCTGGCCCGGTTCGACAGACTGCCTCGCTCGCCGCGCATGGTTCTTCAGCGCGCTGCAGTTCTCGGGCGCGCCTTTGCGGTGAAGCTGCTCCAGCACATCGCGCCGATCGACACGGGAGATCTCATCGATGCGCTCGAGCAACTCGTGGAGCGTGGATTCCTTCGGGAAGAAGCGTTTGGTCTCGATCGCGGCTTCTCTTTCTGTCACGCCCTGCTGCAGGATGCGATCCACAGCACCCTTCTGAAACGCGACCGTCAGGATCTGCACTTTCGTGTCGCCGAGGCGATCGCCGCCGGCAGTACGTTATCGGCGGCCGAACGCAACGAGACTCTCGCCCATCATTACGCGGAGAGCGCGAGTCCCGATCTCGCGATTCCCTACCTGTTTGTCGCAGCAGAATACTCAGCGCGCCGTCACGCCAACGATGTTTGCGCGAATCAGTGCCGGCATGCGCTGGCGATCGCGGCGCAGTCGCGCAACGTGCCGGCGCTGACGGTGTTCAAACTTCACCTGCTGTTGGGCCGGTCGCTGAAGTTTCTGGGCAAGCTCAGCGAAGCGCAGACCACACTGCAAGAGGCTTTGAACGCGGTCAAAGCGATTGCCGAGAACAACGCCAACCCGGAGATCGTCCTCATCATGGTCGAGCTGATGCGCGAGCTCGGCGATGTGAAATTGCGCGAAGGCGCGCACGACGATGCTTTTCACGACTTACAGGAAGCATCGCTGGCGCTTGCGGAATGGCATGGCGATTCGCAGGCGCGACTCGCTCATGCGATCTCCAATGAGATGGCCCGAGTGAGATTCCGACAAGAGCGGCTCGACGAGGCTCTCATGATCGCGGACAAGCTCGTCTGCTCACTCAGTGAAGACTCGACCGTCGATCCGGCCACCCTCGCCAGCGCCTATAACATCATCGGCGGGATCCTCTGGCAGCGCGGCAAGCTGGAAGCGGCTGCGAATTACGTGCGGCAGAGTCTCGACCTCTATCACCGCATCGGCTACCTTTTTGGAAAGGCGGGCGCCCATCGCAACCTCGGTGTCCTCTCGTTCGCGCGTGGAAGCTGGCGAGAAGCGGCCGATCATTTCGAGCGTGCCGACTGGCTGCGGCGAGAGACAGGCTGCATGCTCGGCCGCGCCGCCAATCTATGTAATCTCGCTCTTCTGCGGATTGCGACCGGTGAGTACGAGGCTGCTCGCCGCGATCTGGCGCGAAGTCTCAAAATCAGCACGCAGCTCGGCGAGGAATTCGACAGCATGAACGCGCTGATGACGCTCGCCCATCTCGACATTCTGCAGGGCCAGTTCGACGCAGCGGAGGAGTTGCTGGAGCGGCTCGGGTCGGAGTTCGCCGAGACGATCGGTACGGACGAGCGAGCCCGGATGGAATCGCTCATGGCGATGACCAAAGCGGCGCGGCAGTCCCCTGCGGATGCTCTGCCGGTGGCCGAGAATGCCGTTCGTCTCGCGCGCGAGGAGGGAGTTGCGGAGACGGAGGCGGACTGCTTGCGGATACTCGGGATCCTGCATATCCGCAACAAATCGGATTGCGAAGCGGAGAAGGTCTTGCGCTGCTCGGCCGAGATCGCGGCACGGCTCGGTGATCCCTACCGTCAGGCGCTGGCGCTCATTGAGCTCGGCTCGATTGCCAGTCTCGACCCGCAGCAGCGGCTCCAGCACACGGAAGAGGCGGTGAGGTTGTTTACGATGCTCGGTGCCGCCCAGGACGCGCATCGCGCGATGGCTGCCCTGGAACTACTGCCACGCCCGCGGTCGGCGTGACTTCTCAGTGGGTCAGACGCGCGCGTACCGTCTGGGCTCGCGCCACATCGTAGCGCGCTCCGAGCTCATGGAAGACTTTCGTGGCCTCATCGACGCGCTTCTCGGCATCGGAGCGGCGATGCATCTTCTCGTACAGATCGCCGAGCTCGAGCAACGCGAGAGCACGGCGGTAGGGGTCGTGCAGTTGTTCGGCGAGAGCGATTGCTTCACGCAGTGCCGCCTCCGCATCGGGCAGAGCCTGCGATGACATATAAGCGTGACCGAGGACCCGACAACAATCCGACTCCGACTCGACGAGGCTCGCTTCGTGAGCCATGCGCCGCGCTTCGGCGGCGAGACTGAGAGCGCTGGCCATTCCGCCCCGATCGCATTCGATGGTCGCCTTCAGCCACGACGCCTGGACGATCGTATCCTCGGCCAGCGTGGTCCGGTCGCGCAGGAGAGCATCGAGACGTTCCGATGCGCGAGCGGAGTCTCCTTCCACAAGGTCGAGATGGGCGAGAGCGATTTCCGCATGTGTCCGGACCGGCTGCTCTCCGAATGCATCGCTGAACGCGATGCATTCCTCGAGATGTCGCCTCGCCGGAACATGATCTCCGGTCGACGTTTCGAGGATCCCCAGATTCAGCAACGTGGCCGAACGACCGATCGAGCATTCGATCTCATCGCAGAGCTTTTCCGATTTCGCGAAGCTTTCGATCGCCTTCGGCCACTCCCCGTTCGTGAAGTAGAGGACGCCGAGG
>DASXRT010000009.1:0-17857 GCA_036506455.1 Thermoanaerobaculia bacterium
GTAAATACGGATCTGGCCGTGCGCCGCCCGCGCTTCATCTTCCGTCATCCCGATGTGCCCGACTTCGGGATCGGTATACAGACCCCACGGCACGTGTGTGTAATCCACGGCCGATCGGCCGGGGAAGAGCATGTTGCGCACAAGCTTCACCGCTTCGTACGCCGCAACGTGCGTGAACTGCATGCCGCCGTGAATATCGCCGCATGCCCAGATCCGCGGTACGGATGTCTGCAGATACTTGTCGGCGACGACGTAGGTCCGGTTCGTCTTCACGCCGGCCTCTTCGAGGCCGAGGTCCTCGATGTTGCCGCGGCGTCCCGAGGCGACGAAGATCTCGTCGGCGGCGACCTCGCGGCTCTCACCGTTCCGGTTCTCGATGCGCGCAATTTTTTTCGCAGCCTCGCGGCGGACCGATCTGACCGACCATCCTGTGTGGATCTCGACTCCTTCGCCCGTCAGGATCTGACGGACGCGCGCGATCACGTCGCGATCTTCCTTGTTAATGATGTCGTCGGCCATCTCGACCACGGTCACCTGGCAGCCGAAACGGCGCAGCATCTGCGCGAACTCGATCCCGATCGAGCCGCAGCCGAGCATGATGAGTGAGCGCGGAAAGTCGTTTTGTAGGAGAAACGAGACGTGATCGACGTAGCCGGCGTCGCTCAGACCTTCGATCGGCGGCACAGAAGTCCTCGATCCGGTAGCGACGACGATATCTTTTGCGATGAGTCTTCGGCCGTTGACCTCGACCTCGCTGCGCGAGAGCAGACGTGCTGCGCCTTCGATCACGCTCACTCCGAGGTCGCGAAATTTTTCCGGGTCATCGTGTTTGGAACTGACGCGCCGCGCTTCCCGCATCGAGTCCATGATCGCTCGCGGCGAGAGCTTCGGCTCGACGCGCTCCAGCCCGTACGCATCGGCGTGCCGCATCTGATGCGCGAGCCGGGCCGAGGCGACGAGCGCTTTCGTCGGCACGCATCCGGTCCAGAGGCAATCGCCGCCGAGAGCGTGTTTCTCGATGAGGGCGACGCGGCGGCCCAGGCGCGCGCAGCAGGATGCGGTGACCAGACCGGCGGTCCCTCCGCCGATCACGATGACATCGAATTTTTCAGACATCGAATTACACTCCGCAAATGTTCGCCAGAACTCTACTCGCAGTTGTCCTGACTGCCTCGACTCTCTCTGCAACTGATTACGATCTTCTCATCCGCAACGCGCGCATCGTCGATGGTACCGGCGCATCGTGGTATCGCGGTGAGCTGGCGGTGCGCGGCGACCGGATCGTCGCCATCGATCATCACATCGAAGGCACGGCGGAGAAGACGATCGACGCGCACGACAAGGTGCTCGCGCCCGGCTTCATCGATCTTCACACGCATGCCCGGCGCGGCATCTTCGATGTGCCGACCGCCGACAACTACATCCGCCAGGGTGTGACGACGCTGTTCGAAGGCCCGGACGGCAGCTCGCCGATTCCCATTCGCGAGTTTTTCGATCGACTGGAAAAGACCCATACCGCACCGAACATGGCCAGCTTCGTCGGACAGGGGAGCGTCCGCGAGAAAGTGATCGGTACCGTCGATCGCAAAGCGACGCCCGACGAGATCGAAAAAATGAAGCAGATCGTGCGGCAGGAGATGCACGACGGCGCATTCGGCCTGAGCACCGGTCTGTTCTACGTGCCGGGGACGTTCACGCCGACCGAAGAGGTCATCGAGCTGGCCAGGGTGGCGGGCGAGCTGGGCGGCATCCATATCTCCCATCAACGCGATGAGACCGCGAAGATCCGCGACAGCGTTCGGGAGACGATCCGCATCGGCGAAGAAGGTCACCTTCCCACGCAAGCGACCCACATGAAGGTTCTCGGCTCGCCGAACTGGGGAGCGAGCGTGGACACGTTGCGACTCGTCGACGACGCGCGCGCACGCGGCGTGGACGTGACGATGGATCAATACCCGTACACGGCATCGAGCACCTCGCTCACGGCAGCGCTCTTTCCTGCGTGGGCGCTCGAAGGGAACCGTGGGGACCTGCTGAAACGTCTCGCCGACCCGGCCACGCGCGCGCGGATCCGTGAAACAGTCATCGACCGCATCAAGCACGAACGCGGCGGCGGCGATCCGAAAAACATCCAGATCGCCTCGACAGACTTCGATCCGTCGCTGGCCGGCAAGAATCTGGCCGAGATCACGCGCGCGCGTGGGATCGAACCGACCGTCGACAACGCCGCCGATGTCGCAATGGACATGGTCAAGAGCGGTCGGGTGAGCGGCATCTTCCACGCGATGTCCGAGGAAGACGTCACGAGGATTCTTCGACATCCGGCGACGATGATCGCGTCGGATGGCGAGGTGCCGATCTTCGGCAAGAGCTCACCGCATCCGCGCAGCTACGGCACCTTCGTCCGCGTCCTCGGCGTGTACGTGCGCGAAAAGAAAATGCTGACGCTCGAAGACGCGGTGCGGAAGATGACATCACTCCCGGCAGCGCGCGTCGGCCTGCATGACCGCGGCTTACTACGTCCCGGCATGATGGCCGACCTCGTCATCTTCGATCCGGCCACGGTGGCGGACAAGGCGACGTACGAGAATCCGCATCAATACGCCGTCGGAGTGTCGCACGTGATCGTGAATGGGGTGCTCGTCGTCGATGAGGGGAAGGTGACGGGCGCGCGACCGGGGCGCGTGTTGCGACATTCGTTTGGAGTGCGGCGGCTTGCCGCCGCCTGTCAAGGCGGCAGCGAGCTGCCGCACTCCAAGGCGTCATGGCACATACACCATCACCTTCCTCTCGCGCGGGCCATCGAGCTCGATGAAGTAGATGCCCTGCCATCGTCCGAACACGAGCTTGCCGCTCTTGAACGGCCAGGAGAGCGACGTACCGATGATCATCGACAGCAGATGAGCATCGGAGTTGCCCTCTCCGTGCCGGAAGTGCACGCTTGGAATCATCGCCCGAAGCGCTTTCGTCAGATCGGCGGGGACGTCAGGATCGGCGTTCTCGTTGACCGAGATCGCGCAGGTCGTGTGCGGCGTGACGATCGTGCAGATGCCGTCGCCCGGCGTCAGCTCGCGCAGCGCTCGCTCGACCTGATCGGTGATGAGAAGGATCTGCTCGCGCTCGGAAGTGCGGACGGAAAACGTCCTCTCCTTCATAACGTCCTGAAGCGCTCGCGGATCCTCCGCTCGACTTCCACGAACTCAGGCGTGCTGTTGAGTCCCCTGCGCCAGGCGAGGCCCGCGGAGATCAAGTCGACCGTTTCCTGAATGCGCGCTCCGGGAACGGGCATACCGGCGCGATCGCGGTCCCGACCCATGATCAGAACCGTATCGGCGACCTGCAAGGCCGCTTCGATATTGTGCGTGACCACGATGATCGTATTGAGCTCGTCGAGGTTCGCGACTTCGGTGATGAGCTCGCACACCGACTCGATCGCCAGCGGATCGAGTCCGGAGAACGGCTCATCCATCAGAAGAAAATGCTGACTGCAGACGAATTGCTGCGCGATGGCGACGCGTTGGCGTTGTCCACCGGAAAGCTGCACCGGATAGCGTGGCCCGAACTGTTCCAGACCGAAGCGCTTCAACATCTCACTTGACCGTTTTATCGCGTCTCGCCGCGAGCGACACGAGCGCCGTGCGGCGACGACGAGGTTTCCGAATACGGTGCGGTGCTCGAACAGTTGATAGTTCTGAAAGACGACGCCCACCATTCCGGCCTCGACCGGCTTTGCGTCGACGCCAACCTCGACGCGACCTTCGGTCGGCTCCTGCAGACCGGCGAGGATGCGGAAGAGCGTCGACTTTCCCATGCCGGACGGACCGAGGAGCGCGACGACCTGCCCGGTGGTGGTGTCGGGACGGATGATGTCGCGGATCTCGAAATTGACGTCGCGGAGCACGATCTGATCGGCGTAGCGATGATCGACGTGGCTGACGTTCAGCAAAGTCTTTCCGAGTGTGAAGCTGCGCGAAGCCTCCTTCATCTTCGCTCCAGAGTGAGCTCGGAGTACGGGCAGATGACTCGCCTGAGTCCACCGATCGCATAATCCTGCAGCACGCCGACGATCAGAATGACGATCTGAATGGCAAACACTTCAGCGATGTGAAAGTGTTTGTTCTGGTTGAGGAGCATCGCCCCCACTCCTCCTTCGGCGCGGGAGATTCCTTCGACCATCGTCAACATCATCCAGCCGATGGCGGCATTCTGCCGCAGCACTTCGAAGGCTTCGTCGGCGGTGCCGAGGATCACGACGTCCCACACGACGCGCCATTCGCTCATGCCCAGGGTGCGCGCGTGATCGAACCGTTCTTTCGGCAGATTGGCGATGACCGAGGCCATCGATGTCACGAAGAAAACGGTCATGCCGAAGACGAGGAGCGACAGCTTGAGCCGGTGACCGCCGCCGATTGTGAGAGTGAAGATCAGCGTCAGACCGATCAGGCCGAGGAATCGCCCCTTCGAGATTGCCGCCACAACCGGGCGGAATGCCGGAACGACCGTGATGTAGGCGAGGAGCAATGAGATCGCTGATGTCCAGAAGATCGCCTGCAGATTCAGCGTGAAGCTGATGATCAACTCCCGGCCGAGCCCTTCCATCCACAGCTCGCGGAGCGCTTGAAAGACCTCGGCAGGCTTCGGAACGATCTGCAGCGGCAGAAGCCACCACAGCGCGACGGCCATGGCTGCTTCGCCGATCAACAGGATCTTCCAGACCGCCGGGGAGATTACGCGGTTTGGAAGAAAGGGTCGAAGGGCGGTATCGCTATTCAGGATGACCTAGCCGCTGACGAGCACGATCTCCACGCGACGGTTCTTTGCCCGCCCCGCGGGCGTCGCGTTCGGCGCAATCGGATTCGTCGCTCCGTGCGCATGAATCGAGATGCGCTCTGACGGAAAGTTGACCGAAGATCTGTCCATCAGCCACTGTTTGACCGCGAACGCGCGCTCTTCCGACAGACGTTGGTTGGCCTCGGCGCTGCCCTGACTGTCGGTGTGGCCATGCACCTGGACGAGCGTGCCGCTGGCCACGAGCAGATCGCGCGACAGCTCGTTGAGCGTCGCCTCGGCTCGCGGCGTGAACGTGGCCTTGCCGGTTTCGAACTCGATGGCCCATGAACGGCGGCCCACCACACTGGCATTGGCGTTCCGGGCCGCCGCCGCATCGTACTTCGGCTTTTCCGCCTCTACCGCCGCGGCCATCTGCGGAGAATTCCCGGCGATCGCATTGAGATACGACGCGTCGCGCGCAT
Source organism: Thermoanaerobaculia bacterium (assembly GCA_036506455.1). GTDB lineage: Bacteria > Acidobacteriota > Thermoanaerobaculia > Gp7-AA8 > Gp7-AA8 > DASVHS01. Next base: position 5,253 of record DASXRT010000009.1, read on the forward strand.
CGTCGATCTTGGGATAGCTCGGGATCAGCTTCGGATACTGTTGTACGTCGATGTCGCCAAACTTCGTATACGTCGCGGCGAGAAGATCAGACGAGCCTGGGACAAGGCCGAACAGCAGCAGGTTGTCCGCGAGATTGTTCACGTACGAACCGCCGAGCGAGACTTCGATCCCCTGCTTGTCCCGCTGCATGACGGGCTGGAAGTATTTCAGCCAGTAGCTCGGTCTCTCCTCGTTGTACACGTCGGCGCTGACAGTCGCGGCGTGATCGAGCGCTTTGCGGCTTCCCTTCACCGCGTCGCCGCCCTTCATGATCGCGGTCAGCATGTGCTCGACGATGGAACGGTTGTCCTTCATCCACTTGTCGATACCGATGATGACGTTGGGCATCTGCGCGCTGTACTCGCGCGTGGAGACGATCGAGACCAGACCGCCACGCTTCTCAGCGACCGTCACATCACCGGGCGTCCAGGTCACCACGGAATTCACGACGATCTGCTTCTTCTCGCCGGTAGGCTTGCCGTTGCGCACCACGGGACGTTCTTCGCTGTAGCCTTCCACATACTTCTTGGCGGCGTCGACATACGTGTCGGCGGCGACCCAGTTGAGTGCCTCCGGATCCCAGGAGTGCTCGTCGGGGTTGTTGCGCAGGCTGTTGTCGCCCAGCCATTTCTGGGCAATGTTCCAATCGCCGTCACGCAGAACGCCCGCGCAGACACCGCCCTTCGAGGATGACGGATTGGCTTTCCATTCCGCCGGTCCCATGAACTTGTCCTCGCCGCGCGAGTAACCGCACGAGCCGATGATCTTTGCCTGATACTCCGATCCCAGCTTCGATCGCAGCACATCGTTGAGGCCTTTGAGGAACTGAGCGGCGCCGTCGCCCATGATGGAAACAAAATGCACGCCGTCTCTCGGATTGCTGTTGCCGTTCTTGAGCGCGCTCGCGAATGCGGTCAGGTTCTCCTGCATCTTGCTGCCATCGTCTTCACGAATCAGTTTCAGGTTCACGTGCTCATCGCACATCAGGCTGCCGTCGCTTGCCTGCTTCCCGCCCGTGGCCGCCATGAGTCCCATCTGAGCGTTCCACGCCCAGATGTTCATGCGCACTTCGGGTTGATCGGTACAGCCGGGAGCCGATCCTGGAATCTTGTAGCTGACATTCGCTGAGGCGGGGTTATCCGGGCCCTCCGGCAGGTCGACGCTTTTCGGGATCACCGAAGCGGACGTCCCGCGGCCGGGGATGAGTTTGTCGCGGTAGTTGTAACCAACGTAACCGAGTACCGCCAGGATGATCATGGTGAGAAACAGCTTCGCAAAAGGCGTGAGTTTCATACGACCTCCTGATGGGAGTCAGTTAACCCTGATTTGTCGACGGAAACGAGGCGCAACATTATACTGACCTTCCTGACCGGAGATCCGAATCTGCCGAAGGGTGATACGCCGACTGCGGACGAGCTCCGCGCGAAGCCGCCTTATCTGAAGTTCGCCTTCGTCAACCCGTACAACCTCTCTCTGTTCACCGGTGCCATCGCCGCGGCGGCGCTGACACTCAATCCGATTCTCGGTGTGGCCGCGCTCGGAGCCGAGGCACTCTGGTTGTTGCACGCGCCCGGCTCGAGAACGTTGCAGAGAGTGGCCTGGAACAAGAAGCTCGAAGCGCTCTGCGTCGCGCTCGAGAAGCGCGAGCTCGAGGCGAAGATCGCCGCACTCGGCGGGAACGAACAGAAGCGCGTGAACGCGCTCCTCGGCGCGAAACAGAAGATCGACCAGCTCGCGGCGCAGAACCCGTCATTCGCTGGCGACCTGCTGCGCGATGAGCTGGTGAAGTGCGACACACTCGTCCGTTCGTTCATCGACATCGCCGCTACGTGCGCGCGTTACGACCGATATCTCAGGAGTGTCGATCCGAAGGACCTCGAGGACGAGCGGCATACCTGGGAAACGCGCCTGCGCAACGCCAAGGATGAGTCTGCCTCTTCGATCGCGAAGAAAAATCTCGATGTGATCCTCAAGCGCACCGAGAAGATTCGCGACATTCGAAAATACCTGGACATCGCGCGCGGACAGCTCGATCTGGTCGAGAACACGTTTCATCTGATCGCCGATCAGATCGTGACCATGCAGTCCCCGCGAGAGCTCTCCGGGCAATTGGACGACCTGCTCTCCGGCGTCGAAGCCGTGCATGAGGCGACAATCCACACAGAACAATTGATCGCTTGATCGTATAATCAGCACTTACAAAATCAGCCGAACCCCATGGCCTTCTACTGCATCCACTGCAGGTCGGAGATCGACCCCAAGTTCAAAGCTTGCCCATATTGCGGAGAGCCGATCACCGAGTTTCTCCGCCGCTATCTCGAAACGCCGGTCGACGGGAAATACAAGATCCTGGCGCGGCTCGGGGTGGGCGGGATGGGGGAGGTCTACAAGGTCCTTCACGTCCATCTGAATTCGATTCGCGTGATCAAGCTGATGCGGCCTGCCATCGCCGGCGATCGCGGCGCAAACGACCGATTTCTTCGCGAAGCGCGGATGGCGACGAAGATCACGCATCCGAATGTCGCTTCGCTCTTCGATTTTTCCACGCTCGACGACGGCTCCTGGTACATGGTCTGGGAGTACATCGAGGGAACGAATCTCCACGATCTCATCGAAGAGCGCGGACCGCTCTCGCCGCGCTACACGGCGAAGCTGGCGATTCAGGCGCTCACCGGCCTGGAGGCCATTCATCGAGCCGGCATCGTGCATCGCGATGTCAGTCCCGAGAATCTGATGATCACGCGCGACAACGACGGCGACGAGCGCGTGAAGATCATCGACCTCGGCATCGCCAAGCAATGGACCGAAGACGCGGACGACAAGACGAAGACCGGGATCTTCGTCGGCAAGTGGAAGTATTGCTCCCCCGAGCATCTGGGCATGCTGCAGGGGCAGGAGCGGATCGACGGACGCGCCGACATCTATTCGTTCGGCATCGTGATGTACGAGATGCTCACCGGTGTCGCGCCGTTCCACGCGGACACGCCGCATGGGTATCTGATGCTGCATGCGTCGCAGAAGCCGCGCCCACTGCGCGAAGTGAATCCGAGCGTCGCTTCGGCTCCCGACCTCGAGATGCTGCTGCTTCGCGCGCTCGAGAAAGATCGCGCGAAACGATTTGGCAGCGCACGTGAGTTCGCGCAGGCGCTCGAAGCGATTCTGCCGAATCTCAGCGACGCTGCGGGCGCAGCGCCGCCGCTTCTATCGGCCGCAGAAGCGACCGAAGAGCCGACGCGAGTGGTCCCGCGCATCGATCCGAACGCGCCGACCGTCGCTTCCGGTGCTCAGCCTCACCTCGCCGAAACCGTTCCGGCGACGGTGATCGTGGAGCCGCGCCGCCGGCGCCCGATCGCCGGAATTGCTGCGGTGGCCGCGGCGGTGATCGCGGTTGTCGTCGGCAGCGCGGCGATGCTCAATCGTTCGCATCCTCAGGCGCCGCAAACGGCGCCGGCGCACCCGTCGCGCGCGAACGTGCTCGTTACGGCGCCGGGGCGTCTCGCCATCAACGCGTTTCCGTGGGCGAACGTCACCAGCATTCGCAATCTCGCGACCGGCGTCCCGGTCGAGATCGACTCGCCGCTCGTCACGCCTGCTTCGCCGGTCGAGCTGGCGCCGGGGCGATACGAGATCACGTTGTCGAATCCGCAGTTCAGACAGCCGATGACACGTGTCGTCGAGATCACTGCGGGACAGGAGGCAATGCTCAACGTGCAGTTCACCGAGCCTCGAACCGCGCGATTGCCGGTGTTCGAATGAAACGCGCGCTTGTCCTGCTGCTGTTCATCGCCCTGCCCGCTGCCGCGGCTCAGGAGAAGTGGTGGGATGCATACAGCCGCGGAGTCAAGGCCGTCAACACGAAGAGCTACGACACTGCTGTCGCTGCGTTGCAGAAAGCGATGGCGGAAATGCCCGTCGAGAGCAACGCGGCGCGCACGCGCAACGAGATCATCGTCTACGTCCCTCACTTCTGGCTCGGGATCGCGAAATTCAATCTGGGCGACGTCGACGGCGCGCTGCGCGAGTGGAAGACATCGGAAGAACAGGGCGCGATCGAGAAGACCGATTACTACTCGAAACTTCGCGACTGGGTCGCGCGGGCGCAGACGGAGAAGCTTCGCAACGCCCGCGATGCGTCTGCGGAATCGAGGAAGGGTGCCGACGCCGCGTTGAATCGTGCACTGGCGGGACAGATGGAAGCGCTCTCCGCCGGTGGCGATCGCACCGATACCTATCGCGCTGCGAATCGAAAGCTGCAGGAGGCGCTGGGCGTCTTCAACTCCGCCGGCAGCGACATCAAGGCGTATGAACGCGCAGCCGCAACCGCTGCAGACGCTCGCGCTTTCTTCGATCGCGCCGCCGATGAAGGAAAGAAGTTGAAAGCGGCGCGGCCGGTAGTCGTCAGCAAACCGGCGGCTCCGCAGCAGCGGCCGCAGCCGCAGCCAAGTGTGGCGCCGCCGCCGAAACAGGAACCGGTCGTTGCCGTTGCGCCGCCGCAGCCGGAACCAGTCCTACCAGCGCAGACAACCGCTACTGTCGCGCAGATCGAGCTCACACCGAAAAAACAGGAGCCTGCGCCGCCCGTCGTGACGGAGCCCATCGCCCCCAAGATCATCGCTTCAGTCACACAACAGGCGGTTCCGTCGCGGCCGGTATCGACGCGCGCACAACTCGAGTCAGCCTATCGCGCGTTCGCCAGCGGCGATTTCAACTCATCGGAACGTGTGTTGACGTCGATTCTCGGCGTCACGCCATCCAGTGAGGCATATCTGCTCCGCGGCTGCGCGCGCTACACGCGGGCGATGCTCTCGCGCACGCCCGATCTCGCCGGAGCGAAGAGCGACTTCAAAGCCGCGTTGAAGATGAAACGGTCGTTGCGCCTCGATAAGAGTGCGTTCTCGCCGAAACTGATTGCCTTCTTCGAAGAAGTGCGCCGTTCGGGCGTATAGGAGGACTGCATGCGCTGTCGGCCGGCGATTCTCGGCCTCGCCCTCTCCGCGATGCTCGTCACCCGTTGTTTCGATATCGAACAGACGATCGATCTGAAAAAGGACATGTCGGGAACAGCAGGCGTGCGGATCGGTGTCGATTTCGAGCCGATGGTGACGATCATGGCGCAGATGGCGCACGACATGAGCGGCAAGAAGGGACCGGCGACCAGCGAGGAGATTGAAAAGGCGAAGGCCGACTTCCGGAAGCAGCAGTCGGAGAAGAAAGGCGACGACCAGGAGATCGCGAGCGCTCTGCAGAAGAAGCTTCCGCAGGGCATCACGCTGCTGGATTCGGCGGTGACAAACCGTGACTTCGGTGTGGTCTCGACCTTTCACTTCGCATTCGATCGCCTCAGCCAGCTCGTCGGTCTCGAGTTGCCCTCTGAGAACAGCGATCCGACGAAGAAGAGCCCGATCTCAACACCGTTTGCTTCTCTCGAAGTCGTCGAGACCGCAGACAAGGTGACGATCCGCACCAGGCCGCAGAATCCCGCCGATTCGGTAAAGCAGGAGGCGTCGGCGAAGTCGCCGACGAATCCGGAGATGGAGAAGATGATGCGCGACGCGTTCAAGAAAATGCGAATCGCCTACCGCATCACCGCACCGTTCCGAGTGCTGTCAGCGAACGCGACGCGCCGGGAAGGCAACACGTTGATCTGGGAGTTCGACTTCGATCGCATGGAGAAGTTGGCGAAGGCCGGCAGCAGCACTACCGCCGAAAGTGGCGTCAGTGTCACGTACCACAAATAGGTGTCATATAGCCGGCCACCGATCATCACTAATCCGGGTGTGAATCGAATTCACTTCTGGATTCCGGTCATCGCCCTCGTCGCGTGGCAAGCGTCCGCTCAAGTCGGCAACGGCCGTATCGCGCTGGCCGATTTCGACGACTCCCGAAGCACGCAGATCTTCACGATGAATCCCGACGGAAGCGATCGAATCCAGTTGACCGCCCGTCCCGACGAGCACTGGATGCCGGCCTGGTCGCCGGATGGCAGGAAGATCGCCTACGTTTCCCGGCGGCCGACGGGGATGAGCATTCATGTGATGAATGCCGACGGTACGAGTGCGCGACAACTCACCGGCAGTGCGACGGGCCTCATCAGCATGGCTCCGAGCTGGTCGCCGGATGGGAAGACGATCGCATTCTCATCTCAGAGCTTCGGCGATGGCGGATTCGCGATCTGGCTCATGAGCCCTGAGGGAACTCACCGAGAGCAAATCCTCAGCGGTTTCGACAACAACGTTCCTTCATGGTCGCCGGACGGGGCGAACCTCGCCTTCACTTCGAATCGTGGGGGAAGGTACGAGATCTGGGTGATGAATGCCGATGGAACGAACCTGAGACGTCTGACCAGCGCTTACTACGATCCGGTGCTTGCCGCCGCGATCGAACAAAAAGTTCCGGCATGGTCTCCCGACGGTCGCTTCATCGCCTACTGGGCAGGTGTCGAAGGGACCGATCCGCGGACGAATCTCCCGCGTGACGTCTGGATCATGAATGCGGATGGAAGCGGACAGCGCCGGCTGGTTCCCGGTGACGACCCGGCGTGGTCACCGGATAGCACGTTGATCATCTATCCGACATTGTCAAACGATCAGCTCGCGGTGGGTGCGATTGATCCCTCGGGAAGCAACGCGCGAGTCCTGTTCCGAACAAACGGCGATTGGGCTCGCGCTTCGTGGCAGAGACGAGTCATGACCAAACGCCGCGCGGTCTCGCGTTAGTACGACAGGCGCGGATACCACTTCTCACCTCGGCCATCCGGCGTGAGATCGAAGAGATTCCACAACGGCCAAAGCAGATCGACATGCCGGCCGTCCTGTCCCGGTTCGGACGGTGCGTACAGCAATTCGGTGTTGTAGAAGTGATGAACGCCGCCGTCGCGGCGCACGAACACGTTCAGCGCGGGGATCTGGTTACCGTTCGAGGTCTCCGCGTGATAGTCGCGGTTGTATGTATTGTTCGCCGACGATAGAAGCGGCAGGTTTCGCCAGCCGCGCCCTCGTGTGAATTGCATGATGCGCTCGATCGGAGATTTGGCGATGACCGCCAGATTGACTCGCTGCATGACGTGCGGCGCTTCGCCGTCGAGGGCGTCGAGGATCGATGTGCACGAGACGCATGGCTGCTTCATCTGCGGTCCATACATGTAGCTGTAGATGATGAGCGTGTCCTTGCCGTCGCCGAAGAGTTGAGACATACGAACTTGTTCATTCTCTCCGTCGAACACGTAGTCTTCGGCGACGGTGCCACCCAGCGGCAGCGAGCGTCGCTGCGATGCGACCGATTCGATCTTGCGTCGCAGTTCGATCTCGGCCTCGAGCAGCTCATCGCGAGCATCGCGGTACTCTTTACTCTCACCAGGAAAACGGACGGTATGTCTTGATCGGTTCATGAAATGTCTTAGGCGACGGCCGGCCGTCGTTCCGGAGCCTCGCTGTGGATGCGCATTCCGTAGAACGAGCGATAGACGAAGAACATCGCGATGACCAGGAAGACCGCCGACAGAGCTCGGGTCAGACCTTCCTGTCCCGCCTTGGTCATTTCGACCGCCAACTCTACGGCCAGCAAGCCGAACAGAGTTGTGAATTTGATGACAGGATTCATCGCCACTGACGACGTGTCCTTGAACGGATCACCGACCGTATCGCCGACCACGGTTGCCGCGTGAAGCGCGGAGCCCTTTTCCTTCAGCTCGACCTCGACGATCTTCTTCGCGTTGTCCCAGGCGCCGCCGGCGTTGGCCATGAAGATGGCCTGATACAGGCCGAAGAGTGCGATGGAGATCAGATAGCCGATGAAGAAGAACGGCTCGAAGCACGCGAACGCCAGCGTGGAGAAGAACACGACCAGGAAGATGTTGAACATGCCCTTCTGCGCGTATTGCGTGCAGATCTCGACGACTTTCTTCGAGTCCTCGACCGACGCTCTCTCCGCTCCGGTATCGAGGCGGATGTTCGCCTTGATGAACTCGACTGCCCGATATGCGCCTGTCGAGACCGCCTGCATGGACGCACCGGTGAACCAATAGATCACCGCGCCGCCGATGACGAGTCCCAGGAGGAACTGCGGATGAAGTAGCGAGAGCTTGTCCATGTCGACGGTCAGGCCGCTCGTCAGCATGACGATGATCGAGAAGATCATCGTCGTCGCACCGACGACTGCGGTGCCGATGAGCACCGGCTTCGCCGTCGCCTTGAACGTGTTGCCGGCGCCGTCGTTCTCTTCGAGGTACTGCTTGCCGCGCTCGAACTGCGGACGGAATCCGAAATCTCGATTGATCTCCTCGGCGATGCCGGGAGTCGTCTCGATCGTCGAGAGCTCGAACACCGACTGCGCGTTATCCGTGACCGGGCCGTACGAGTCGACCGCGATTGTCACCGGTCCCATGCCGAGAAAGCCGAAGGCGACGAGACCGAAGGCGAAGATGGCCGGGGCGATCATGATGCCGCCGGGGAACTGACTGCTGATCCAGGCGGCGATCCCCATCAGCGACGTGATGGCGAGGCCCATCCAGTAGGCGCTGAAGTTTCCGGCGATGAAGCCGGAAAGAATGTTCAGTGACGCGCCGCCTTCACGTGAGGCGATGACGACTTCCTGAACGTGACGTGAGTCGGTCGAAGTGAAGACTTTCACCAACTCCGGGATGATCGCGCCGGCGAGCGTTCCGCACGTGATGATCGCCGAGAGCTTCCACCACATCGTCGTATCGCCGTTGAGACTTGGAATGAGCAGTTTCGATACGACAAACGTCACGACGACCGAAAAGACCGAGGTCAGCCACACGAGCGTCGTCAGCGGCGCCTCGAAGTTCATCGAGTCGACGTTCTGATAACGCGCTCGCGCGATCGCTTCATTGACGAAATAGGACACCGCCGAGGTGATGATCATCAGCACGCGCATGACGAAGATCCAGACCAGGAGTTGTGTCTGCACGACCGGATCCACGACAGCGAGAAGAATGAACGTGATCAGCGCCACGCCGGTGACGCCATAGGTCTCGAATCCGTCGGCTGTCGGACCGACCGAATCGCCGGCGTTGTCGCCGGTGCAGTCGGCGATGACGCCGGGGTTGCGCGCATCGTCTTCCTTGATATTGAAGACGATCTTCATGAGATCCGAACCGATGTCGGCGATCTTCGTGAAGATACCGCCGGCGATACGCAGCGCTGCCGCGGCGAGTGATTCACCGATGGCGAAGCCGATGAAGCAGGGACCGGCGTAATCGCGCGGGACGAACAGCAGAATGCAGAGCATGATCACGAGCTCGGTCGAGATCAGGAGCATGCCGATGGACATGCCCGAGCGCAGCGGGATCGAGTACGTCGGAAACGGTTTGCCTCTCAGCGAAGCGAACGCGGTGCGCGAGTTCGCGAACGTATTGATGCGGATGCCGAACCAGGCCACGCCGTAGCTGCCGGCGATTCCGATCAGGCTGAAGATCAGGATGATGATGACGCGGTCGACGGGGAAGTGCCGCAGGAATCCGAAATACACCACCATGATCGCGCCGATGAAAATCTCCAGCACGAGAATGAACTTGCCTTGCGTGATCAGGTACGTCTTGCAGGTCTCATAGATCAGCTCGGAGATCTCGCGCATCGATCGATGCACGGGAAGATTCTTGAGCTGCGTGTAGAACACGATGCCGAAGAGCAGGCCGAGGAAGCAGACCAAAAGCCCTGCGGTGAGCAGACTCTGGCCGCTGATCCCGAGGAACGACACGCTCCTGAGATCGGGCAGAACGAGGCTCGCTTCGGTGCGTGCTTCTGTTGGATGAGCCGCCGGCCGCGACTCGTTCTGAGCGACGGCGGGATTGGCCGAGGGATGGGACTCCTGCGCCATTGCGACCGTGCCGGTCGCGAGAACCGTAACCATCGCGACGAGCAGCGCGCGCATGATCCAGGACTTCATGATGCCTCCGTGATGTGTGCTGAATAAGCCGCCGAATGGCGACCCTCAAAGGGCGCGCGGATTCTAGCCGAAACCGCGGCGGTTGTCAGTCGAGCGGCAGCCTGAGCACGACGATGTCTTTCAGCCTCTCGGGCGGCCAGATCTGGTGGCTCTCATCGAACGCTCGGAGCTGCGGATTGGCCATGAAGTAGAACGCACCGTTCGCGATCGCTCCGGTGGTCGGCTCGTCGAATTGCGGATTGCCGGCCTCGAGCACCTCGATAGCGGCGATGCTGCTGTCGTCGAGCCTCACTCGGATCACGCGCGGCCGTCCGACGCCGTTCTGGATCGCAATCAGCGCTCCTTGGTACCAGCTCATGCCATCGATCCCTGTCAGCGTCTCGTTGTCGGGCGTCGCCAGCGGGGTCACCGTGCGGCTGCGCACATCGACGCGCGACACTCCTTGAAAGTCGGCGACGTATGCATACGGCTCGCTGTCGGAGACTGCGATTCCATTCGGAAACGTGAACGTATTCGGCGGGATCCACGTCTCGATCGAATCGGAGCCGAGGCGCACGCGCATGATCGCGCCGCGATCGCTGTCGGTGATGAGGACGGAACCATCGTCGAGCAGAGCCAGGTCATTGAGCAGCGTGGGATCGTCGCGAGTGCCTGTCGACACGCTCGTCACGAGCGCTCCTGTGCGCAAGTCATATGCGAACACGGCCGACTGGCCTTCGAGCGCGGCAGAGTAGCCATTCATCTCCGGAATCGCGGTCGAGATGGCCCAGAGCATCCGCCGCTTCGCATCGACCTTGAGTCCCAATGTCGCGAGGATTCCGTCTTGACCTTCGCGAACGAAATCGGACGGCGTGCCATCGCCTGTGACGCGAATGATTTTGCGAAGGTGAATGCTGCTCACGTAAAAGTCGCCGGTCCTACTGTCGAAGGCGATCCCCTCGGGAATGAGATCGCGTTGCGGGACGGTGAATGCCGTGGTGCTGCGGACGACGTGCGGCTCCCGATCATTGAGTCGCGATGCGATCGCTCGATACCGCGCTGACGACGCGCTGTGCGTGAAATCGTGATCGTTGACGCCGTGCGTCCATCCCAGCCGATCGAGCTCGCCCAGCCACTGCAGCGCCTCGGTCGTGTCGCCGGTGCGGTCGAGGTACTGCGCGAGGACGTAGATGCGCGCGCCGTCGGATGGATTCGACGCAATCGCGTTTCGAAGCTGTTCGATCGTGGTGCGGATCTGATCGTCGGCCGCGGGCTTCGGCGGCGGCGTGGTCGCGCAGGCTGCGGCCAGGAGAAAGAGAAAGAACGCGCGCCGCATCATGTTGAGAAGTATGACGCGGCGCGAGAGCGTGACGTTACTTCTCAGGTGGCCCGGATGTGGATCTCCACGCGGCGATTGAGCTGGCGGCCTTCCGGCGTCGAGTTCGTCGCTTTCGGACGCGTCTCGCCGTAACCGGCGGCGGTGATGCTGCGCGACGGCACGCCGTTGTCGGCGAGAAAGTCGCGAACGGAGTTCGCGCGACGCTCCGACAACACCTGATTGTGCTCGGTCGTGCCGCTCGAGTCGGTATGTCCTTCGATATCGATCACTTCATCGGGATAGCGCTGGAAGTTACTGGCCAGATCTCGCAGCGTCGATCGCGACTCGGGCCGCAGCGCGGCGGAGTCGAGATCGAAGAGGATGTCACTCGTCAGTCGCACAGCGATCTCGCCCTCTGAGGGACGAGTGACCTCGACGCCCTGAATCTGACGCAGCTCCTGCTCCTGTTTGTCCATGCGATGGCCGATCGCAGCACCGATGGCTGCACCGGCTGCTGCTCCGACTACGGCTCCCGTGCGATTGCTTCCGGACTGGTTGCCGATGACGGCGCCGGCCACGGCTCCGGCCGCTGCGCCAATGCCCGCACCACGTTTGGCCTTGGCGTTCGCATCATCCTTCGACGATGCGCAGGCGAATGCGAACAGAATGGCGAGGACGCTGACGAAGAGTTTTCGAATCATTGATTCCTCCAAGAAAAGAAAAGGACACTCGTTTCCGAGCGTCCCATTCTCATTCACGATCAGTACCTATCTGCGTTACGCGGCGTTGGCTCTGATGTGAATTTCCACGCGACGATTCAACTGCCGGCCGTTGGCCGTGCTGTTCGAGGCGCGCGGCTGCGACTCACCATAGCCGATCGCATCGATTCGCGAGCTGCGGACGCCGAGCTCTTCGAGGTAGTTGGCCACCGAAGAGGCGCGACGATTTGACAGCCGCTTGTTGTAGGACGCGGTGCCGATGGAGTCGGTATGACCCTCGACGCGAATCGTCGTGTCGGGGTACTTCTGGAAGACGTCGGCCATCTCGCGAAGTGAATCGCGCGATGCGCCACGCAGAGCGGCCGAGTCGAAGTCGAAGAGCACTTCGTTCTTCACCGAGACTTTCAACTCGCCTTCGTTGACGCGCTGCACGTTGACGCCTTCGATCTGCCGGAGCTCGCGCTCCTGCTTGTCCATCATGGCGCCGACGATCGCGCCCGTGGCTGCGCCGACGACACCGCCGATCGCAGCACCGCGCTTCGCGTTACCCTTGCCGCGGTTATTGCCGAGAACTCCACCAACCACGGCGCCGGCGACGCCGCCGATCGCTGCGCCCCTCTTCGCCTTGGCGTGGTTGTCAGTC
>DASXRT010000010.1:0-7233 GCA_036506455.1 Thermoanaerobaculia bacterium
CGGTGGCGTCAGCGAAGCCACGACCGCGATGTCCGCTTGGACGAGCTACACCGCGGCGAACATCAAGTATGCGTATGCCGGAACATTCAACGGACCGCCGGCCGGGCTCGCGCGGGCCAACGGCACGAACGAGATTCTGCTCGATGATCCTTTGAATGAGATTGCGGGATCGTGGAGCCCGTCGACGGGCGGCGTCGTCGGTCAGGGCGGATTCAATGGAGTGTCCAGTGCGAGCAACTGGAACGGTCCGTTCAATGCCGACGCGACGCACACACAGCAGACTTATCGCGCCTGGAACATCACCGAAGGGAATCTCGTCATTCAGGACAACGTCTCGCCGTCGGCGCACGTCAGCTCGAATTCCCTCGCCGAGATCATCGCTCACGAATTCGGCCACACTCTCGGCTTCGGTCACAGCTCTGACAGCACGGCGCTGATGTATGCGACGGTGACGGGCATCGGACCGTCGCTTCGAGCCGACGATCAGCTTGCGGCGCGCTGGCTCTATCCGAGCGGTAACTCCGCGCCGCCCCTGCAAGCGCCGGCTGCGCCTTCGAATCTGACGGCGACGGCCGCGTCGAGCAGCAGCGTTTTGGTGCAGTGGAATGACAACTCATTGAACGAGACCGGCTTCTCGGTTTACTACGCGGGAACCGGATCGTTCACGAAAGCTGGTCAGACGGCGGCGGGACAGACATCCGCGACCATCAACGGACTCTCCGCAGGCGCGTATCGCTTCTACGTCACTGCATTCAACGCCGCCGGCGAATCGGCCGCGTCGAACACGGCCAGCGTGACGCTCGCTGTGCAACCGCCGCCGATCAACGCCGCGTTCAGCGTGGCTCCGGGAACGACGGGCACGGCCGGATCGACCGTGTTCACGTTCACCGATCAATCGACAGGTGCGGTCGTGTCGCGCACATGGAACTTCGGCGATGGCGCGACGTCGACGAGTCCTTCGCCGGCGCACGTCTACTCCGGTGCGGGGCAATACACCGTCGTGCTGACCGTCCGTGACGGCTCCGGCACTCAGTCCCAAGCCTCGCGCGTCATCAGCATCAGCGCAGCAGCGCAGCCTTTGAATGCGGCGTTCACGTATTCACCGGGCAGTCCGCTGGCCGGTGATCCGGTCAACTTCTTCGATCAATCGACCGGTGGCGTCACCTCATGGCTGTGGAACTTCGGCGATGGCTTCGCATCATCGGATCAGAATCCGGTGAAACGCTATGCGAGCGCCGGCTTCTACACGGTCACACTGACGGTCTTCCGCAATGCGGAGACGCGCGTGACCACGAAGAGCGTGAATGTCGGGACGAAGATCCCGGCGACGCCGCAACCGGGGCAGTTCACATCGCTCGTGCCGGTGACCGCGCAGACTAACGGTGTCGGCGGCTCGATCTGGCGAACGGAGCTGACGATCTTCAACGCCGGCGATGAAACGGCGACGGTGAACCTTTCGTTCGTGCCGGGAGCGGGTGTCGCGCCGCAGACGCGGTCGATTTTCGTCCTGCCGCGCGAGACACGGACATATGGGAACGCGCTGCTCGAGATCTTCGGTATGTCGAGCGGCGCGGGTGGCATCGCGCTGAACGCCACGGCCGCAACGACGACGCCCGATCTCAAGGTCACGAGTCGCACGTTCAACGTCGCATCGACCGGAACCTATGGTCAGTCCGTTCCTGACGTCGACTCTTCCGACCTTCAGAGCTCGCTGTCCATGACCGGTTTGATCTCGACAGCCGATTTCCGGACGAACATCGGGCTCGTGAACAAGAGCAGCAGCTCGGTCGTCACAACGATGACCCTCGTCGATGCCGATGGCAACGTCGTGCAGAGTCTGACGCTCACCGTCCCGCCGAACAGTTTTCAGCAGGGATCGCTGACTGGTTACTTCACAGCGACCGCCGGCCGCAGTTATCCGCTGCTTTCACTGCGGATCGGTCATTCCGCGCGCGATGCGGTAAGCGTCTACGCCTCCGTTGTCGACAACAGGACGCAGGATCCCGTCTACATCCAGGCAATGCCCGCCGCCGCATCTTCGCTGCTGACGATTCCGGTTGTGGCGCGAGCCAACGGTGCGAACGGTACGTTCTGGCGCAGCGATGTCACTTTCTTCAATCCGGGCAGCACATCCTCGAATCTCATGCTGAGGTTTGGTATCCGCACGCGCAGCATCGCCGTCGGCGCGAACCGGAGCGTCGTCATGCCCGATGTCGTAGCGGCACTCGGAGAGCAGTCGGGCAGCGGTCCGCTCGAGATCTCGTGGAGCGGAAGCACTGCTCCGGTGGTGACGAGCCGCACCTACACGACCGCCGGCAATGGTGGGACGTACGGTCAGTCGATCGACGCTGTCGATTCATTCGCGGCCCAGCAGTGGGTCACCGGACTCCGCTCCGATTTCGACTTCCGCACGAACGTCGGTTTTCTCAACAGCGGGACGGATGCGATCACGGTGCAGGTGACGGTCCTGTCTGCCTCAGGCTCGCCGATCGGCTATGTCGAGCTGCCGCTGGCGCCGCACGCGCTCGTGCAATATCCGCTCGCCGCACTGACGCCGGGTGTCGACGCATTCAACATCGGCTCGTGCACGCTGGTGGCGCGGAGTACCGGCGCGGCGACGCTGTTCGCTTACGGCTCGGTCGTCGACAACAACACGGGCGATCCGGTCTTCTTCGGCGGGAAGTGAGAAGATCGCGTAGTCACGATGCCGTTCGAGGCTTTTCAGGAATCTGACTACCGCCGATTCTGGACGACGCAGTTCATCTCGAACGTCGGCTCATGGATGCAGACGGTGGCGCAGGGATGGCTCGTCTATCGGCTGACGGACTCGCCGTTCCTCCTCGGCTTCGTGGGATTCGCGAGCTCCGCGCCGGCGATCGTGCTGATGCTTCCCGGTGGCGTTCTGGCCGATCAGCTCAATCGCAAACGCATCGTCGCGCTCTCGCAGATCGCGCAGGCGCTGACCGCGTTCCTGCTGGCGCTGTCCATCTATCTTCATCGGATCACCGTATGGCAGATCGTCGTCGCCGCGCTCGTCGTCGGTATCGCGCAGTCATTCTCGGCGCCGGCATGGCAGGCGATGGTCGTCGATCTTCTCGAGGATCGCGCGCGCCTGCCGAATGCCGTGGCCATGAATTCGCTGCAGTTCAATCTCTCGCGCGTAGTGGGGCCGCTGCTGGCCGGCATCACGTTGTCGGCATGGGGCAGCTTCTGGTGCTTCTTTCTGAATGCGCTCTCGTTCCTGCCGCTGATCCGGGTGCTCTACACGGTTCACGACCGGCAGCAGTTTCTGGCCGCCGACGAAGCGCTGCTCAAACGGTTCGCAGAAGGTGTGCGCTTCGTGCGGCGTGAGCGCGTCATCGTGCTTCTGATCGGCATCGTCGCGGCAGCGAGCCTCTTCGGCTTCCCGTATCTGAACCTCATGCCGATCGTCGCGCGCAAGCTCTTCACGAACGACGCCCAGGGGATGGGATATCTCATGGGCGGCGTCGGCGCGGGCGCGCTGCTCGGCGCACTCGTGTTGTCGATCAAGACATTCACCGCGAGGCAGATGATCACCGGCGTTTTCGTCTGCTTCACGCTGTTCGGCATCGCTCTCGCGGCGGTGGGAACGATGCGCGGCCCGTACCTCGTCGTCGCTTTGCTCATGGTGTGCGGGTACACGATGGTCACCACGCTCGCGCTCTGCAACACATCGATCCAGCAACGGATCCCCGATGCGATGCGCGGACGCGTGCTGAGCATGTACACGTTCGCGTTCTATGCATTCGCGCCCTTCGGAAATCTCGCCGCCGGTCTCCTCGCCGAGCATCGCGGCATCTCCATGACCCTCTTCAGCCTCGGCGCGGGACTGGTGGTTTCGGCAGCGGCGGCGGGAGTGGCGATGTCGCGCGTCTAGCGACCGTATGCGCCATTCGACAGCAGCGGCGCGCAATCACTGCAGTCCATCTGTGCTGCGAGCATCAGATCGGTCTCGAATCCGCGCTCACACAATTCGCGTCCCGACGCGGACGCACGCAAAACCGTCTCGAGCCGCGGGCGCGCGAATTCGTATGCGGCCACGGCGACGTTCGCCTCTGATGATCGTGTTCCGCTCAGCTCGCTGATCACCGCGCCCGCCGCAATCAAGTCTTCAATTGCGAACCGGATTGTGTCATCGGGCCATCGCTCGCCGGCGGGAACGACGGTGATCCTGCGGCCGATGGTCTGCGCGCGACGCCCGACAGCTCGCGCGTTGCGCAGCGATCCAGCGAGAGTCGGTATCGGGCCAGTCATCGTCGACAGCATGGAACCATTGCGCGAGGGAAGCACGAGACGCGTACCGGGCTGAATCGCGACGAGGGACGCCGGAGACAACGAAAGGGACGTGATGCTTCGTTCTGTGACGGGCAATGTCGATGGCAGGACCTCCGCTCCGCGCGCTACGGCGATGTCGACGGACGTGCAGAATGAGAAGACATCGACGATGACGAAGACGTCGGTGAATTCACGCAGCGTATCGATACCGGGACGTCCCCATTCGCAGCGGACGTCGAATGGGCGTTGATCAAACGCCATCAGCCGAGTGAGTCGAGGATCTCCTCGATCGTCGTCCGCCGGCATGTGTACGTCGGCGTATCACGCACGGTGAATTTCGAAGACTCTGTTTCGCGCAGCTCCTGAACGAGATCGAGAAACTCCGCGGCCGAATCGGCCTCGAAAGCGACGACGAAATCCTGATCGTCGAGCCCGAATGAGTAAGTCGTATTGATCTTCACCCGCGGATACTTGTGACCGATGGCGATGTGGTCATTCATGATGCGCTGCCGCTCGGACATCGGCAGGAGATACCAGTCGCGCGTCTTCACGAAGGGATAGACGAACAGAAACGGCCGTTTGCCGGGAACGATGCGCAGCCGCCGCCCTTCCTGCCCTTCGTGCACGTGCTCATCGACGTATTGCGAATGTTTCGTCATCGCCAGATAGGAAAACGGCACGTCGAGATAGCGGCCGAGGATCGAGCGGTTGATGTCGCCGGCCATCGTCTGGAAGGGTTCGATGTCGAAGCCGATGCGCCACAACATGAAATCGACGCCCGCTTTCAGACCGAGAGTGGAGTAGGGGAGGATCATCATCGGGCCCGTGTAGCGGCGGACGATCTCCGCGAGCTCGCGCTTCGCTTCCGCTTTGCGCTCCGCGCTCTCGGCGCGAAAACTCCGATCGGCGCGGAAGAACATGAAGTTGACGAACTGGCGTGCGTTCGCTTTTTCGTCTTTTGCGGCGGTACTGGTTTCGGGATGGGCGATTGTGGTCATGGTTGGATGATTCTAGTCGCGGTACGATCCAAAACGTGAATCGCCCGGCCGTAAATACCCCGGCGTCTTCCTCTTCGGCGCGGTCCTATCAGCAGCTTCTGACCAAGCTGCTGCGGCATGGCGCGTATCCGCAGTTGCGCAAGGTCGTCGACAAGACTCTTCCCGCCGATCTTGCGCCGGTGCTGCCGCTGCTGCTCGAAGAGGATCGCAAGCGAATCCTCACCCTGCTGATCGAAGCGGGGAAGGCCGCGCGCTCACTGCTGGAGCTCGACGAGGCGGATCTGAAGGAGATCATCGCGTCGCTCGACGACACGACGATCGCCGCCATCTGCAGTTCATCCGCGCCTGACGACGCGGCCGACCTTCTCGACGCGCTCGACGAAGAGCGGCGCGAGCGCATCCTCGAGCTTCTCGGCGCGACACAGAGCGCGAAGCTCGAATCGTTGCTCGAAGGTGAAGAGGAGACCGCGGGCTCGCTCATGAACACGGAGTTCCTCGCGTTGAGCGAGGATCTCACGGTCGCCGAGGCGGTCGAAGCGATCCGGCAGTACCCGCGCAAGGAATCGTTCTTCTACGTCTACTGCATCGACGAAGGCGGACATCTCGTCGGAGTCCTATCCCTGCGCAACCTGATTCTCGCCAGCGTATCGACGCGTCTGAAGGACATCATGGTGCAGAGCGTCGTGCGGACGCAGGTCGACTCGACGCCGGAGGAAGTCGCGCAGATCGTCTCGAAGTACGACCTGCTGTCGGTGCCGGTCGTCGATCTGCAGAATCGCCTCGTCGGCGTGGTGACCGTCGATGACGTCATCGACGTCATTCAGGAACAGGCTGAAGAAGATCTGCTGCACCTCGCCGGTGTCACGGCCGGAGAGCGCGTCTCGACGTCTGCCGGCCAGTCGTTCCGGATGCGTTTCCCGTGGCTGGCGATCAATCTCGTGACTGCGTTTCTGGCGTCGTGGGTCGTGAGCTGGTTCCAGGGAACGATCGAGAGATGGGCGGCGCTGGCGGTCTTCATGCCGATCGTCGCCGGAATGGGCGGCAACGCCGGAACGCAGACGCTCACCGTCTTCGTCCGCGGACTGGCGCTCGGCGAAGTGGAATGGTCGAGCGGATTCCGCGCTGTCTGGAAAGAAGTGCTGGTCGGATTGGGAAATGGTTTCGCGAACGGCGTGCTCACGACGCTCGTCGTCGGCTTCTGGACGCACGACTGGACGCTGGCGACGATTCTTCTCGTGGCGATGACCTTCAATCTGATCATCGCCGGCATCGCCGGCGGCCTCGTCCCGCTGGCGCTCGAGAAATTCGGGTTCGATCCGGCCATCGCCTCGTCGATCTTCGTCACCACCTTCACCGACGTCGGCGGCTTCTTCTCCTTCCTCGGACTGGCGACGCTGGCGATGCGCCTTCTGCCGCATTAACGGCCGCTGTTAACTCTGTGTGAACGGATATTTGAAGTAACGAGATTTTCAGACGTCCATGTGGAAACTGAAAATTGAGAATGGAAAGTGCACAAATGGCGATGCAACTCTGAGGTGTTTTTGGCTTTAACCAGATATGAACTCTGTCGTTTAGCGCGTTTCGCCCAACCGTTTGTGCAAATCGCTCAAAGGCGCTGATTTTTTGCGGTGGCGTGCGTTTTTCACAGCGATTTCCGCAGCGTTTTCCACACTTTCTGTGTAAAGAAAGCTTCACCCTCCCGGATGAATCGCGGTTCATCGCCGGTAAAGTCCACGATCGTCGACGCTTTGCCTTTCTGCGGACCTGTATCAATAACGGTCTCTATGCCCGGAAATGAAACCGATTTTGGATCGACGAGCGGCGGTTCGCCGCTGCGATTGGCGCTCGTCGAAGCAAGCGGACCGGTGCGTTCGAGAAGTTCTTGAAGCCATCCGAGCGCCGGAACTCGGACAGCGATCGTCATCGCGCCGCGACTGGC
>DASXRT010000011.1:0-2450 GCA_036506455.1 Thermoanaerobaculia bacterium
TCATCGCGCGCCGGAAAAATTCGTCCGCCCCCGCGAGCAGGTCTTCAACATGGCTTACGAATCGGCGAATCAGGATGTGGAGGGTCCGCGCCTGGTGAAGCTTTACAACATTCAGAAGATGACGCATTGCTCGACATGTCATTACTAGCTGTTAGCTGTTAGCTCTTAGCTCTTAGGAGACCGTCCGTGGCTGGGCGGGGGCCTCCTAAGAGCTAACAGCTAAGAGCTAAGAGCTTCATGGCAGAAGAGAAGAACCTCACGTATAGCGAATTCCGCCAACGGATCGGCGACACGGGCAACCGCGAGTACTGGCGTTCGCTCGAAGAGCTGACGCGCAGCGACGTCTTCGATGACTTCATGCGCGATGAGTTTCCGCAGCAGGCGATCGCGCTCGACAAAGGGGTCGATCGCCGCGATTTCATGAAGTTGATGGGGGCGTCGGTGGCGATGGCGGGACTGGCCGCGTGCAATCAGCCATCCGAGCAGATCGTCCCATACGTCAATCAGCCTGAGAACCTGATCCCGGGGAAGCCGATCTTCTTCGCCAGCGCGATGACGCTCGGCGGCTACGCGCGCGGAGTGCTCGTCGAGAGCCACATGGGGCGGCCGACGAAAGTCGAAGGCAATCCCGATCATCCTTCATCGCTCGGCGCCACCGACTCTTTCATGCAGGCGGCGATCCTCGGTCTTTACGATCCGGAGCGATCGCAGGTCGTTCGCCGTCTCGGCGAGATCTCGACATGGAGCGAGTTCATCGCCGCTCTGCAGACACCATTGACCGCGGCGAAAACGAACGGTGCAGGCCTGCGCCTTCTGACGCAGACGATCACGTCGCCGACTCTCGGCTCGCAGATTCAGCAGGTGCTCGCGCAATATCCCGGCGCGAAGTGGCACCAGTGGGAGCCGGCCGGCGGCGACAACGCGCGCGAAGGAGCTCGGCTCGCGTTCGGTGATTACGTCAATCCCGTTTATCACTTCGACAAAGCCAACGTGGTCGTCTCGCTCGGCTCCGATTTTCTCGGCGAAGGTCCCGCGCATCTGCGCTACGCGCGCGATTTCATGTCCCGCCGCAAAGTGCGCCGCGGGACTACTTCGATGAATCGCCTCTACGTGATCGAGTCGATGCCGACGCAGACCGGCGGCGTCGCCGACCACCGTTTCGCGGTAAAGCCGAGTGAGATCGAGGGAATTGCTCGAGCGATTCTCAATGGAGGACAGGCGTGGCTCGCAATCGCGAAAGATCTTCAGGCGAATCGCGGCGCGACCATCGTGATCGCCGGCGACGAGCAACCGCCGGTCGTCCACGCGATCGCTCACGCGATCAACCAGGCTCTCGGCAGCCACGGCTCGACGATTACCATCACCGATCCCGTCGAAGTCGCGCCGGTGAATCAGCTCGAGTCGCTCCGCCAGCTCGTCGTCGACATGAACGCCGGCCGCGTGAATGCCTTGATCATCCTCGGCGGCAATCCGGTGTTTGACGCACCGTCTGATTTCAATTTCCGCGCAGCGCTCGACAAAGTGCCGTTCCGCGCGCATCTCTCTCCGTACTATGACGACACATCGATGCATGTGCATTGGCATGTGCCCGAAACACATTCACTCGAGACGTGGAGCGACGCGCGCGCGCACGACGGCACCGTGTCGATCATGCAGCCGCTCATCGCTCCGCTCTACAACGGCCGCTCCCCGCACGAAGTCCTCGGCGCCTTGCTCGGCGGCCTCGACCAATCACCCTACGAGACAGTGCGCAGCTACTGGTTCGGCAAGGGTGCAAACGAAAACACCTGGCGCAAATGGCTCAACGACGGAGTCATCGCTGGAAGCGCGTTGCCCGCACGAGGCGGTGCCGCCTCCACTGCAGCACCGACAACCGGTAACCGGCAACCGACGACCGGTATCGAGATCGAGCTCAAACCAGATCCCACGATCCACGACGGCCGCTTCGCCAACAACGCCTGGCTGCAGGAGCTCCCCAAGCCAATCACGAAGATCACCTGGGAGAACGTCGTGCTGGTCGGCGTTCAGACGGCGAGGCAGATTGGCCTTTCCGACGAGGATCGCGATTTTCTCGTCAACGAGCGCCGCACGCGCCTTGTCGACGTCGACTATCGCGGCATCAAACAGCGCATGCCGCTCTGGGTCGTGCCTGGTCACACTGAAGGCGTGGCCACGATCTTCTTCGGTTATGGCCGCGAGCACGGCGGCGCGGTCGCGACGGAGAAGGGGAGAGGATTCAACACCTATCCGTTCCGTTTTTCCGATGCGATGCATGGCGGCGGCGGAGCGCGGATCGTGATGACGAGCCAGCCGCCCTATCCGATCGCTTGCACGCAGGAGCATCAATCGCTGGACCCGTCGCTGGTCGGTGAGCGCGGCATCATGCGCACGGCATCGTTCGAGGAATATCAGAAGAATCCGGCCTTCGCTCAGGAAAAGCACGAAGGTGG
>DASXRT010000012.1:0-18922 GCA_036506455.1 Thermoanaerobaculia bacterium
CCTATTTCGTTGCGGCTCGATGAGGTGAATTGTATGAAGGCAACAGTGATCGAGAGACGCGGCGGTCCGCGTCGAATGGTCCATACATTGGCCATTCTTTCCCTTCTTGTTACCGGCGTTGCGCAAGTCGCCGCGCAAAGCGGGTATTTGCCCGTCTGGCGCAGCGGCAGCGGCGCGCAGTACTGGCGTTCCGGAATGAGCTTCGACGAGTTCAAGGCGCAGGACAAGACCTATTACGACCAGGGGCTGCGGCTCGTCGACGTGTCAATCGTCGATGGCAGATTTACCGGTCTGTGGCGCGCCGGCAGTGGCGCACAGTGGTGGCGTTCCGGGATGACCTTCGACGAGTTCAAGGCTCAGGACAAGACCTATTTCGATCAAGGCCTCCGACTCACAGTGCTCAGGAACATCAATGGCAAGTACCTCGCCGTCTGGCGTCCCGGCAGCGGCGCACAGCATTGGCGTTCGGGCATGACGTTCGACGAGTTCAAGAGCCAGGACCAGACCTATTTTAATCAGGGTCTGCGATTGACGGCTCTCGAGATCGATGACGGCAAGTACCTCGCGGTCTGGCAGCCCGGGAGCGGCGCACAGCATTGGCGTTCCGGCATGACCTTCGATGAATTCAAAGCGCAGGACCAGGCCTATTTCAATTCGGGCTTGCGGCTCACGGTGCTCGAGGTTGCCGACGGCAAGTACGCGGCCGTCTGGCGGCCGGGGAGCGGAGCGCAATATTGGTACTCATCGCTCTGCTTCGACGACTTCAAGACCGAAGATGAGAGGTATTTCAAAAAGGGTCTGCGGCTCGAGCAACTGGGGCGTAGCGACAGCCCGAGGGCGCTCTATAAACTTCCCTTCGTGGATGACGGGGCATGGGTCCTCACCAACGGAAACTGGGACGACCCGAAGCACGGCCACAACCAGGGCAATCCAAATGGTCTGCAGGCGTATGCATTCGATTTCGTTCACGACGCGGATCACGACGGCATCGGCGAACCCGGTCAGAAAGTCCTGGCTGCACGCGGCGGCAAAGTGTATGCGTTCGTCGAATCAGAATCAGGAAATAGCTGGGGCAGCAAGGATCCGTGTAAGCCCGGAGTCGGGAATTACCTTGTCATTGACCATGGGGACGGCACATACGGCGTCTACTGGCATCTTTCGCAGAATGGCGTGCTCGTAAAACTCGGCGAAAACGTGAAGACCGGCGATCACATCGCTACATCGGGCAACACGGGAAATTCGAGCACCGCCCACATCCACTTCGATGTGCGGACGGGTTGGGATCTGAAATATACGTGCAGCAATCTGTCGGAGAGCCCGAGTGTGAAGATCTTGTTCCAGGACAAGAACCATTCCTGCTGGCGTCCCCTCGCGGGAGACACACTGGCCTCAAACAATCATTGAAGTGGGGTGAGGGTTAGTTGCTGCGCAACGAACGCTCGTAATTCGCACGCACGGCGACGACGTAAGCGCGCGTCTCGGCGTAAGGCGGAATGCCGTTGTACTTGCGAACTGCGCCGGGGCCGGCGTTGTACGCAGCCACGGCGAGATCCATATCGCCGTTGAATGCGTCGAGAAGCGTGCGGAGATAGCGCGTGCCGGCGAAGACGTTCTGCCGCGCATCGAACACATCGGAGACGCCGAGGTATCTGGCGGTGGCGGGCATGAGCTGCATGATGCCGCCGGCGCCGACACGAGAGACCGCGTTCGGATTGAATGCCGATTCGCGACGGCAGATCGCGGCGACAAGGCGCGGATCGACGCCATGTGTACGCGACGCTTCCGTGATCAATGAAGAAAGATATGGCGGCATCTGGGTGTCCAGACGCGCATTCGAATCGAATACGCTTCCCGTCGCATGCGTGACGAGACTGCGCAGAGTGCGCACGCTCACCAGCGCCTCGCGGATGTTGTCGAAGAAGCGAAACGCCGTGATGTGATTCGAGTCGTTGCTGATGACGATGCGGCCGTTCTGCTTGATGCGGGCAGCAGGTACGTCGGCAGCCGAAAACTTCCGTTCATCGGCGCTCGCGAGCGTCGCGGAGAGAAGCGTGACTGCGATCACAATTGTTTTCTTCATCGAGGACACTGGTCAACGAGCGCGCGGATGTACGCATTCCGCGAGATAGGATGAGCAGATGAGGGAATTTTGCATCGTTTTCACAGCACTTTTCATCGCCTGCGGCAGCGGTCGCAACGCCGACCAGGGAACGATTTTCACGGCGTCCACCGTGCTCCTGGGATCATCGCAAACCCCGACGCGCGACGCTGCGATCTACGTCACCGACGGCCTGATCCGCGAAGTAGGCTCAGCAGCAGAGATTCGCCGGGCTCATCCGCAAGCTCGTGTGATCGACGCAGCGGGCGCGACCATACTTCCCGGACTCACAGACGCTCACGCACATCTATATGGTCTCGGCCTCGCGCTCGACATCGTCGATCTGACGGACGCTGATTCGCTCGACGAAGTCGTCGCCCGTGTGAAGGCGCGTGCGGCATCAACGCCGGCGAACGAGTGGATTCAGGGGCGCGGCTGGGACCAGACGCGCTGGCCATCGAAAGAGTTCCCCACCGCCGCGGCAGTCGACGCTGCGCTTCCCGATCGAGCGGTGTGGCTCAAACGCGTCGATGGACACGCGGGGCTGGCGAGCTCCGCGGCGATGCGTCTGGCCGGCATCACGGCAGCGACAGCCGATCCGGCAGGAGGCCGCATCATCCGCGACGCCCGCGGCGAACCGACGGGCGTGTTCGTCGATCATGCGCAGTCACTCATCGAAGCGAAGATCCCTCCGCCCACTCACGAGCAGCGCAAACGCCGCGTTCTCGCCGCCGCGCAGCGCATCGCCGAGAACGGGCTGACCGAGATTCACGACGCCGGAGCTGACGGCGAGACGATCCGCGTCGTGGGAGAGCTCGTCGAGGAAAAGCGATTCCCCATTCGCCTCTATCAGATGATCAGCGACAACGGACCGTTGCTCAACGAGTGGTTCCGACGCGGGCCGATGATCGACCACGCCGGCCGATGGACGATCCGCTCGGTGAAGCTCTACTCCGACGGCGCCCTCGGCAGCCGCGGTGCGGCGCTCCTCGCGCCGTACAGCGATGATCCGAACAACAGCGGTTTGATCGTCTCGACCGTCGAGCACATGACCGATGCTGCGCGGCGCGCACGAGCGGCCGGATTTCAAGTGAACACTCATGCGATCGGCGATCGAGGCGTGCGCAATGCGATCGACGCTTATGAAGCGGCCGGCGTGACGCCCGAGAACCGCTGGCGCATCGAGCACCTGCAGGTCGTCGCGCCGTCCGACTTCGCGCGCGTGGGGCGCGACGGAATCATCGGCTCGATGCAGCCGACGCACGCCACGTCTGACATGCGCTGGGCCGAGGCACGCGTCGGGCCGGATCGAATCAAGGGCGCCTACGCCTGGCGCACGGTCTTGAATTCCGGCGGCCGCCTCGCCCTCGGCTCCGACTTTCCAGTCGAAGCGGTGAATCCGTGGTTCGGGATCCACTCCGCCGTGACCCGACAGGATCAGAAAGGCAATCCGCCGGGCGGTTGGTATCCCGATCAGAAGTTGACGCTTGCCGAAGCGATTCGCGGTTTCACTTACGACGCGGCATACGCAGCATTCGAAGAGAAGTCGCGCGGAACGATCGAGCCGGGGAAGCTCGCCGATTTCACGATCGTCGAGGGCGATCCATTCAATGCGCCGGTCAGTGATCTCTTTCGGACGAAAACGCTTTACACGGTCGTCGGTGGAGAGATCGTTTACGGCGCAGTAAGATGAGTACGTGCCAAAAATCATCCGCGACGCGCCGCTTTCCGTACTTGCGCGTGAGGTCGACGACTTCTTCATGAGACGCGATCGCGTCTTCAAAACGATGGAACGCGCCACGGCGCGCCTCAAGGAAGCCAACATTGATTATGCTGTGATTGGTGGTATGGCGCTTGTACTCCATGGATACGTTCGAGTCACCGGCGACGTGGATATCCTCACGACTCGTGATGGCCTCGAGGCGATTCATCAACGACTTGTCGGCCGCGGCTATTTGCCGGCGTTCCGCGGCGCGCGCAAAGCATTGCGTGACACGGACACCGGAGTGCAGGTCGAATTCATTACCGCTGGCGAATATCCCGGTGATGGAAAACCAAAGCCGGTCGTATTTCCTGAGCCAAACTCGGCATCAACGGAGCGCGAGGGTATCCGCGTCATATCACTCCCCAAACTCATCGAGCTCAAACTCGCCTCTGGACTGAGCGCGGAACACCGCCGACTGCGTGACCTCGCCGATGTCCAGGATTTGATCATGGCTCTCGAGTTGCCGCGCGAGCTGGCCGATGAAATCGATGCGTCGGTTCGTTCCGAATATCTGCGCCTGTGGGAAGGGACCAGAAAACCCTAGAGCTCGTGGTCTTCGAAGTGCGTGAGCGCGCGGAAGCTCTGATAGCGCTCGAGGATATCGGCAAGCGTAATTTCACGCAGCCGCTCGAGCGAGAATTTCTCCACGGCGAACGATCCCAGCACGCTGCCGAAGATGATTGCGCGGCGGAGCTCGCCTTCATGTACCTCACTGCGTGAGGCGAGGTATCCGAGGAATCCGCCGGCGAAGGTGTCGCCGGCGCCCGTGGGATCGAAAACGTTCTCCAACGGGTACGCCGGCACAGCGAAGATCGCATCCTTTGTGATCATCAGCACACCGTATTCTCCGCGCTTGATCACGATCGCCTTCGCGCCGAGGTCGAGGATCTGTCGCGCGCCCTTGACGAGATTCGGATTCTGCGTGTATTGCCGGACCTCCGCTTCGTTGATCACGATGAGATCGACTTCACGGAAGACGCGCGTGAGCGCTTCCTTCGCGCTCGTAATCCAGTAGTTCATCGTGTCGAGCGCGACGACGCGCGGCCGGCACTGCTTCAGCACATCGAGCTGCAACTCCGGTTGTGCATTGGCGAGAAACAGAACATCGGCGCCGCGCTGCCGCTCGTTCAGCTTCGGCCTGAATTCAGCGAGCACGTTGAGCTGTGTATCGCGCGTCTTGGCGATATTCAGATCAAAGCCGTACTCGCCGCTCCAGAAAAAACTCTTCGCGCCGCGGATTCGCTCCAGCCCGTCGAGATTGATGTTGCGGCCCTTGAAGATGGACGCGTCGTCGTCAGTGAAGTCATCGCCAACGACCGAGACGAGATTCACATCCGAAAAGAACGACGCCGCGACGGAGAAATATGTGGCCGACCCGCCGATGCAGCGATCGACTTTCCCGAACGGTGTCTCGATCGCATCGAATGCCACGGTGCCGACCACGGTAATGCTCACTGGATGTACCTGCCGATGATCGGTTTCAACTCACGCTTGATGTTGTTCGGAATCTTCTTGGGATCGGTGACGATCGCGAATTGCAGCGCGTTTGCGCATCCGCAATCGCGCTCGCGCGAAGCGACGAGCGGAACGGAGTCCCGCAGGATCTTCTGCGCCATCGCTGCATTCGCGCGCAGGTATCCGAGGATCTGTTCGACCGTGACGTCATCGGCTGTCTCGTGCCAGCAGTCGTAATCGGTGACGAGCGCCATCGTGACGTAGCAGATCTCCGCCTCTCGCGCGAGCTTCGCTTCCTGCAGGTTCGTCATGCCGATGACGTCGACTCCCCATGACCGATAGAGGTTCGATTCCGCTCGCGTCGAGAACTGCGGTCCTTCGATGCAGACATAGACACCGCCGGCGTGCACGCGCGCTCCAGCTTTGCGCGCGACATCGCTGACAATCGTCGATGCGGCGATGCAGACCGGATCGGCGAATGTCACGTGGCCGACGATGCCGTTTCCGAAAAACGTATCGGGCCGATGGCGCGTGCGATCGATGAACTGATGCGGGAAGACGATGTCGGTGGGGTGGTAATCCTCTTTCATCGAGCCGACGGCGCTCGCCGAGAGAATCGTGTGCACGCCGAGAAGTTTGAAGCCGAAGATGTTCGCACGATCATTGAGCTCGCCCGGGAGCAGGCGGTGACCCCTGCCGTGGCGCGCGAGAAATGCGACGCGGATACCGTCGACTTCTCCGATCACGAATGGATCGGACGGCGGGCCGAACGGAGTTTCGATCTTGCGCTCGGCGATCACCTTCAGGCCTTCCATTTCGTAGAGACCCGAACCGCCGATGATGCCGATCGCGGCGTCGCTCACCGCAAACTCCTCTCGATCGCCTCGGCCACGCGCTTCGCCAATGCCACCGCTTCGAGCCCATCTTCGGCCGTGACCAGCGGCTGCTTACGATCGCGTACGCACGCAAGAAATGCTTCGAGCTCCGCCCGCAGCGGCTCCTTCTTCGTCACGCTCACCTGCAGCGGCTGAATCTGTTTCTCGACCAGACGGTAACCCTTCACTTCCTGCTCCTTCGTATCGACGGAGATGTAGAAGTCGTTGCCGAAGAAGCGCTGTTTGCGGACTCGATCCTGCGAGACTCGGCTCGCGGTGAGATTCGCTACCGCGCCATTCTCCAGTTCCAGCCGCACGTTGGTGATGTCGACTTTCTCCGTCAGCACAGGCACGCCGACGGCGCGGATCTCGACGACCTCATGCCGCAGCAGCGAAAGAATGAGGTTGAGATCGTGAATCATGAGATCGAGAAGCACGTCGATGTCGAGCGAGCGGCCGCTGAAGACGCCGATGCGCTCGCACTCGACATAGCGCGAGTCACGCACCAGCTCGGCGACGGCGACGATAGCCGGGTTATACCGCTCGACGTGTCCGACTTGAACCAGACGTTTCTTCTTCCTGGCGATGTCGATCAATCGCCCGGCCTCGTCGACCGTCGCCGTGATCGGTTTCTCGACCATGACGTCGCAGCCCGCTTCGATCAGCTCGCGCGCCACGACGAAGTGCGACACGGTCGGCGTGGCCACGACGGCGCAATCGGCTCGCTTCGCCAGCTCCGCGATGGAGCCGATGCGCTCGAGGCCGAGTGACGACGCCACGTCACTGGCGATGGCATCGTTCGTTTCCACAAAGCCGACGATGTTCGCCTCCGGCATCTCCTGGAGCACGCGCGCGTGCAGGCGTCCGAGGTATCCGGTGCCGACGACGCCGACGTTCATCTACCGGATGATCCCGCGCTTCGATTCGCGCACGAACTCGACCAGATACCGCACCTCGGCGAAAAATCCGAGCTCATTTTCGATTCGCGCGAGCGCCTCATCGACCTTCAGCTTCGAGCGGATGAGAATGCGATACGCGCGCTGCAGCGCGTCGATCGTCTCGGGAAGAAAGCCTTTGCGCTGCAGGCCGATCTTGTTGATGCCGTATGTCGACGCCGGGCGATTGCCGACCGTCTTCACGAACGGAAGGACATCCTGCGTGCAGATGCTGCCGCCACCGATGAAGGCGTGCTCTCCGACGCGGCAGAATTGATGGACCGCCGAAAATGCGCCGATCGTGGAGTGGTCGCCGACTTCGACGTGTCCCGCGAGCGTGGCGTTGTTCGCGAAGACCGTGTGCGATCCGACGTGGCAATCGTGTGCGACGTGCGCGTAAGCCATGAAGTAATTGTGGGAGGCGATCGTGGTCACTCCGCCGCCCCCGGCCGTACCACGATTGATCGTGACGAATTCACGAATCGTATTCTCGTTGCCGATTACCAGTTCCGTTTTCTCGCCGCGGAACTTGAGGTCCTGAGGCTGCGTGCCGATCGAGGCCTGTCCGAGAAAGACGTTCCTCTCCCCGATCGTCGTCGGGCCTTCGATCCGCACGTGCGGACCGATGATCGTGCCGGCACCGATCGACACGTGCGATCCGATCACCGCATAAGGACCGATGATCACTTCCGCAGCGATCGCCGCCTCGCTGCTGACGATCGCGGTGCTGTCGATCACTGCGCTCATTGCGGCCGGTCCACCATCACGCTGAGCAGCTCCGCCTCGGCCACGATGCTGTCGTCGACCCTGGCCACGCCGCGCAGCTTGACCGTGTTCGCGCGTTTCTGCAGCACCTCGCACTCGAGGCGGAGCTGATCGCCGGGAACGACAGGCTTGCGGAACCGCGCCCTATCGACACCGCCGAACAGGAAAAGCCGCTTGTCGCGATCGGGAATGTCGCGTAGGAACAGAACCGCGCCGCACTGCGCCATCGCCTCGACGATCAGCACGCCCGGCATGACCGGTGCGCCCGGAAAGTGTCCCTGAAAGAATTGTTCGTTGGCCGTGACGTTCTTGATGCCGACGATCCTCTTGCCCGGCTCCATCTCGATGATGCGGTCGACGAGCAGCATCGGATAGCGATGCGGCAAAACCTTCATGATCTCGTTGATGTTCATCATCATGATTCGCCCAGCTTCTTTTCCAGCTCGTCGATGCGCCTGGCCAGTTCGGAAATGCGATTGAGCCACACTTCGCGGCGCGAGTAATCACGCCAGGCGATCGCCGGAATGCCGCGCACCTTCGTCTTCTCTGGGACATCTTCGAATACCGCGCTCTTCGCCGCGATCTGTGCTTCGGCTCCGATCTTGAGATGTCCGCTCGCGCCCGCCTGGCCGGCCATCACCACGTAGTCGCCCAGCTCGGTCGAACCGGCGATGCCCGCCTGCGACACGAGCAGACAATGCTTGCCCACCTTCACGTTGTGACCGATCTGCACGAGATTATCGATCTTCGTTCCCTCGCCGATGAGGGTCTCGCCGAGGGCGGCGCGATCGATCGTCGTACCCGCACCGATCTCGACGTCGTCTTCGATGCGCACGACGCCGATCTGCGGAATCTTGTGATGTCGCCCGCCTTCCGTCGCGAAGCCATAACCGTCCGCACCGATCACCGCGCCGCTGTGAATGATGCAGCGCTTGCCGATCGTCGAGCGGTAGTAGATCGAGACGAGCGGATAGATGATCGTGTCCTCGCCGATCATGCTCTCCGCCTCGATCGAGACGGCTTGAAAAATCTTCACGTTGTCGCCGACGACCACACGATCGGCGATCGTGACGAACGGTCCGACGGCGACGTTCGCTCCCAGTTTTGCGCTCTTCGCAATCGACGCCAGCGGCGAGATGCCCGACGGCATTGGCCGCTGGGCGAACCAGCGTGTTACGACGCGCGCCATCGCATAGTATGGATTTTCGACGCGGATGTAGCGCGCGCTGTTGGTGTCGAGACTCTTCTCCACGAGCACCGCGGCCGCTCTTGTGCTCTCGAGTTGCGGCGCGTACCTCGGATTCGACAGAAAACTGATCTGGCTCTCGGTGGCCTCGGAAAGCGGAGCTACCCCGTCCACGCGCGCGTCGCGCACGCCCTCGAATTTGCCACCGACGAAATCGGCGATCTCACCGAGAGTGACCTCCGCCATGGCGGCGGATTGTAGCGGAAACAAAAAGGCCGCCCGGCGGCGGCCTCTGTGTAGCGCACTGCCAGTGCGCCGCTACACCGCTTACTGCTTTTTCGCCGCGGTGCTCGTATTCGTCGCGGGCGTCGTCGAAGCGGCAGGCTGCGGTCCACCGGTCGCGTCATTGAAGCGCTTGATCACCGAGTCGGTGATATCGATCGCCTCGGACGCGTAGACCAGGCCCGACTCGAACTTGTTGAAGATCGCGGCCAGACCCATCTCCTTACCGAGGGAGTCGATGACCGGCTTGATCTTGCCTTCGAGCTCCATCAGAGCGCGGTCGCGAGCCTCGCCCATCTCCCGCTCGGCATCCTGCGCGTAGCGCTGAGCAGCGATCTTCCTGTCGGAGAGCTGCTTCTGCATCTCGGCGAGCTTGTCCTCGGAGAGCGAGAGCTTCTTGTTGTTGATGTCCGCATCGAGCTTCTGCATCTCGTCGTCCATCTGCTTGGCCTTGGCCATGCGCTCTTCCTGCATCTTCTTCAGTCTCTCGGACGCCGTCTTGCCGGCGGCCGAGTTGGCCAGCACTCGCTGCACGTCGATGACGGCGACGCGTGCCGGCGCGGTCTGCGCAAGCATCGGTGCCGCGAGCGCTGCCGCAGCCACCATAATGAGAAACTTCTTCATGGGGAATCTCCTTTGTGTTTCGATAAAATCAAGCGCGATCCGCGGAGAATTCCCGCCAACCGCTGGTAACCACGACTAGTAACCACTACCAATTGTGAACTGGAAGCCCTGGAAGAAGTCACCCGGCTTCTTCTGCGGATTGAAAGCGTAAATGAACCGCAGGGGGAACTGGAAGACCGGCAGGAAGATTCGCAGCTCGACACCGGTCGAGTAACGGAGCTTCGAGAAGTCGAACCTCGCCTTGTACGCGTACCCGACACCGGCATCGGCGAACACCACGAATCGCAGCGGGTCGTTGATCTTATAGATGTACTCGGCGTTGTAGACCTGCATGCTGTAACCGCCGACCGGGATGTTGCGGCCGGCCTGAGTCTCGTAAGGTCCGAGAGAGCCGAGCTGGAAACCACGCACGGAGAACTCGCCGCCCACGGTGAACCGCTCGACCTCCGGGATGCAGAGCGACTTGCCGGTCGAATCGCGCTCGGCGTAGGTGAACGAGCAATTCTTGTTGAGCGGGAAGATGTAGCCGGCTTCACCGTTGACGCTGACAGAGCTCTTTCGCGAGAGCCTGAAGAAGCGCGTGGCATTGATCGTCGGCTTCAGCATGTGGATGCTGCCGCCGAGCGGTCCGCCTGAATATCCGGCGCCGAGGACGAGTCGAGAGCCGCGCATCGTGTCGAACGGATTATCGAATGAGTTGTAGCTGTACGTCGGCCCGATCGAAGACATCGTGAAGGTGTAGTCGGCGATGGTCGACACGGGGACGTTTCCATTCACGTCCGGCGTGGACGTGAACTCGTAGTGCTCGCGCGTGCGCTGCGCGCCATAGAGCAGCGATAAGCTGTCGAACCGCCCGAGGCGATAGCCATAGGCGATCGTGCCGCCGCGCGAACGCGCTTCGAAGCCGTAGTTCGCGGGATAGACGGTGTCGCGATTAAAGACCGAGATGCCGAGACTGTTCGGCGTATCCATGAACCACGGATCGGCGTATGCGAGACTGAAGTAGTTCAGGCGCAGACCCTTCTGATAGCCGATGGAGAAGTTCTCGCCCTCGCCGAGGAAGTTGCGCGTCGCAAACTGCGACTGCACGAAGAATCCGCCACCTTCGGAGTAACCACCGCCGAACTGAATGTCGTTCTTCCCTTCCTCGGTTCCCTTGACGGTGATGTCGACCGTCTTCGATTCCTGATTGACCTTGAAGTCGGGATTCTCGGTCACCTTGAAGTAGCCGAGCTGACCGAGCTTGTAGAGGCTCTGCTTGAAGGTCTCCATGTCCATGATCTGACCTTCCTCGAGGAAGATCTCACGGCGGAGAACCTTGTCTTTCGTCGTCGTGTTGCCCTGGAACTCGAGACGTCCGAGATGAAACTGTTCGCCTTCGTAGACCTGCATGTGCACGTCGACGACGTTGTTGTCGCGGACGACATACTCCGGATTCACGTACGCATAGATGTAGCCGCGCATCCGGTAGGCCTCGCCGAACGCGTCGGCGCGCGTCTGAATCGCTTTGCGACGGATGATGTCGCCTTTCTTGAGCGGCCAGTCACCGATGATCTGGTCGGCCGTGAAGACGTTGTTGCCGGACACGGTCACCTCGCCGAAGGTGTGGACGACGCCTTCCTTCACGGGGATGACGAGTTTCACGCGAGGCTTCTTCACATTCTTGCTGAGCGTGACGATCTGCGGATCGCCGAATGAGACGTTCTGGTAGCCGTGATCCTGATAGAAGTTCTTCACGCGCTCGAGATCCTCGTCGAGCTTCGAAGGGATGTAGAGATCCTTCTTCCGGATCCAGGTGACGATGTTGTGCTCCTTCACCTCTTTCATCTGGTGACGGAGCTGGCGGTCGGAGAAATGATTGTTGCCGACGAAATCGACGCGCGCGACTTTCGCCTTGATGCCCTCGTTGATCACGAAGACGATCTTCTTCTCGCCCGGCTCGGTGAGATCCTCGGTTGATGTGCTGACGGTGACGCCTTCGAATCCACCTTCGGTGTAGGTCTTCTTGATCACATCGGCCGCGCGGCGCACGAGCGTCTGCTCGACGGTGTTGCCGACGTGCAGGTCGACGTGCTCGCGCTCGAATGCCTCGTTGATCTTGGCGGTCGTCAGCTCTTTGTTGCCGCGATACTCGACCGAGCCGATGCGCGGACGTTCTTTGACGATGGCGCGAATGACCACGCCGTTGTCGCCGCGATCGGCTTCGATGCGAATGTCATCGAAGAGGCCGGTCTGCCAGAGGTTCAGGAAGTTCTTCTGAAGCGCGTCGGGGTTGTATGGATCACCGGGACTGACGCCGAGGTAGACGCGGATGGTGTCGCTGGCGACAGAGGTGTTGCCGACCGCTTCGAAGCGCTCGATCTTTTCTCCGGCCTGGGGGGCCGGCCCGGTCGTCGTCCTGGTCGCGCCAGGCGACTCCGTAATCCGTCCGGTCGAAGGAGTCTCGAGGATCGTGCCGGGTCGGGGCTTCTGGGGCGGCTGTGGCGCAGGCGTGCTCTGCGCGTGCATGCCGGTCGCAAGGAGTGCGGCGGCAAGCGAAACGGATAGAAGTCGAGCCATCTTTTGTCGTGTGACGCGCGACGAGAGCGACAGGTCACGCGCGACCCGAGAACACAAGGGAAACATCCCGTCATTCCGACATTTACGCGTATGTCGCCCGCCCACCCCCAAACGACCAGTTCTCCTTCACTACCTCGATGAGGCAGATCATCACGTCGTCGGGCCGGACATCCGCCGCGGTTCCCAGGCGGCGGGTGATATCGGCGTACAGGTTCTTCTTGATCTCCACGCTGCGGCCCGCGTTCAGCGTGATTTTAATGATGATCAGGTCGGACGATCGACTCACGCCCCCATAGGACGGGTGGGCGATGATGGACGTGTCGGCGACGTGATGAACGATCTGAAAACGATCGTCGGGCGGGACGTTGGCTTGCGCGACGAGGGCCTCGTGAATGGCGTCAGCGACAGAGCGGATGTACTCGGGTGACTTCCCGGCGCGGAGGGTGATCTCGACCAGCGGCATGCGCCGCCGATTCTATGATGCCGCCGACTCGGCCATGCTCAACCGTTCGAGGGCGTTCTCGATCCGGCCGAGCTGCCCCTCGTTCTCGGTCAGCGCAGCGGCCATGCGGTAGTTCATCGCGGCGGTGTGGTAGTCGCCGAGGAGCTCGTACGCTTCGCCCAGGCTGTGGCGGACGTTCGCCGACTCGGGATGCGAGGCGGCGTTGCGCTCGAGGATCTCGATCGCGTCGTCGAGCCGGTTGCGCCACAGAAGCTGATAGGCGTAGCAGGTGAGATCGACTTCGCGCGCGATCTGGAGCGAGAGGTGCTTCAAGCGGTCGGCGGCCTCGAGGTCGCCACACAGCTCCAGGAGCTCGGCGCGCGTGCGCAGATCCATGAAATCGGGCTTGCTGATCGTCGCTGAATCCATGACGACAATGTGAGCGCGTACCCGTGAAAAGACGCGGACATGAGCGTGAGCCGATCGTGAAACGTGGTCGCCGGCGACCCTAGCGACGCGCGAGTGGCTTCCCCAGCTCCGACAGCCAATCGGGCGCATTTGGAATCTTTTCCAGATGCGGATAACGCAGCCCACCGCGGTAATCGACTTTCACGGTCTTGACGAACTCGCCGGATGAGACGATGAGCTCCATCGGCCCGCTGGCATTTTTCGAATCGCGCACGGCGATGCGCATCGCGTCGGCCGTGAAGCGCCGGCCGTTGACCGCGATCACCTTCGTTCCCGGTGTGATCCCGGCGTCCGCGGCCGGGCTTCCCGGGATGACGTCGCTGACGCGGCCCTCATCATCGACCCACAATCCCAGCGTTGTGCTGTAGCTCGCGTTCTTGAAACGCTTTTCGCCACTTTTCTGCGCGTCGTTCGGCTGATCGTTGTAAATCAATCGCCA
This sequence comes from Thermoanaerobaculia bacterium, assembly GCA_036506455.1. Classification (GTDB taxonomy): domain Bacteria; phylum Acidobacteriota; class Thermoanaerobaculia; order Gp7-AA8; family Gp7-AA8; genus DASVHS01. The sequence goes on from DASXRT010000012.1 coordinate 13,894, forward strand.
TCCGCTCGCCTCGATGCCGCCGAGTGGCGCCGACGTCGTCGATCGAATTCGCTGGTTGAGGAATGACGCCCAGTCGTTTGCAGCGACTTCGTTGAGCGTGCGCACCACATCATCAAACGTGTACGGCTTCACGACCGGATCTCCATCGGAACCGCCGTGAAATCGACGGCAGAAATCATCGAGCGATCGCTTGTTGCCGGTGAGCTTGCGGATCGTCATGTCGGCGTCGAGCCAGAGCAGCACGCTCTCCTCGTAGAAATCGACGGAGCGCCGGTACGCCGACCACTCGCGCGGCGCGCCATACAGGAGTTGCGCTTCGACGGCCGTGTCTTCCAGCGGACGCCATGCCCGGCCCGCATTCGGCGAGAGATTCGACGCCGTCAGCGCCAGCGACTCGCGGTAATACTCCGGCGTCCACAACCCGCTTCGATCATCGAGCAGTTTGCCGAGGTACTGGGTGAGACCTTCGTAGACCCAGAGGAGCTCGCCGGTCATCGGCTGGTCGTAATTCGCCACGGCCAGCCCCGCGGGACGGCGGTACTTGCCGTTCCAGGAGTGCACATATTCATGTGCGAGCAAGCCGGCCAGACTTTTCCGCGTCGTGTCCTCGAACAGAATGTTCTCGTCGGTGCGGTTGTCGCTCGACTCGTGATGCTCGAGACCAAAATGCTCCACGCCGTCACTGAGGGTGAGGAGCCAGTCGTAATGACGATAATGCTCCGCGCCGAACAGCGCTCGCGCCTCGTCGACGAGGCGTCCATAACTCGCCGCAAAATCGTCGGGAGTCACCGTCGCCGCTTCACTGTCCGCAGCGATGTTGAGCGTATGCCGATACGGACCGGAGGGCGGGAGATCGATCTTGCGCAGGATCGAGCCGATGAGAACCGGTGAGTCGATGAGGTGTGTCAGCGTCTCGGGCGCGAAGCGGATCTCATCGCCGTTTGTCGACACGGTCGTCAATGCCGTGGCGTACTTCCAGCCGCTCGGGATGCGCAGCGTCGCCTCATAACGGAGGTCCTCGGAGCTCCTCGCCGCCGGATAGAGCAGCACAGAGTTCCAACTGACGACCGCGAGGTGTGGCGTCATCGATCCGCCGCCGCTGAACTGGCCGGTGCCGACCGGATCGAGAAAATCCATGTCGACGGTCACGCTGTTCGCGCCGCTCGGAATGTCGACGCGCATCTCATACATCTCGCGCGGATCGCGCATCCAGCGCAGCGTCTGACCATTCGACGCGATTCTCAGTCCCGCAGTCTGAACGATCGGGCCCGTAGGACCGTGTTCGCCCGGGATCCACTTCGGATAGAAAAGATTGAGCGGTCCGGCCGTCGCCGGAATCGTCAGATGAGAGTGCAGGATGTCGCGCGGCACGTCGGTCGCGTCGACCGTGATGCGAATCGGATCAGCGGCAAACGCGCTGACGGCGAAGAAGAGGACTGCAAGGATCGATCGTCGGATGAGGCGCATAGTGGCGGGAGTCTACATTAGGGGTGAGGGATGAGGGATGAACGCGCCGACGAACCTCATCCCTCATCCTTCGATCCGCTTCGCTGCACGCAGCACACAATTCACTGCAGATACTCGGGCGATGACCACGTCTCGGCACAAACTGCGCGCGATGAGCTCGCGCCAGGCCCGCTGGATCACGCCCGCCACGTTCTGGACTGCGTTGTCCTCGGCGCCGTCCAGGCCCAGATGCAGTCGTCGCGACCGCAGGAGGTCTTTCCTCGGGAATCGACCTCGCGCTGCACATCGTGGAGCGTTACTTCGGCCGATGGAGATCGCCGTCGTTCGTGGCGGACATCAATTCTTCATCTCGACGATGATCACGTGCGCCTCGGTATCGCCGATGTTCTCGACGGCATGCGTAACGTTCTGCTCTCGTTTGTGTATGTCCCCTGCGTTCACGAGGCCCTGGGCGACCTCGCCGGTAGGAAGTGACGTTCGCAGCGTCGCCGTCGTGATGATGTAAGTGACGCCCGGCCGGTGGGTATGCATCGCTTCCTTCTGGCCGGGCTTGAGGCGGTAGTCGAGGACGCGAACGCAATCGTTTTCGTAGCGAACGGTGTAGTACTCCGGCGATTGTTTGACCGCATCCGGCGCTTCCGTTTGAGCGTTGAGGGCAACCGCGATGAAAGCAGAGATGATGAGAGCGCGTTGGATCATGATCGATAGATTCTACGGTTTGATTCAGCGCGAAGTTACGGCGTCAACCGAAAAAGCTTCACCGTCTCATCTTCGCTGCTGCTGGCCAGCCATTTTCCGTCGGGACTGATGGCCACGGACCAGACATCGTCCTTGTGCTCCGCGATCGCCTGCAGCAGCGCGCCGTCACTGACTCGCCACAGGCGGATGGTTGGGTCGTTCGCCCCTTTCATCCGATTGCCCGTGATCCGTTTCCACAGAGTGCCGAGGTTGCCTCTTTCGCGGCCGCCGCTTGCGAGAAACTGACCGTGGTGGCTGAAGGCCACGGTGTAGATGTGATTCGAGCCGCCGGTGAGCGTCCTCATGAGTCTTCCATCGCTGATGCGCCAGAGTCGAACGGTCGAGTCGTCTCCGGCACTGGCCAGCAATTGGCTATTCGGACTGAAGGCGACAGAGACCACGCCTTCCTTGTGACCAGTGAGAGTCCGCGCCAGCGCACCGGTGTCGGCGCGCCACAGCTTCACGGTCTTATCGAAGCTGCCACTGGCCAGCCACCGGCCGTCGCGGCTGAAGTCCACATGCCAGACGTTCAGACCGTGTCCCGTGAGCGTCTTCAGGAGTGAGCCATCGCTCGCGCGCCATAGCCGCGCCGTTTTGTCCTCACCGCTGCTGACCAGTCGTTGGCTATCAGGGCTGAAAGCGACGGACCAGATCGTTCCCGTGTGTCCTCTGAGCGTTCGCACCAATGTGCCATCGCGCAAGCGCCACACTCTGACCGCATGATCGTAGCTTCCGGTGGCGAGCCACTGGCCATCCGGGCTGAATGCGATCGAGGTGATCCCTTCCGGATGCGTCAATGTTTGTGTGAGTTTTCCGTCGGGTAATCGCCACAACTTCACCGTGCCATCGACACTGCTCGTGGCGAGCAGCCGCGAGTCGGAACTGAACGCGACCTGTCTCAGTATTCCTGAATGCGGTTTGAGCGTGCGCTGCAGATGCGCTCTCAAGGTGGGCGCCTGAGCGATGACGAGAGTCGCGGACAGCGTCAGACCAAGGAGCGACGCGGTTTTCATCCGCATGTATACGCGCGCGCGGCGGTTAGGTTAAGGAAGGAAGCGTTGACGCTCCTCCGCCGTCGGGATGCGGCATTGCTCTTTGCGGCCGAACCAGCGGTAGCGGTTGCGCGCGAGAATGCGATACAACGGATTGCGGATGGCGCGAGGAACGAATCGCAACAAACTCAGGAGCCACCACAGTCCGCCGAGGCGCCGATACACTTCGAGAGAAGCATCCAACTGATCGTGGGTTCCCCTCTCGTCGAGATAAACCATCGACCAATCGCGCGGATCGTCCGACAGCGGCGGGAGAAGCTCACGCGCCGTCGTCCCCTGCAGCGGCGCAAAAAGAAAAATGCGGCGACGGTCGATACGCAGAGCGAGGTTGACGAAGGTATTGCACATCGCGCAGACACCATCGAAGAAGATGATCGGTTTCCCGGCGGGAAGTTCTCGCTCCACCGCGTCAGTATAGTGACGACGCACGATGGACGCTGGAGCGCTGCGTGCATCGTCTCGAGAGGAGGAGGTCCGATGGACACACATACGATCTCTCCACCGCAATGGAAGACCACGTTCGACTCATTGAGCCGCATCTACGATGGCGCAAGCGCATCGCTGGAAGTATTGACGCCGGATCTCGGCGCGCAGTATGAGATCGAAAACCAGCCTCTGCGTGGGATCAGCTACGACAAGAGCGGAATCGAGCTCCACTTCACCACACGCGACGGGCAACACCTCGTGCATCGCATCGCCGATCCGAAGCAGGTACAGATCGAGGAGAGCGATGATGGCCTGGTCGCCGCTGTAGGCATCGAGTCGGCCGGCAAGCTGCGCAGCGTTCTACACTTCAGCGCGCCGAAGGCTTCGCGTCTTCTCGGCGGTCACTGAGCGTCGCAACGCGAGCGACGTTTTGCTTTACGCGATCTACAGTGGCCAGCTTTTCTTCGCGGCGGCCGCTCTGTTCGTGGCGGCTGCGGTGTTTGACATCTCGCCCTGCCGCGACAGACGACCGGTCGCGCGACGAATCGCGGGATTTCTCGCTCTGCTTTCGATTCCGCTCGCGGCACTCAGTGGTACGCCGGTTCCGCTGCTCCTCGCAATACCAACCGTTACGCTGACAACGGCGTACGTGGTGATGGGCTTTGGGCCGCGCAGACGCGGCGTCATGGCCGGTGCGGCGATCGCTCTCTGTCTCCTCGCAGTCGCGTGGGAGCTTCCCTATCATCTGCGCTCTCCCCATGTCGCCATTCCCTCGCAACTCTTCGTCATCGGTGATTCGCTATCTTCCGGAGGCTTTGGCGAGGTCACACCATGGCCGGATCGTTTGGCGCGTGAGGCCCGCGTGCCGACGACCAACCTGGCCCAACCATCCGACGACACCACAGGCGCATCGGTGCATCAAGTCCCGCAACTTCCTGAGATCGCCGACAGTAGTCATTGCGTGATCATCGAGATCGGAGGCAACGACATGCTGGATGGAAGACCGATCGAGCAATTTGCTCACGCGCTCGATCGATTGATCTCTGCCGCCGGCGCCACAGGTCGGCGACGCGTGATCATGCTCGAGCTGCCGCTGCTTCCTGGTCGCTGGCGTTATGGCGCGGTTCAGCGGCGATTGGCCGCGAAGCACAGGATCGTTCTGGTGCCGAAGCGCGTCATGGCGCGTGTACTGCTGCGCAAAGAGAACACATTCGACGGCATTCACCTGACGCAGCGAGGACACGACGCTCTTGCTCGGGAGATGGCCGCCTGGCTCGACTGGCGCACTCACCGCGCTCCGTTGTCCTCATCGGCCGGCTGCCGATCAGCGAGAACTCGCGCATCCC
>DASXRT010000013.1:0-22861 GCA_036506455.1 Thermoanaerobaculia bacterium
TCGACGCCGCCCATGTTTCCCTGTCCGCTGCCGCCGTACATTTCCGCATCGCTGTTGAGGATCTCCGTCCATCGTCCGTTGCGCGGTACACCGATCTGATAGTTGTACCGCGGCAATGGCGTGAAGTTCAGGATGACGACGACCAGCTCGTCGGGGCGCGATCGCGATTTACGCAACACGCTGAGCACGCTGTTCTCGGTGTCGCAGCAATCGATCCAGTCGAACCCCTCCGGCGACATGTCCAGATCGTGAAGCGCCGGCAGATCGCGATACGTCCGATTGAGATCCTCGAGCCAGCGCTGCAGTGTGGCGTGCGGGATGAAATCGAGGAGATGCCAGTCGAGGCTGATCTCGTGGTTCCACTCGCGCCATTGCCCGATCTCGCCGCCCATGAAGAGGAGTTTCTTCCCCGGCTGCGAGTACATGTGCGCAAAGAGAAGACGGAGGTTGGCGAACTTCTGCCAGTCGTCACCGGGCATCTTGCCGATGAGCGAGCCTTTGCCGTGCACGACCTCATCGTGTGAGAGCGGCAGCACGAAGTTCTCGGTGAAGGCGTACATCATCCGGAACGTCAGGTCGTTGTGATGGAAGCGACGGTGAATCGGATCTTTCGAGAAGTAACGCAGCGTGTCGTGCATCCATCCCATGTCCCACTTCATGCCGAATCCGAGTCCACCGACATACGTCGGTCTCGACACCATCGGCCACGCCGTCGATTCCTCGGCGATCACCTGAACGTCGGGATGCACCTTGTAAACGTCTTCATTGACACGGCGCAGGAACGAGATCGCCTCGATGTTCTCGCGTCCGCCGAATTCGTTCGGGATCCACTCGCCATGCTTGCGCGAATAATCGAGATAGAGCATCGAAGCGACGGCGTCGACGCGCAGACCGTCGGCGTGATACTCGCCGAGCCAGTAGAGCGCGCTGCTCAGAAGAAAACTGCGCACCTCGTTGCGACCGTAGTTGAAGATCAGGCTGTTCCAGTCGGGATGAAAACCCTTGCGCGGATCGGCGTGCTCGAACAGATGCGTCCCGTCGAAATAGGCGAGTCCATGCTCGTCGCTCGGAAAATGCGAAGGGACCCAGTCGAGGATCACGCCGATCCCGTTCTGGTGCAGGACGTCGACGAGATACTTGAAATCCTGCGGCGTGCCGAAGCGGCTCGTCGGCGCAAAGTAGCCGGTGCATTGATATCCCCATGATCCGTAGAACGGATGCTCCATCACCGGCATGAATTCGATGTGCGTGAAGTTCATCTTGCGCGCGTACTCGGCGAGCGGCTCGGCGAGCTCGCGATAGCTCATCGTCCGCACGCTGTTCTCGTCGAAGACCCGGCGCCACGATCCGATGTGCACTTCGTACGTGGTCATCGGCGCTTCGAAGCTGTTGCGCGCTTTGCGCGTGCGCATCCACTCGTCATCGTTCCATTCGTAATCGAGGTCCCACACGATCGAGGCCGTGCGCGGCGGCGTTTCGTGATGGACGCCGAACGGGTCGGCCTTGTCGACGCGATACCCGTTATGGCGCGAGACGATGTGGTACTTGTAGATCGATCCCTTGACCACCTTGGGGATGAATCCTTCCCAGATTCCGGAGTTGGCGCGCACAGCGAGCTGGTCCGCGCCCGGATCCCAGCCGTTGAATTCGCCGATGACGGAGACGTGCTCGGCGTTGGGCGCCCAGACCGCGAAGTTCGTTCCCATCACTCCGTCTCGCTCGCCGATGTGCGAGCCGAGCTTCTCCCACAGGTTGTGATGGCTGCCTTCGTTGAAGAGGTAGAGATCCCAGTCGGAGAGGAGACTTTCCTGTTGCCTGTTCTCGGTTGTCGGTTGGATCTGCTCCACTCTATGCTCGCGGATGGCGAGGGGTGTGGCCTCGATCGGGACGCTGGGAATGACGTCGGCCCCGACGTTCTGCAACTCCTCGATGACGCGCGCCTTGACGGACTTCGCGCTCGTGCGCTTCTTCTTCGGCGCTTCATCCGAAGGCTTTTCGGATTCCGGCAAACCTCTCTTACGTCTCGTCGCCATCAACTTTCCTTCGCTGCTCGCCGACCGAACCGAGAATGGCGGTCACCTTTGTGTCGCGCATCATCTGCTCGAGCGGGAACATGAATTTCTGCCGCCAACTGCGCTCCGGCAAACCGGGCCGGTTCTGCGGCTCTGTCTCCAGCCAGAGGTCTTCGAGATTCACGAGAACGATCTCGGCGGAGCTCGCTGCGAGAAAGCGCAGGAGGGCCTCGAGAATCGATCTCGTATCGTCATCCTGAAGCAAGCCTCGCGCCTTGAGGAACGCGGTCATCTTCTGACGAATCTTCCGGCGTTTTTCGCGCTCTTTGCGCGCTGCGCGCTCGCTCAGCAAGCCCTGTTCGACACGCTCGTCGATGTCGCGGCCCTGGCAGAATCCGGCGAAGGCAGGCATGTCGTGCGTGTTGACGCTCGCGACCGACTGCTCCGGTGGATCGCCGATTTTCTCCTCGTATTGCACGACGTACATCCGGCGCAGGCCGTGCCTTTTCATCATCGCCGGTACGTATTGCGGTACGGTTCCGAGGTCCTCACCGACGATCGCGCAGCGGTGGCGATTCGATTCGAGGACGACGATCGCGTACATCTCCTCTTCGCAATAGCGCACGTAGACGCCGTCTTTCGGCTCGCCGCCCTCCGGAATCCAGAAGAGTCGATGGAGTCCCATCACGTGATCGATGCGCAGGGCGCTGGCGTGGGCGGCGTGATGCGCAATGCACGCGCGAAAGTAGTCGTAATGCTCTTCGCGAATCGCGTCGGGATCGAAAGGCGCAAAGCCCCAGTTCTGACCTTTCGTGAAAAAGAGATCGGGCGGCGCGCCGACAGTGACACCTTTCGCGAATACGCTCGCATATCGAGAGGCATCGTAGCCGTTCGGATTCACGCCGAGCGGAAAATCGAGATAGAGGCCGCGAGAGACCTCGCGGATCTGCTGCTCCATGCGGTACTGCACATAAAGGTGATACTCCTCGCTCCGCGGTCCTCCGTCCTCGGTTTGCGCGCGAAACTTTGCATAGCCGCACGCGTTCTTCGCAAATCGTTCGTAGCCGGCATCGGGGCGGAATCGCGTCAACATTTTCTCGAGCACGCGCCGCTTCTCGCGCATGACGCCGCAGTAATCGACGCGATCGCTGCTCTGCAGCGCGGCGATCGTGGCATCGTCGCGATCGGCAGGGTCGAGCTCCCGAAGGCGCTCGACGTCGAGATACATCTCGTTCCAGAACAAACGCGATAGCGGCGAGTAAGGACTCGGGTCATCGGCATCGACGGCGAGCATCGGCAGCGTGGCGATGATTCCGGCTCCGAGACGCTCGCGGTAGGCCTGGAGATCGCCGAGATCACCCGCGCCCCAACTTCGCTGCGTGCGCATCGCGTAAAGTGGCGCGAAGATTCCCCAGGCGCGTGACGGGACGAAGGCCTGACGCGGCGCGGAGATGATCAGAGTCTCGCCGCGAACGTGATACCCGAAGGGAAGCATTTCCGAACCGAGTTTGCCATCCCAGGCGACGACGACCGGCTCACCTTTTCGCGCCTTGCGCTCGCGAAGCGCTTCCTCGAGATCGCGGTGGCCGGCACGCGCGCGCAAAATCGCCATGAGTGAGTCGCGCGAAGCGCTGCGGCGCACGCCCGAGGCATCCTCATAGGTCGTCTGGATGCCGAAGAGCGGCGCCAGCTCGCGGATTTTTTCAATTTTCAATTTTTCTCACGCGGTCGAGCAGTTGCTCCGGCAGACTCTCGAACGTCGAAGCGATCTGCGGCGCATGAACCGTATCATGCAGCACCCCGCCGAGATCATCGAGGACGTGGCGATAGCCGGCAGGCAGGTCGGACCAGGCGCCGTCACGTTCGGCCACGGCGAAGAGCGCGTCGGTCGTACAACAGTTCGCGTCGGTGCGTCCGCCCTCGCTGGCGAGAAACGATAGCAGCGACTCCAGCGCGTTTCTCAGCTCACCCAATTGCGTGGGCCGTTTGGTCGCCGCGTTGTACACGTGCCTCAGCAGAGGCTCGAGTTGTGGCGAGGCGTGCCGGAATCGAACCGCCGCGCGGTATAGCTCTTCGAAACGCTCCTCGTTCATGAGGGCTCATGATCGTAGCAAATCGAGCACGCCGCGCAGCGGGATGCGCACCCACTCCGGCCGATTGTTCAGCTCGTAGACGACTTCGTACAGCGCCTTCTCCAGCAGATGCGCGTCGAGCAGCACTTCGATCTCCTGCGCCGACTTCGGCAGATGCGCGCCCTTCGCGCTCTCCTCGAGATACGCGCGCAGAAATGCCGCGCTCACCCATCGATGCCAGAACCGGGCTCCGGCCTCGAGTGCGGGCGCATCTTCGGGACGGATCACCGGTCCCTCGACCTGACCGAACACGACCGCGTACGGCGCGTAATGAAAGGACCGCAGCATGCCGGCGACATCGCGCAGTGCCGATCGCTTGATGCGCCGCTCGGACAAAGGTCGCGTGGGCTCGCCCTCGAAGTCGATGATCACGAAGTCGTTTGCGGTGTGCAGCACTTGCCCCAGGTGGAAGTCGCCGTGCGTGCGGATGCGCAACCCGGCGATCTTTCCGGCGATGATCGAGCGGATCCGTTCGAAAACGGCCTGCTCTTTGGAGAGAAATTCCGCGACGTACGGATTGTCTTTCGCTTTCCGCCGCGCGAGCTGCACCGTCTGCACAGCCTCGCTGCGAACGAACTGATAGAGCGAGCGCTGATAGTGTGCCGTGATCGGCTCCGGCGCAAATGCCGGAATGTCGTCACGAGAAGCGAGCGCGAGATGCATCTGTGCGGTGCGCACTCCGAGAGTCTCGGCATCGTCGAGATACGCGCCGATGAGCTCGCGCGCGAGATCGCTCGTCGCTCGCTGCGACATCCGCAGCGGGCTCTCCACCGGTGTCGCTTTCGTCAGCTTCTCCGTCGGCAGCGGATCGCTGAGGATGCGCTCGAAATAGCGTCCGATCGAATCGAGTGTGTAGCTCCAGGCGTCGCCTGAATTCTCGGTGTAGCCCTGCAGGATGGCCAGCGTCGTGGGCTCGGCACCATTATCCACGCGATATTCGAGCGCACCGGCGAGCCGCGGCGTCGCGGTGAATGACGTCTCTTCGTTCAGGAACCGCATGATCTCCAGATCCGTGTTGACGCCCGGCTCCAGACGTCGAAAGAGTTTGAGGAAGAGCCGTTGATCGTAGACGATGGCCGTGTTGCTCTGCTCCGCTCTGATGATCTGCGCATCGAGCGAACCGTTGCCGCGCAGTTCCCTGTACGCCCGCGTGGGAACGCCGACGATCGTGCCTTCCTCCCCTTTGAGCTGGCGCTTCTTCGCGATCGCATCCAGCAGCGCGCCGGCAAACGCAGGATCGATGACCGGTTCGTACAGCAGGCAGCCATCGCGCATTCTCGCGATCAGCGTCGCCGTTCGTGCACTCTCCTGCTCATCGGCGCGGCGCGCCTGTGTGATCCCGAGCGGGAGCAGATACGTCTGCGGCTCTCCGTCGGTGAATTCGACGTCGATCATCGTGACCTGCGCCGACTGCTTCGGCAGAGGAACGATCTCCCGAATGCTCAGCGTGCTGACGGTGCGCGCTTTTCCGCCGAACCAGCGTCTGCTGCTGACATAACGCAGGATCGCATTCGTCAGCGCCTCACGATTGCGATCGGCGAAGACTTCCTCCCACTTCTTCGCTCCGATGAGCGGAACTTCTTCGGCCTTCTTCACCTCGTCGACGGCGCGCCGCTCGAGCGTGAACCAGTAGAACGCGAAGGGACTGAGGTTGAGAAAGTACGGGCGGTCGCCGATCTCCGGAAATCGTACGCTGCCGGAGAGCTCGACCGGCGTCATGCCGCGATACGCCGGCAGATCGAGCTCGAATGTCTGAACGAGACGCGACAGATTGGCCACGACCAGGATCATCTCGTCTTCGAATTTCCGGACGAACGCCAGCACCTTCCGATTCTCCGGATGCAGAAACTCCATCGTCCCCCGGCCGAACGCGCGATAACGCTTGCGCAGCGAGAGCAGACGCTTCATCCACCACAGCAGCGAGTACTGACTGTTCTGCTGCGCTTCGACATTGACCTGCTCATAGTGGTACTGCGGATCGATGATGACCGGCAGATAGAGCCTTTGCGGGTTCGCGCGCGAGAAGCCGGCGTTGCGATCGGCGCTCCACTGCATCGGCGTGCGCACTCCATTGCGATCGCCGAGGTAGATGTTGTCGCCCATGCCGATCTCGTCGCCGTAATAGATGATCGGAGTACCGGCGAACGACATGAGCAGGCCGTTCATGAGATGGATGCGCGCGCGATGGTTTTCCATCAGCGGACCAAGACGCCTGCGGATGCCGAGGTTGATGCGCGCTTCGCGATCGCGGGCGTAGGTGCGCCACATGTAATCGCGATCCTCTTCGGTGACCATCTCCAGGGTCAGCTCGTCGTGATTGCGGAGGAACATCGCCCACTGGCAGTTCTCCGGGATCGGCGGCGTCTGGCTCATGATGTCGATGATCGGGAAGCGATCTTCCATCGCCAGCGACATGTACATGCGCGGCATGACCGGGAAGTTGAAGGCCATGTGGCATTCGTCACCGTCGCCGAAATACGGCAGCGTGTCTTCGGGCCACTGATTCGCTTCGGCGAGCAACATCTTGCCGGGATATTTCGCGTCGAGATGCGCTCGCAGCATCTTCAGATACTGATGTGTCTCGGGCAGGTTCTCGCACGTCGTGCCTTCGCGCTCATAGAGATACGGAATCGCGTCGAGGCGAAACGCGTCGACGCCGAGGTCCATCCAGAACTCGAGGACCTTGAAGAGCGCGTCGTGGACCGCGGGGTTGTCGAAATTGAGATCGGGCTGATGCGAAAAGAAGCGGTGCCAGTAGTACGCATTCGCCACCGGATCCCAGGTCCAGTTCGACTTCTCGAAGTCCTTGAAGATGATCCGCGCGTCCTTGTACTTCTCCGGCGAGTCGCTCCAGACATAGAAATCGCGCCACGGTGATCCGGGCTTCGCGCGCCGCGATTTCTGAAACCACTGATGCTGATCGCTGGTGTGATTGACGACCAGCTCCGTGATCACGCGAATGCCGCGGGCGTGCGCCTCGCGCATGAAGACCTTGAAGTCGGCGAGCGTGCCATAGCTCGGGTTGACCGCGGTGTAGTCGGCAATGTCGTAACCGTCGTCGCGCAGTGGAGAGGGATAAAACGGCAACAGCCACAACGCGTTGACGCCGAGATCCTGCAGGTAATCGAGCTTCCGCGTCAGCCCGGGAAAATCGCCGATGCCGTCGTCGTTCGAGTCATAAAAGGCTCGAACGTGAGCTTGGTAGATTACCGCGTCTTTGTACCAAAGTTCGTCCATGAGCTCTCAGCTCTCAGCTCTCACCGCGCCTCCCGAGAGCTGAGAGCTGACAGCTGAGAGCTTACTCACAAGTAATACTCAAAGTCTCTCTCCGTCCGTACGCGTCTTCTAATCCGGAAAATGTGGGCAGGAACCACGTGCGGATTGATCTGCACGAAGTTGCGCGCGCCGTGCCACGTGTGTCGTGCGCCGCTGAGCAGGTCGTGGACCTGGAAGGCACGATTGGGATCGAGTTGCAATGCGCCGAGGTCGAGATCGATCCAGCCGGACTGCGTGTTGTGCGGGTCTACGTTGACCACGCACAGCACCACGTTGTCGCCGGCGGCCTTGCTGTAGCAGAGGATCGAGTCGTTCTCGCTCTTGTGAAAGCGCAGCGTGGTGTTCTGCTGCAGCGCGGTGTTGTCGCGGCGGATCGCGTTCACGATCGTGACGAACTCCGACAGATCGTCGTCGGTCGTTTCCCATCGCTTGACTTCGTATTTCTCGGAATCGAGATACTCCTCGCTTCCACTCTCGCGCGCAGCGTTGACGAATCGCTCGAAGGCGGGGCCGTAGATGCCGTAGCTCGCGGACAGTGTGGCGGCCAGCACCAGGCGGATCGTGAATGCCGGCCGCCCGCCGTACTGCAGATATTCGGTGAGGATGTCGGGCGTGTTCGGCCAGGCATTCGGGCGGAAGAAATCACTCACCGGCGGCTTCGTGATCTCGGTGAAGTATTCGCGGAGCTCGTGCGCCGTGTTGCGCCAGGCGAAGTACGTATACGACTGTGAAAACCCGCACTTGGCCAGCCAGTACATGATCTTCGGGCGCGTGAAGGCCTCGGCGAGAAAGATCACTTCCGGATTCTCACGCTTCAATTGATTGATGGACCATTGCCAGAAAGGCAGTGGTTTTGTGTGTGGATTATCGACTCGAAATATCCGGACACCTTTTCCGATCCAATAACGAAAGATCTCGCGCAGCTCCTGCCAGAGCTCCTGCCACGCTTCGCTCTCGTAGTGAAACGGATAGATGTCCTGATATTTCTTGGGCGGATTCTCGGCGTACTGAATCGAGCCGTCGGGTCGCTTCAGGAACCACTCCGGATGCTGCTTCACATAGGGATGATCGGGCGATGCCTGAAAGGCGATGTCGAGCGCGATCTCGATGCCGTGATCCGCGCCACTCTTCACCAGGCGCTCGAAGTCCGACATCGTGCCGAGCTGCGGATGCACCGCCGTGTGACCGCCCTCCGTGCCGCCGATTGCCCATGGACTGCCGACGTCACTCTTGTCCGCGCCAACTTTGTTGTTGCGTCCCTTGCGGAACGTCGTTCCGATCGGATGGATGGGCGGCAGGTAGAGAACGTCGAACCCCATCCTGGCGATGCGCGGCAGTTGTTTCTCGAGATCGCGAAACGATCCCGCGGAGCGCGGGAACATCTCGTACCAGGTGCTGAATGCCGCCTTCTTCCGATCGACCTCGATCGGCATCTCGCAGGCAAGCCGCGTCGTGAATTTCCTCTCGGCGTTGCGCCACATCAGAGCGAGCAGGTCCTCGCTCCACATGTCTTCGATCTTCTCTTCGATCGCTTCGTCCGATTCGAGCGAGCCGATGAACGCCTGCATCTTCCGCTTATCGCGAACGCCGGCGCGATCGGCGGCGGCGCGGATCATCTCCATCCCGATCTGAAGCTGCACATCGAGATCTTCGGCTTTCGCGTCCACACGCTTGCTGAGATCGCGATGCCACGTCAGGAAATGATCGATCCACGCTTCGACCGAGAAGTAGTAGAAGCCGAGCAATTCGACCGGAAACTCGGCACGCCAGCGATCGTTGACGAGCGGACGCATGCGGATCTCGCGCGGCTTCTTTTCGGATTCATGCCTGCACCAGATCACTGCGGAGATCAGATCGTGGCCGTCCGCGAAGATGTCCGCTTCCGCTGCGACGACGTCGCCGGCGACGCGTTTCGCCGCGAAGCGGCCGTCATCGACCGCCGGCGACACATTCTCGATGATGACCCTTCGGCGCCCGTCGAACTCCACCACAACAGCTCGCCTCGGTGCGAGTCCCGTTCCAGACTCAGCGGAACAGCTTGCGCGCGAACGGGCGCACCACGATGGCCAGCACGCTGCCCACTGGGCCGCGCTGTAACGCGCCGAGGCGGAAGATCTGTTCGGCACCGATGATCAGCGCCAGGGCCAGCGACACGATCGCGCTCAGTCTGGGCCCCTGCTGCAGCGAAACGAGTGAGGTGATCACGCCCGCCGACGAGAATCCGAGGAGAACCAAGGCCACGATCGAGGCATGTTTTCGGTAGTTGAAGCCGAATCGCTCAGCCATGGCCGCCTGCTCGGCGGGCGACAGCAGCGTCAGGAGTGGCTCTCGCATCGCAAACGCGTCCTGCAGAGCGACATCGTCCGGCGGTTGCGTGATGTAGAGCTGGTGCCCTCGCACCTTCGTGAATGGTGAGATCGCACCCGAGTATCGGCCGACGGCGATGTAGTAGATCAGGTACGCGAACAGACCCGCCGCTGAGCCGATCGGCCGGCGATGCAGCCACACGATGTTCAGACGAATCCCGCTCTCGATGAAGAGATAGCCGCCGATGAGCAGCAACGCGAGAGGCATCGGCGGGGCGTTGGGATCCATCGTCCGGCGCGCGTAGTCGTTCAGCAACCACACCAGAAAGAGGAACGGCAGGATCAGCGAAAGCGCGGTGAGCTTCGTCGGGAGAATTCCGATCTCGCTGCCGAGGTAATCCTGAACGACGGCGGGAAGATGGCCGGTGAACATGCCGGCGAGATTCGCCGCCTTGCGACTTTTCTGACGCACGGCCGACGCGCGGTGATCGGCTTCGCGACGACTCTCGCTCGCTTCGTCGTAAGGTTCGGAGACGCGGATGACGTGGTTGTCCCGCCATGGCTCCAGGACATAACGCACGCCACCCTCAGTCCCCTTCTCCTCGCTCACCACTTCGAAGAAGCGGTCTTCCCACAGTACGGCCGTTCCGGGATGTTCCGCTCTCGTGAGCGTCTTTGGCACGCGCGGCGTCCAGCCCTTGGAACGGCGGCAGAAGAGGATCATCTGCTCGCCCTTGCCGGGGCGGACACGGTCGGAGCCGAATGCGCGCATCGGCTGATTTTAAGCTTGGGAAAGCAGCCTACCGTGCCGGCCGGAACCGTCTGATTTAAGGCAGCCTTTCGTCCTCTGTATCAGAGTCACTGGATGATTCGTTCGTTCGCTCTTCCTCGCCTTCGCTCGGAAACGTGTGCCCGCCGACTGGGACACGAAATTTGGGCGGAGTTACACTCGTCTTTGGCTGTTGCCGCGACTGACCAGCAGCATGCAACGCCTCTTTCACGGCATCTCGAATCATTTCATCGGTCGATTTACGTTGCTTTCGCGACAACTGCGCAAGTTGCTCAGCCGCACGAGTGACTCGAAAGTCGATCCCGACTTGATGATCTGGAGAAGCCCCCGCCAATTCTTGTCACCACGGAACCGGCGAGCTCCGCCACAGTAAACGCGATCGGGACGCCGGACTGCGTGGAACCGATGACCGCGACTTTCGCCATTGGACCGTACAGTCCCCAAAAGACCAAAGCAGCGATCGCCCCGATGACGACGTTTCCAATCCATCCTGGACTGTAGACGTTTCCTTCACGATGCGGTAGATGCAAGTCACCCGCGAGAAGAGCATTCACAAAACCGCCGATCCCGCCACAAACGCAGACCAGAATCGCCACGGCATAGATCTGCATCCGAGAGTCTCCTTGAGCAGGAGGCAACGGCGGAGGGATTTCCCTACCACTCATCTTGGGAGCCGGTGTGAGCGCGGCCTCGCGCACCTCGCCCTCGATTCTAATGGGCGCCGTTGTTGGAAGTGATGCAGAAGCGAACACGCTCGGCGAGCTGCCGGATATCGAACGGCTTTGGCAGGACATCGAAGGGAACGCCGCGCATGCGCTCGCGGATCACCGCCGGCGATGCCGCGCTCGTGACGATCACGTTCTTCAGCCGCTCCGGGTCCTTCTCCGCCATCGTATTCATGAATGCGAAACCGTCGAGGTTCGGCATCATCAGATCGAGGATGATGACGTCATAGTCGCAGACGCCGATCTTGACCACGGCCTCGACACCATCGGCAGCGATCTCCACGCGATAGCCCTCCCGCTCGAGGACCATCTTGACGAGACGGCGAATGGCAGGATCATCCTCGACGACGAGAACGCCGCACTGGTCCGGAGTTTTGACCACACTCGTAACCTGTGGGTGGGTTCAGCAAGAAGTGCTCCCGCTGGCGCCGCTAGCGTCGAACCATCCCCTTCAGGATCCAGAGTGGCCCGATGAGAAGGTGCACGAGATTGCGCATGAACGCGGGTTGTTTCTTCTCGTAGACGCTGTGGCCGATGAACTGGAAGATCCAGCCGAGGATGAAGAGAGCGACGTTGACGGACATCGGCAGGGCGGCGCCGGCGATATAGAAGATGATGGAAACCGCCAGCATGGCCAGTCCAAGAATCCAGTCGAGGACGATGTAGTAGGCGGACGCGGCGAAGATCAGCACGACCGCGGCATCGATCCGGAGCGAATTGATCGTGATGATCTCGAGGCGCGCGAGCATGCCCAGGCCCGACAGCATGATCATGGGGATACCGAAGCGGTGGAACCACTTGTTCCCCGCGGTCCGGTGATAGGACGAATAGTCGTCGAAGAGGGCGTTGAGATCGGGCACAGGCCGATTATAGGCCTCGAGCCTCGGGCTCAAGGCTCGGAGAAACGGTTCTCTTCACGGCCAAGCGCTTCGTCGACAGTGCTCTCTTCGCCCTCCGCTTTGCTGGGTTTGCGATCGATGGCATCGCGCTGCGGCGGGCGTTCTTCATCCTGTCTCGGTTGGGGCTTGTCAATCGGGTCGACGCGTGACATGCCGCAAGGGTCTCGCAAGAGTGATACCCACGGAATACCACCCTCAAAAAAATGTTGACATCGGCAGGTGGATGGATAAATATTCATGCAGATGAATTTTTATGCAGCCGGCGAGGCCGCCCGCAGGAAGGAAGAGATCCTCCGGATCGTCCGGGAGGCGACCGTCCATTCGCAGGACGAGATCCTCTCGGCCCTGCGCAAGCGGGGCTTCAAGGTCACGCAGCCGACGCTCTCTCGCGATGTCCGCGACCTCGGTCTGGCCAAGACCCCGTCCGGTTACATCGTTCCCGGAGAAGTCGTCGCTCCCGTCATCACATTCACGCCGCGGGAAGTCCGCGAGACCCATCTCGAGCATCTCGTCCGCGACTCCGTCCTGTCCGCAGAGGCCGCGCTGAATCTCGTGGTCATCAAAACGCCGGCCGCCGCCGCCCAACCCGTGGCGAGCGCCATTGATTCCGCCGACATCGAGGACGCCCTCGGCACCGTCGGCGGCGATGACACGATCTTCGTCGCCTTCCGCTCATCGACCGCCGCCGCGGCGTTCGCGCGACGGCTGCAGCAGCTCGCCGGGCTCACGCCCGAACGACGCCGTCGCGCCTAGCGCGGACGATTTTTTTCGAGTCGACGCCAATGCAAAACGTACAACTCAAAGACAGTGTCATTACCGAGCAGAACGAGAACATCTCGCTGCTGCCGGCACCGCAACCGGTGAAGGTCGCCGTCATCGGCGCGACCGGCTACGCCGGCGCCGAGCTGACGAACATCCTGGCGCGGCATCGCTATGCGAACATCACTGCGCTGTTCTCGTCGAGCGGCAGCACGAAGTCGCCGGTCATGCCGTCGCGGCCCGATCTCATGGCCGAGCCTTTCGAGATCGAGAAGCTGTTCGAATCGAAGCCCGGCATCGCCTTCCTCGCAACGCCGAACGAAGTTTCCGCCGATCTCGTGCCGAAGCTGCTCGATGCCGGCATGCGCGTCATCGATCTGTCGGGCGCGTTTCGTCTGCAGGATCCGGCCGCCTATCCGCAGTGGTACGGCTTCGAGCACACGCGGCCGGAGCTGCTCAAGGAAGCTGTCTACGGACTCACGGAGTTCTGCAACGGCGATCTCAAGAAGGCACGCCTCGTCGCCAATCCCGGCTGCTATCCGACGTCGATCCTGCTCGCGCTACGGCCGCTCACCTATCTGATTGACCGCTCGCAACCGGTGATCTGCGATTCCAAGAGCGGCGTTTCCGGCGCGGGAAAGAAATCAGATCTGGCGTGGTCGTTCGCCGAAGTCGCCGGAAACTTCAAGGCGTACTCGGTCGGGCAGCATCGTCACGAGCCGGAGATCCGCAGCGGACTCCATCTCGGCGATCGCGCGGCACTCGTGTTCGTTCCTCACCTGCTGCCGACCGTGCGCGGGATCCTCTCGACGATGCACATCGGCTTCAACAGTCCGATCAGCCCCGACGAAGTGACATCGATCTACAAGTCGACCTTCGCGAACGCACCGCTCGTGCGCGTGTTTCCGCACGGCGTGCTCCCCGAGCTGAAGAATGTTGTCAACACTCCGCACGCAGAGATCGGCTTCACGCTGCTGCAGGGCGGGCGGCGGGCGGTCGTGGTCTCGGTCATCGACAACCTGCTCAAAGGCGCCGCGTCGCAGGCGGTGCAGAACTTCAACCGAATGTGCGGCTATGAGGAAGTGGAGGGGCTCGTCTGAACGCAGAGCCCTCTCCCGCTCCGCGGGAGAGGGTGGCGCGAAGCGCCGGGTGAGGGCCGCCTCTCATTCGCCGCTTCGCGGCACCTTCTCCCCGCAAGCGGGAAGAAGGAACTCGAATCATGAAAGTCGTCAAACTTGGAGGCAGCCTGCTGGATGACAAAACGCGCCGCGCCGCAGCGCTTCGCGACATCGTCGCCGACTGGAACGCGGGCCGCGAGATCGTCCTCGTCCATGGCGGCGGGAAGCACGTCGATGCCTCGCTCAAGAAGCTCGGCATCCCCAAGCGCTCGTACGGAGGGCTGCGTATCACCGATGACGAGACGCTGGAAGTCGTCGTCGCCACGCTGGCGGGCAGCGTGAACAAGATGCTCGTCGCCGAGCTGACGGCGATGGGCGTGCGCTCGGCCGGCATCTCCGGTGCCGATGCCGGAACGCTCGTCGCCGAAGTCCATCCGCCGATCGACGGCGTCGACCTCGGTCACGTCGGACGCGTCGTCAGCGCAAGTGGCACATTGATCTCGGCGATGCTGGATTGCGGCATTCTCCCTGTGGTGTCGTCCGTGGCACAGGGTCCGAACGGCGCGCTGCTGAATGTGAACGCCGACTCCGCCGCCGCCGCCGTTGCGTCGGCGATCGGAGCGACGTCGCTGCAGTTCATCACCGACGTGGCCGGGCTGCTCGACCGCAATGGCAGCGTCGTGCCGTCGCTGACCGCGAATGACGCACACAAGCTTCTCGCCAGCGAAATCGTCACCGGTGGGATGAAACCGAAGCTGCAGGCCGCGCTCGGCGCGCTGGCCGCGGGCGTGCGCACGATCAACATCGGAGGAGGAACCGAACTTGTTGCTGCATGATGATTCACCGGCCGCGGTGGAGGCGCGCGAAGGGGCGTTCATCCTTCCGACGTACGCGCGCACGCCGTTTCATCCGCGCGAAGGAAAAGGCGCGCATCTCGTCGATGCCGACGGCCGCATCTACTGGGATCTGCTCGGCGGCATCGCCGTCAACGCGCTCGGCCATCGGCATCCGCGCCTCGTGAAAGCGCTGCGCGAGGCGTCGACCGCGCTGCTGCATGTCTCCAATCTCTACTATCACCCGTGGCAGGGAATCCTCGGCGAGCGTCTGGTGCGCGCGTCGGGTCTCGTCCGCGCGTTCTTCTGCAACAGCGGCACCGAGGCGAACGAGGCGGCGTTGAAGTTCGCGCGCCTGGCGACGAATGGGCGCAGCGAAGTCGTCGCGCTCGAAGAGTCGTTTCATGGACGCACGGTCGGTTCGCTGTCGATGACAGGACATGAAGCGTACCGGACGCCGTTCGCGCCGCTGATGCCAGGCGTGAAATTTATCGCACCGAATGACATCGCCGCGCTCGAAGCCGCGGTGACGGACAAAGTCGCGGCAATCTTTCTCGAGCCGGTGATGGGCGAAGGCGGCATCATCCCGCTGACCGACGAATTCTTAGTCGCGGCACGCCGGCTCGCCGACCGCAAAGGCGCAATGCTCGTTTTCGACGAAATCCAATGCGGCCTCGGCCGCACCGGATATCTGTTCGCGTTCCAGAAGAGCGGCGTCGTACCCGACATCATGACGCTGGCCAAGCCGCTCGGCGGCGGACTGCCGCTCGGCGCGGTGCTCACCGGCGCGGCAATCGAAGGCGTCGTGAAGCCGGGACATCACGGAACGACATTCGGCGGAAATCCGGTCGCCTGCCGTCTCGGTCTCGCGCTATTGGATGAGATTGAGGCTTCTCATCTCCTGACGCGAGTACAAGCGACCGGTGAATGGTTCGGCAACGAGCTGCGCGCGCTGAAGTCGCACATGCCGTCGATCGTCGAGGTGCGCGGCGCGGGACTGATGTGGGGCATCGAGCTCGATCGCGCGGCAACGCCGGTCGCGAGGGAGCTGCTGGCAAAAGGATTCGTGGTCGGCACCGCGCGCGAGAAAGTTCTACGCCTCCTGCCGCCGTACATCACACCAAAGAAGGCGTTTGTTGAATTCATCAGCGCGCTCGAGAAGGTTGTCAGCGCGCCCGTGGAGAAAGCAGCATGAAGAAAGTGAACAAAGTCGCCCTCGCCTATTCGGGAGGTCTCGACACCTCGATCATCATTCCCTGGCTGAAGGAGAACTACGGCTGTGATGTCGTCGCGGTCGCCGTCGACGTCGGCCAGCAGGAAGAGACGTCCGGTCTCGCCGAAAAGGCGTACCGCACCGGCGCGTGCGACTTTCATCTCATCGATGCGAAGGAAGAGTTCGCTGCCGACTATCTCTTCCCGGTCCTCAAAGCGGGTGCCATCTACGAGCACGACTATCTGCTCGGCACATCGACGGCGCGGCCGCTGATCGCCCGCAAGCAGGTCGAAGTCGCGCTCATGACCGGCTGCGACGCGCTCGCTCACGGCTGCACCGGCAAAGGCAACGATCAGGTGCGCTTCGAGCTCGCCTATCAGGCGCTGGCACCGGAGCTCCAGGTCATCGCGCCGTGGCGCGAGTGGACGATCGTCTCGCGTGAAGATGCGATCGATTACGCCGCGACGCGTAACATCCCCGTCGCCGCGACGAAGAAAGATCCGTATTCGCGCGATCGCAACCTCTGGCATCTCTCGCACGAAGGTGGTCCACTCGAGGATCCGTCGTTCGAGCCCGAGGCGTCGATGTTCAAGCTGACTGTCGATCCGACGCTCGCTCCTGATGCACCGGAGAAGGTGACGATCGAATTCGAGGCCGGCATTCCCGTGAGCGTGAACGGCACGAAGCTCTCACCGGCGAAGTTGATCGAGACGCTCAATGCGATCGGCGGGAAGCACGGCGTCGGCCGCGCCGATCTCGTCGAGAACCGGCTCATCGGGATCAAATCGCGCGGCGTGTACGAGACGCCCGGCGGCACGCTGCTCGTCACCGCGCTCAAGGCACTCGAGTCGATCACGCTCGATCGCGACACGGCGCACGAGAAGGAGCGCATCGCCACGCGTTACGCGGAGCTGGTCTACAACGGCCAGTGGTTCTCGCCGCTGCGCGAGGGTTACGACGCGTTCGTCAATGCGGTGAGCGAAACGGTCACCGGCTCGGTCACGCTGAAGCTCTACAGGGGCCATGCGACGGTGATCGGCCGCAAGTCGGACTACTCGCTCTACCAGCAGGATCTCGCCTCGTTCAACATGACGGGTTACGACGCCAGCGATTCGGCCGGCTTCATCCGTCTGTTCGGCCTGCAGCTCCGCGGCCGGAAGCGCCTGGCACCGATCGCGGTGGAGGAGCTCGCTCACGGTGACTAATCGCATGTGGGGCGGCCGCTTCGATGCGGCCCCTTCACAGCTTCTCAAAGCGCTGAACGATTCCTTCGCTTTCGATCAGGAGCTTTTCGCCGATGACGTACAAGGCTCGATCGCATGGGCGCAGGCGCTCGCCGATGCCGATGTGTTGACACGCGAAGAATGCACTTCGATCGTCTTCGGACTGCGCGACATCCCCGCGCCGTCGGATACATCCGAACATGAAGACGTGCACTCGTACGTCGAAGCGAAGCTGCGCGACAAAATCGGAGCGCTTGCCGGCAAGTTGCACACGGGGCGCTCGCGCAACGACCAGGTCGCGACCGGCCTGAAGCTGTGGCTGCGCCGCGCGTCGGAGGAATGCAACACTCTCACGACCGATTTTGCGATCGTGCTGGCCCAGAAAGCGTTCGACGAAGCGGCGACGCCGATGCCCGGCTATACGCACTCGAAACGTGCCGAGCCGGTGACCTTCGGGCACTGGTGTCTGGCTTACGTCGAGATGATCCGTCGCGATCTCTCGCGCCTCGCCGATGCCATCGAGCGCCACAACACCTGTCCCCTCGGCTCGGGCGCGCTGTCCGGAACTCCGCTGGCCATCGATCGCGAAGCGCTGGCCAAGTCACTCGGCTTCGCGCGCGCATCGGCGAATTCGCTCGACGCCGTTTCCGATCGCGACTTCGCCCTCGACTATCTTTTTTGCGCGTCGCTGCTCCTGTCGCATCTGTCGCGCCTCGCGGAAGATCTCATCTTCTTCAGCAGTGATGAAGCGGGATTCATCGAGCTGCCGGACGCGCTCGCGACCGGCTCGTCGCGCATGCCGCAGAAGAAGAATCCCGACGTCCTCGAGCTCGTACGCGGCCACGCCGCGCGCGCGATCGGCGAGCTGACGGGACTCCTGGCGCTGATGAAGGGGCTCCCGCTCGCCTACGACAAAGATCTGCAGCTCGATAAGGAGCCGCTCTTCCGGATGCGCGCGACGCTCGCCGTCGTTTTGCCGGCGCTGACGGCGCTCGTGGCCGGATTGAAGCTCAACCGCGAAAGGATGCGCAACGCGGCCGCGGATGACATGCTGCTCGCGACAGCAGTCGCTGATGCGATCGCCGCGAAAGGGACACCGTTTCGCGAAGCGCATGAGATGGTCAGCCGCAATCTCGAGTCGTTGCAGACGCTCGCCGCCGAGCATGGGGTGACGCTCGAGTCGGTGCTCGCCAAGAAAAACGCCATTGGCGGCACGTCGCCCGACCGCGTTCGCGATGAGGCACAAGCCGCACTCGTCATCCTGAGCCGCAAAGACGGTGAAGGATCTCGAAAGGCGGAGACCCTTCGCTCCGCTCAGGGTGACGTGAAATGAAACTCCCGAAGGGATTCCTCGCGTCCGGCGTTCGCGCCGGTATAAGGAAGAAACGTCCGGACCTCGGCCTCATCGTCGCGGAAGATGGCGCGAACGCCGCCGCCGTTTTCACGAAGAACAAGTTTCAGGCTGCGCCGGTCGTCCTGTCGAAAGCTGCGCTGAAGAAGAGTGGCGGACGCGTGAAAGCCGTCGTCGTCAACGCCGGCTGCGCGAACGCCGTCACCGGGAAACAAGGCCTGGATGCGGCGAAACGCGTGCGCGCGCGCGCCGCGGAACTGCTGCGCTGCAGTGCAGATGAGATCTTCCTCGCGTCGACGGGTGTGATCGGCGTCGTCCTGCCGGACAAGAAAGTCCGTGAGTCGCTGCCCGATGCCGTCAATCGTCTTTCCGCCGGCGGTATCGATGCGCTGTCGCACGCGATCCTCACAACCGACGTCGGTCCGAAGGTCGCGCCGGCGTCATTCACGATCGGCGGCAAGCGTGGGCGCATCGTCGGTGTGGCCAAAGGCGCGGGCATGATTCATCCGAACATGGCCACGATGCTCAGCTTCATCATGACGGATGCCGCCTTGACTCCGAACACGCTTCGTCGCGAGCTGAAGGAAGCGGTCGACGCCAGCTTCAACGCCATTTCCGTCGACGGCGACACGTCGACGAACGATTGCGTCCTGCTGATGGCGTCGGGAAAACTCGGCAATGACATCAACGCGGCGCTCGATGATTTCCGGCGCGCGCTGACGCAAGTCTGTCGGGAGCTGGCCTGGTTGATCGTCCGCGACGGTGAAGGCGCGATCCGCGTGATGGAGCTGGAGGTGACCGGCGCGCGCAGCGAACGCGACGCCAAGCTGGCCGCGCATGCTGTGGCCACCTCACCGCTCGTCAAGACTGCACTTCATGGCGGCGATCCGAACTGGGGACGCATTCTTGCCGCCATCGGCCGCAGCGGCGCACGGTTCTCGATCCGCAAGGTGTCGCTCTCCGCCGGCAACGTTGCGCTCGTGCGGGATGGCGAACCGGCCGAGTATCGCGAGAAAGACGCCGCCCGCGTCTTCTCTCGTGAACGCGTTCCGCTGCGCGTCGACCTCGGTGGCGGCAGCGCGCGTACGGTCGTGCTGTCGAGTGACCTCGGGCACGACTACGTGAGCCTGAACGCGGATTACCGGTCGTAGGCTACACTTCCGCGCCATGAAGAAGGCGCTGGTCGTTCTCCTTCTCCTCTCCACATCCCTCTACGCCGCGGCGCCCGAGCCACTGCATGCGCGGCACGGCATGGTGACATCGACGAGCCCGATCGCCTCGCGCGTCGGCGTCGACATTCTCAAGCGCGGTGGCACCGCGGTCGATGCAGCGGTCGCCGTCGCGCTGGCGCTCGCCGTCACATGGCCGTCGGCAGGGAACCTGGGTGGTGGCGGATTCATGCTCATTCGCAAACAAGACGGGACGGCCGAGGCGATTGATTATCGGGAGAGGGCACCGCTGGGGGCGACGAGGGACATGTACCTCGACGCGAGCGGCAACGTGATCAAGGGCGCGTCGACGCAGGGATACAAAGCGGTGGCGGTGCCGGGGACGATCGCCGGCCTCGTGCTCGCGCACAAGCGGCACGGCAAGCTGAAATGGGCCGACCTCGTCGAGCCGGCGCGCAAGCTCGCCGAAGGATTCACGGTCAATTACCACCTCGCGCGCGGCCTGCAGAGCAAGTCGACTAACGAGAAGCTGCAGCCGTTCCCCGAGAGCCGGCGCATCTTTCAACGCGATGGGAAGTACTACCAGATGGGTGACACGATCATTCAGAAGGATCTCGCCGCGACGCTGACGCGAATCAAGGCCGATCC
Source organism: Thermoanaerobaculia bacterium (assembly GCA_036506455.1). Classification (GTDB taxonomy): domain Bacteria; phylum Acidobacteriota; class Thermoanaerobaculia; order Gp7-AA8; family Gp7-AA8; genus DASVHS01. The sequence goes on from DASXRT010000013.1 coordinate 20,455, forward strand.
GGCGGACTTTTACACAGGCGAGACGGCGAAACGGATCGTTGCCGACGTGCAGAAGCACGGCGGCCTCATCACACTGAACGATCTCGAGAGTTACACGCCGACGATCCGCGAGCCGTTGCGGACCACGTATCGCGGCTACGAGATCATCACGATGCCGCCGCCGTCCTCCGGCGGCGTGGCGCTCATCGAGATGCTGAACATGCTCGAGCCGATGAACCTCAAGAGCCTCGGCTGGCATTCATCGAAGTATGTGCACACCGTCGTCGAAGTCATGCGCCGCGCCTTTGCTGATCGCGCGCAGTTCCTCGGCGACACCGACTTCGTGAAAGTCCCGGTGAGCGGCCTGATCTCGCGCGTGTACGCCGAGCAGCGGGCGAAGTCGATCGATCCCGCGCACGCGACGAACAGCCGCGAGCTCGCCGCCGGCAATCCTGCGCCCTATGAGTCGTCGGAGACGACGCACTTCACGATCGTCGACGATGAAGGAAACGTCGTCACGAACACATACACGTTGAACGATGGCTTCGGCTCCGGAGTGACGGCGCGCGGCACGGGAGTCCTTCTCAACAACGAGATGGACGATTTCACGTCGAAGCCGGGCGTGCCGAACGACTATCAGTTGATTCAGGGCGAGGCCAACGCCATCCAGCCGCGGAAGCGGCCCCTGTCGTCGATGACGCCGACGATCGTGTTGAAGGACAACAGGCTGTTGCTGGCCATCGGCAGTCCCGGCGGTCCGACGATCATCAACACGGTCCTGCAGGTCCTGCTCAACGTCGTCGACTTCGACATGGACGTGCAGGAAGCGATCTCCGCGCCGCGCTTTCATCATCAATGGCTGCCCGATGAGATCTTTTGGGAACCATATGAATTCAACGAGGACACGCGCGCCGCGCTGGAATCGATGGGCCATCAATTCCGCGAGAAGCCGGCATCGCTCGGCGACGCGCAGGGAATCGAGATCGATCCGAAAAACGGCATGAGGATGGGCGCGGCCGATCCGCGACTGGGCGGAGCGCCCGCGGGGTATTGATGATGTTGGACAGGAAGTCTCTTCTCGATTACGCGAATCGCGAGCGTGCTTCGTTCGAGTCAAAGCTTCGTGAACTGGTGGAGACGCCCAGCGTCTCCGCCGATCCTGTTCACGAAGAAGATGTGCGCGCGTGCGCAGGGATCGGTGCGGAGATGATCCGCGAGTTCGGCGGCGAGGCCGACATCCTCGAGACCGGCGGCCATCCGATGGTGCACGGTCGCTTCAACAACAAGGGAGCGAAGACCGTCACGATCTACAACCATCTCGATGTGCAGCCGGCGTCGCGCGAGACCGAGCCGTGGAAGACCGATCCGTTCACGTTCACGAAGAATGGCGATCGCTACTATGGCCGCGGCACGACAGACGACAAAGGACCTGCGCTTTCGGCGCTCTGGGGAATGCGCGCCGCACTCGATGCCGGCGTGCCGGTCAATGTGAATGTGCTTTGGGAGTTGGAGGAAGAGATTGGCTCGCCGAACTTCGAAGCCGCGATCAAGAAGCACGCAAAAAAGCTGAAGACGGATCACGTGATCGTGTCCGACACGATCTGGGTCTCGCGCGATCGGCCGGCGTGTCCGGCGGGCCTGCGCGGACTTCAGGGCTTCACGCTATCGCTCGAGGTCGGCGAGACCGACCAGCACTCCGGCGTCACGGGAGGGGCGGCGCGGAATCCGATCGGCGAGCTCATGAAACTCGTCTCGGAGATGTACGACGCCGGCACGGGCGAAGTGAAGATCAAAGGCTTCTACGACGACGTGGTGAAGCCGACGCGAAAGGAGATCGACGACTTTCGGAAGTCCGGCTTCTCGGTCGCTCAGTTCAAGAAGGACCATCTTTTCCGCAGCATCCGCACGAATCATCCTCTCGAAGTCATGAAGCGCATCTGGGCGATGCCGACGTTCGAGATTCATGGCCTCATCGGCGGTTACACCGGTCCCGGCATCAAGACGATCATTCCGCCGCGCGCGGAGGTGAAGATCTCCTGCCGTCTCGTTCCCAATCAGGACCCGAAGAAGATCATCGAGCTCGTGCGCGCATTCGTGAAGAAACACAATCCGGACGTGAAGGTCAAACTCGAGAATTCGATGTATCCGTATCTCGCTCCGACGACCGGCCCACTCGCCGATGCCGTGAAAAGCGCGATGAAGTTCGCATTCGGCCGCGAGCCGGTGTTCGTGCGCGAAGGCGGCTCGATCGGCGCCGTGAACTCGATGGAGAAGATCCTCGAATGCCCCGTGATGTTCCTCGGCCTCTCCCTCCCCGAGCACGGCTATCACGCGCCGAACGAGAATTACGACTGGCGGCAGGCCTCCGGCGGCATGGCCGCATTCGCGAAGTACTTCGAGAATGTGGCGAGCTTATAGCGGTGATGGC
>DASXRT010000014.1:0-19012 GCA_036506455.1 Thermoanaerobaculia bacterium
GCCCCATCCTCGGCCGATGATCCCGATTCTCGCCACAAGTGACTCCTGCGGCTGAACTTATCACTTGGCAGATCATTCGCACAATAACATCGCATGAATGAGCTGATCGTACCGATCCGCGACAGGCGGCAGCATCGCCGCATCCTGACGCTGAAAAATCTGCGCAAAGCGCTTCTCGTACTCGTCGCGCTCTTCGCCGGAATCACGATCGAGTCCCATCTGCGCCGCCCCAACCAGACCGACGACTTCGGCCGCCTCTATGGCCGCCAACTTCCGTCGGCAACAGTGAAGCATCCCGAGATCGTTCGTGAAGCCGCGCCGATCGCTGATGCAAACTCCGCCGATCCGATGCTCGTTGCGCCGCAAGCGCGCGCGCAACTCCTGCTTGCAGACTCGAACGTTCCGGCGAAGACGACAGTCGCCCCGGCAATACAGTCTGCGGCGCCGATACGGTCGGCCGGGGAACGCGTGACGGTCGTCGGCGGCCCGGAAGGTGTCTCCATCGTTCGGCAGAGCGAGACGCGTCCGGTACTCGCGGGCGGTTTCATGAGGCAATGAAGCTGTTAGCTGTTAGCTCTTAGCTCTTAGGAGTTACGCCGCACAAGCCTCGGTTCTCTTAAGAGCTAAGAGCTAACAGCTAAGAGCTATGATCCCGTCGCATGAGCGAGGCCATCTCCTTCGGCACCGATGGCTGGCGCGCGGTCATCGGCGACGGTTTCACGTTCGACAACGTGCGGCGGGTGAGCCATGCCATCGCCGTCGCGGCGCGCAAGCTCGAGCCGCCGGCAGGCATCGATCGCGACATCCTCATCGTCGGCTACGATCGCCGCTTCCTGTCGCGTGAATTCGCCGTCGAGGTGGCCGAGGTGCTTCGCGACGGCGGATATCGCGTGGTGCTTTCGGCGGTGCCGACACCATCGCAGGCGATCTCCTTCGCCGTCGCGCATCGGAAGGTGCTCGGTGGTGTCGTGGTGACCGCGAGTCACAACCCCGCCAAATACAACGGGCTGAAATTCAAAGCATGGTACGGCGGATCGGCGCTTCCGGAGATGTATCGAAGAATCGCCGAAAGCCTCGGCGAGGAGGCGCGGAAGAGCGGCGGCGCGATCGTCGAAGACAATATCCTCGACGAGTACGTCGACGCGCTGCGCACGCAGCTCGACGTCGCGAAAATCAAGTCGGCGGGACTTTCCATTCTGCACGACCCGATTCACGGTGTCGCCTCGGCATTGCCATCGAAGGTTCTACGGCTCGACTACATCGGCGCGGCGCGCATCATTCGCCGGAGCATGGAACCGCTCTCGGAGACCATCGTCGATGGGATTCGCGGCGAGGCGAATCCGTCGTTCGGCGGCGTGAACCCGGAGCCGATTCCGGAGAACCTCGTGGCCGCGCGGAACGTCATGCTCACCGGAGAGTACGACCTGGCGATCTGCAACGACGGCGACGCCGATCGGCTGGGAGTGCTCGACGAGCGTGGCGACTTCGTCTCGCCGCACAAGATCATCTCGCTGCTGGCCTTGTATCTCGTTCGCGAGCGGAGAATGGCCGGCGAGATCGTGAAGACATTCTCGACGACGCGACTCATCGAGAAGATCGCGCGCGCGCTCAAGACGACCTTGCATGAGACGCCGATCGGCTTCAAGTACGTCGTTGATCTGATGTTGTCGCGCGACATCCTCCTCGGCGGCGAGGAAAGCGGCGGCATCGGCTTCGGCCATTTCATCCCGGAGCGCGACGGCGTCCTCTCCGGCATGATGGTCGCCGAGACCGTAGCGCACTACCGGCGGCCGCTCTCCGACATCATCTCGGCAATGGAACAGGAGTTCGGTGCGCTTCACTACGACCGTCGTGACGTTCACCGATCGATCGAGTCCTGTGGGCGTCTCATCGAACGCGTCCGCGCCGGTGAGCTCGATCCGGCCTTCGGTCCCGACTTCGCCAGCCGCGAGGAGAAGGACGGGGTGAAGATGAACTTCCGCGACGGGTCGTGGATCCTGTTCCGCAAGTCAGGAACCGAACCGATGATCCGGATCTACGCGGAGAGTCCGAAACGCTCGCGTGTCGCCGAGATGCTCGATATCGCTGTCGCGGAGCTCGATCGGTCGTAGCCTTGGAGTGCTGCGGCAAGCCGCCGCACTCCAAAGTGCATGCTACGATTCCGCCCAAGCGGCGACCCCGCCTCGGGCGTCGACTCTCTTCGCGTCATGTCGAAACCCGAGCAGCAGACACGCACGCAGTTCACGCGCGAGAGCATTCTCGAGGACTATCGAACTGCATTCCGAAGCCGGCAGGCCAGCCTCATCGGTCGTAAAGAAGTTCTTACCGGCAAAGCGAAATTCGGGATTTTCGGCGACGGCAAGGAAGTCGCGCAGCTCGCCATGGCCCGGGCGATCCGCAAAGGCGACTGGCGCTCCGGCTACTACCGCGATCAGACATTGCTGTTCGCTCTCGGCATCGCCACGCTGGACGATTTCTTCGCCCAGCTCTATGCCGACGTGGAGCACGATCCATGGTCGGCCGGACGCTCGATGAATGCGCACTTCTCGTCGCGCCTGCTCAATCCTGACGGCACGTGGAAGCCACAGACCGACAACTACAACATCTCGGCCGACGTCTCTCCGACCGGTTCGCAGATGCCACGCCTCGTCGGCCTCGCCTACGCATCAAAGCTCTATCGCGAGATCGATGAGCTGAAGTCGATGACCGGGTTCTCGCGCCACGGCGACGAGATCGCGTGGGGCACCATCGGCAACGCCAGTTGCGCTGAAGGAATGTTCTGGGAGTCGATCAATGCGATCGGCGTGCTGCAGGTGCCGGCGATCGTCTCGATCTGGGACGACAACTACGGCATCTCCGTCCCGAACGAGCTCCAGATGACGAAGGGTCACATCTCGGAGCTGCTGAAAGGCTTTCAGCGCGAGCCGAAGCAGAAACAGGGCTTAGACATTTACACGGTCAAAGGCTGGGACTATCCGGCGCTCTGCGAGACTTTCATCGCCGCCGCGAGCATCGTTCGCACGGAGCATGTGCCGGCGATCATCCACGTCACGGAGATGACGCAGCCGCAAGGTCATTCCACCTCCGGCAGCCACGAGCGCTACAAATCGAAAGAGCGCCTCGAATGGGAAGCGGAATTCGACTGCATCCGCAAGATGCGAGAGTGGATGATCGGGCAGGGGATCGCATCGGAACAGGAGATCAGTGCGCTCGAGAAGCAGGACCTGAAGGCCGTGCGCGACGCGCAGCACCGGACCTGGGACACATACCGCGCTCCGATCGACGCCGAGGTGAAGACGGTTCTCGGATTTCTCGAGCGACTGAATGCGAATGACCTCCGCGCCGAGCTGCAGCGCAATCCCGCACCTTACCGCCGCGACGCGATGCGCGCCCTCACCCAGGCGATCGTGCATGCCCGCGACGATGTGCCGCAGGAGATCGTCGAATGGCGCCGCGAGCAGGAGCGGATCAACAATCAGCGCTACGACGACGAGCTGTACAGCGACACCGCGCTGAAGATCCCCGAGGTGAAAGCGGTGTACGGGGATGATGCGCCGGAGAAGAACGGCTTCGAGATCATCAACGCCTGCTTCGACGCCGCGCTCAAGCGATATCCGAATCTGATCGCCATCGGCGAAGACGTCGGCAAGCTCGGCGACGTCAATCAGGGTTGCCTCGGATTGCAGGAAAAATACGGACTGTATCGTGTTTCCGATACCGGCATTCGCGAATGCACGATCGTCGGTCAGGCTATCGGCATGGCGCTGCGTGGACTGCGCCCGATCGCGGAGATCCAGTACCTCGACTACATCCTTTACGCGCTGCAGATCCTCTCCGACGATCTGGCCATGACGCGCTGGCGAACGCGCGGAGCGCAGAAGTGCCCGGCCATCATCCGCACGCGCGGACATCGGCTCGAAGGCATCTGGCACTCCGGTTCTCCGATGAGCGGGATCATCAATCTCGTTCGCGGGATGTACGTCTGTGTGCCGCGCAACATGACGCAGGCCGCCGGCTTCTACAACACGATGCTGCGCGCGGATGACCCGGCGCTGATCGTCGAGGTGCTCAACGGCTATCGCGTCAAAGAGAAGCTGCCGTCGAACATCGCCGACTTCACGGTGCCTCTTGGTATACCGGAGATCGTGCGCACGGGAAGCGACGTCACGCTCGTGAGCTACGGCGCGACGCTGCGCATCGTCATGGAAGCGGCCGAGCTTCTCGCGGCCGTCGGCATCGATGCCGAGGTGGTCGATGTCCAGACGCTGCTGCCGTTCGACGTGCGCGGAATTATCGTCGAGTCGCTGAAAAAGACCAGTCGCGTCGCGTTCATCGACGAAGATGTGCCCGGCGGCGCGACCGCGTTCATGATGCAGAACGTCCTCGAGCGCGATCGCGGCTATGAATGGCTCGATTCCGAGCCGCGCACGATGCCCGGCAAGGAGCATCGTCCGGCCTACGGCTCCGATGGTGACTACTGGTCGAAGCCGAATCGTGAAACGATCTTCGAGACCGTGTACGAACTGATGCACGAAGCCAATCCGCGGAGGTGTCCGAAATTCCTGTGAAGAAGATTCTGGCGATTCTCCTTCTGATCAACACCGCGTCCGTCATTGCCGCCGACAAGAAATCGGACGCGTGGGTCGAAAAGACCCTGCGCTCGATGACCGTGGACGAGAAGATCGGGCAGTTGCTCGTTCCCGTCACATGGGGTGGTTTCAAGAGTACAGATAGCGAAGAATTTCAGAAGCTGCGGCGCGACGTCGTCGAGTTTCATGTCGGCGGCTACCACGTCGGCAGCGGCGATGCCGCCGGCATCGCGGTGGTCATCAATGAACTGCAACGCGCGGCGAAGATCCCGCTGCTCACGACCGCGGATCTCGAAGGCGGCGCGGGGTACGTGATGTTCGGCGCGACTCGATTCCCGCTGGCGATGGCCATCGGCGCGACGGCCAGCGAAAAACTCGCCTATGAAGCAGGCCAGGCGACGAGTGAGGAAGGGCGGGCGATGGGCGTTCTCGTCGACTTCTATCCTGTCGTCGACGTCCAGAACAATCCAGGCAATCCGATCATCAACATTCGCTCATTCGGTGAAGACCCGAATCGGGTGGCGGCGCTGGCGACTGCATATCTCAAAGGTGTGCAGGACGCCGGAATGCTGGCGACAGCGAAACATTTTCCGGGGCACGGCGACGTCGCCACGGACTCGCATCTCGAAATGCCCATTCTGAACGTCGATCGTGCGCGGCTCGAGCGGATGGAGCTCGTGCCGTTCCGCGCGGCGATTCAATCCGGTGTGGGTGCCGTCATGTCCGCGCACATGTACGTTCCCGCTGTCGAGCCGGAGAAGAATCTTCCCTCCACGCTGTCACGAAGGGTCCTCACCGGATTACTGCGTGATGAGCTCAAGTTCCCCGGCCTGATCATCACCGACGCGATGGACATGCACGGCATCACCAACACGTACACAGAGGATGATGCGACCGTGCGTGCCGTACTCGCCGGCGCGGACATCGTGCTGTTTCCGCCGCACACCGATATTGCGTTCCATGCGATCAAGGCCGCCGTCCAGGACGGGCGGATTACCGTCGCGCGGCTCGATGATTCCGTCCGCCGCATTCTGCAGGCGAAAGCGCGGCTCGGTCTTGACCACTACAAGCCAGTCGACGTCAATCGCCTGAGCACAATCGTCGGCAGCAAGGCGCATCGGGATCTCGCGCAGCAGATCAGCGATTCCGCGGTGACGCTGGTTCGAGACGACAAGAAAGCGTTGCCACTGACCGCTTCCCCCGACAAGCGCGTGCTGCACATCAACCTGCTCGACAGCCGCGCCGGCTGGCGCGAAGGACCGGTCGGACGCGTCGCCGCGGCGGAAATGCTGAAGCGGTTCCCGAAGACGATCACCATCCAGCTCGACGACGGCAGCACGCGGAACGAATTCGAAATGGCGCGGCGGATGGCAGATCTCGTCGATGCGGTCGTCGTGACCGCGTTCATTCGCGTCGCTGCGTACAAAGGCTCGATCGACCTCACCGCCGAACAGCTCCGTTTCCTGCGCGATCTGTCCGTAGCGCAGAAGCCACTCGTCTTCGCGCTCTTCGGAAGCCCGTATGTGTTGCAGCACATTCCCGAGCTGCCCTCGTACATCCTGACCTACGACACGAATCCGGGATCGGAGCTGTCGGCGATCAAAGCGATCGCCGGCGAGATTCCGTTCCAGGGGAAGCTGCCGATCAGTTTGCCCGGTCTGTATCCCGTCGGCCACGGGCTGACCACGGCGCGATGACCGAACGACACGTCTATTCACCATTCACCATTCACCATTCAACATTCCTCGTCTCCCGAGGCAGCAGGGAACCGGAATGTTGAATGGTGAATGGTGAATGGTGAGTGAATTCGAATGTTTAATAGCAAACGGTCGCGGCTCGTCGCCGCACTTCTCTTCTGTGTAGCTTCGGCCGTTTCGGCTGCCGAACGTCCGAATCTCTGGGTCGAGAAAACTCTCCGCGCGATGACTCTCGACGAGAAGGTCGGGCAGATGATCATGTCCGGCACGTCCGTTCAGGCCTTCCGCAATCCTGACTCGGAGGAGTTCGAGAAGATCCGGCACGAGGTCGTCGATCTGCACGTCGGCGGCGTTCACGTGCATGGCGGCGATCCCGCCGCCGTGGCCTTGATGATCAATGAGATGCAGCGCGCCGCGAAAGTGCCTCTGCTCATCTCCGACAACTTCGAAGGCGGCGCCGGATACGTATTCTTCGGCGCGACACGGTTTCCGCTGGGCATGGCCATGGGGGCGACCGGCCAGGAGCGCTTCGCGTTCGAAGCGGCGAAGGTGACGGCGGAAGAAGGCCGGGCCATCGGCGTGAACGTGAACTTCTATCCGGTGGCCGATGTGAACAACAATCCGGCGAACCCGATCATCAATATCCGTTCGTTCGGCGAAGATCCGGCGCGCGTCGCCGCGTTCGTCAGCGCTTACGTTCGCGGCGCGCAGGAGAACGGCCAGATCGCGACGGCCAAACACTTTCCCGGCCACGGCGACGTCGCGACGGATTCGCATCTGCAGATGCCGGTGCTGGCCGCCACGCGCGATCGGCTCGAGCAGCTCGAGCTGCCGCCGTTCCGCGCTGCGATCGATGCAGGGGTCGAGGCGGTGATGACCGCGCACATCGACGTTCCCGCGCTCGAGCCCGAAAAGGGATTGCCGTCGACGCTCTCCCGCCATGTGCTGACCGGTCTCTTGCGCGATGATCTCCACTTCAACGGTCTCGTCTTCACCGATGCGATGACGATGCGTGGCATCACGTCGAACTTCAGAGACGATGACGCCACGCTGCGTGCCGTCGACGCCGGAGCAGACATCATCCTCGGACCTCCGAGCGCTGATGGGTCGTTCAACGCGATCAAGTCGGCCGTGCAATCGGGGCGAATTCCGATGTCACGAATCGACGAATCAGTGCGCCGCATTCTGCGCGCGAAAGCACGGATCGGCCTCGATCATTACCGCCCCGTCGACGTCAATCGCCTGAGCACGATCGTCGGCACCAAGGCTCATCGCGATCTCTCGCAACAGATCAGCGATTTGGCGGTGACGCTCGTCCGCGACCAGAAGAAAGCGGTGCCGCTCACCGCTTCACCTGACAGGCGCGTGCTGCACGTCAATCTGCTCGACAGCCGTGCCGGTTGGCGTGAGGGACCGGTGGGACGCGTGACGGCGGCGGAGATATTGAAGCGCTTTCCGAAGGCGATCACGATTCAGCTCGACGACGGAAGCACGCGCAACGAGTTCGACATGGCCCGGCGCATGGCCGAACTCGTCGACACCGTCGTCGTGACGGCGTTCATCCGCGTCGCCGCGTACAAAGGCTCCATCGATCTCACCGCCGATCAACTTCGATTTCTGCGCGATCTCTCGGCGTCGCCGAAGCCGTTCGTCTTCGCGCTGTTCGGCAGTCCGTACGTGTTGCAGCATATCCCCGAGCTGCCGTCGTACATCCTCACGTACGACACGAATCCGGGATCGGAGATGTCGGCGATCAAAGCCATCACCGGCGAAATTCCGTTTCAGGGAAAGCTGCCCATCAGCTTGCCGGGTCTGTACGCTGTCGGACACGGTCTGACTCGTACGCCCGCGCAGCCGGCGCCTTGACTTCATCTCTCTCCGGCCAGAGATCCATCCACGGTCATGAACAGATCACGAAGGCTGATGGCGCGGCGATCGAAGAGATCGATGGAAGCGAGCGCGTCTACCGCGCGATCTCCGGTCGCGCACTGGCCGCGCCCGGGCTCACGTATCCGCTCGGTTCGATGATCAGCGCAAATTTGCCGAATGGAGCGCTCCGTGCATTCTCGGAGAAGACAAACAACTTTGACGATCTCGATGCGTACAGCGTCGAGCTTCTTGCCGGGATGACTTCGGCGGCGCTCATGCTGGCCCGGGAGTTTCGCGAGCATCAGGCATCGGAGGCCAGATACCGCATGCTGTTCGAGCGCAACGTCGCCGGCGTTTTCCGCACGACGGGCGACGGCCGCATCCTCGATTGCAATGACGCCTTCGTCGACTACCTCGGCTACTCGTCACGCGAGGAGTTGCTGCAGCGGCAGTCGTGGGATCTCTACCCGAAGCGGTCCGACCGGGAAGCGTTTCTCTCGACCCTGGAGCGCGAGCGGGCGATGACGAACGTTCGGCTCCATCTAAAAAAGAAGGACGGATCGGATGTCACCGGCATCGTCAACGTCAGCGTGATTCCTGCCGACGACGGCGACACGCAGCTTCTCGGCACGCTCGTTGCCGGTTGAGCGGCATGCTTGCCGAGCTCCTGCTGAAATGGCCGCTCGTTCGGCAATTGCGCGATCGCGCAGACGGTACAGGCCCTGAATCGATGACCTCCCGCACGCTGATGCTGCGTCCCAAGACCGACGGCGCGGAGGTGGCGCGATCGATCTGTCCCTATTGCGGCGTCGGCTGTGGTCAACTTGTTTACCATCGTGACGGGAAGATCGTCGGCATCGAGGGAGATCCCGAGTCTCCGATCTCGCGCGGCCATCTCTGTCCGAAGGGGGCAGCGAGCTACGAGCTCGTCACGCATCCCGGCCGCGCGACGAAGGTCAAGTACCGCGCGCCGCACGCTGGCGAGTGGCGTGAGATGTCTCTCGAGGAAGCGACCGAGCTCGTCGCACAGCGCATCTGGGATTCGCGCGAGCGCACATTCGACGAAGAGCACATGCACACGACCGCCATCGCCCACCTCGGCGGCGCGACCCTCGACGTCGAAGAGAACTATCTCATCAAGAAACTCTTCACCGCCGGGTTGGGGATGGTCTGCCTGAGCAATCAGGCGCGGATATGACACAGCTCTACGGTGCCCGGTCTGGGCACTTCGTTCGGCCGCGGCGGCGCGACGACCGCGCAGCAGGATCTCGCGAACTCCGATGCCATTCTCATCATGGGCTCGTCGATGGCCGAGAACCATCCGGTCGGATTTCAGTGGGTCATCGAAGCGCGCGAAAAAAACGGCGCGAAGGTCATCCACGTCGATCCGCGATTCACGCGCACGTCGGCGATGGCCGATTACTGGTTACCGCTGCGCGCCGGCAGCGACATCATCTTCCTCGGGGCATTGATCCATTACACGCTCGAGAATGAGCGCTACTTCCGCGACTACGTCGTTCACTACACGAACGCGCCGACGATCCTTCGTTCCGATTTCAAAGACACAGAAGATCTCGATGGACTCTTCTCCGGTTGGGACTCCGAGAAGCGCAAGTACGATCCGGAGTCGTGGTTGTACGAAGAGTCCGAGCCGCAACGCGATCCGACGATGCAGCATCCGCGATGCGTCTTTCAGGTGCTGAAGCGGCATTTCGCGCGCTACACGCCGGAGCTCGTCGAGCGAAGCTGTGGGATCCCGAAATCGAAATTCCTCGAGGTCGCGGATGTCTTCACCGCGGCATCCGGTCGCGAGAAGACCGGCGCGATCTGCTACGCCGTGGGATGGACGCAGCATTCCACCGGCGTGCAGGTGATCCGCGCCGCGTGCGTTCTCCAACTCCTCCTCGGCAACATCGGGCGGCCGGGCGGAGGAATTCTCGCGCTGCGCGGGCATGCATCGATTCAAGGTTCGACAGACGTTCCGACGCTCTACGACATTCTGCCCGGCTATCTGCCGATGCCGTGGGACAAGGAGCGCAATCTCGACGATTACATCAGGAAGCACAAGTCGCCAAAAGGCTGGTGGCACAACCTCGACAAGTACATCGTGTCGCTGCTGAAGTCGTATTACGGCGACGCAGCCACGAAAGAAAACGGATTCGGATTCGCGTGGCTGCCACGCCTCACGGGAGATCATTCGTATTTCGGCTACACGATGGACATGGCGGACGAGAAGCTCGAAGGGCTGATCGTCATGGGACAGAACCCGGCTGTCGGATCGCCGAACGCGAAGCTCCATCGCCAGGCGATGTCGAAGCTGAAATGGCTCGTCGTACGGGACATGGTCGAAGTCGAGACGGCGACGTTCTGGAACGAGTTTCCCGACTGCGCCACGGAAGTCTTCTTCTTTCCCGCCGCGTCGCATGCGGAGAAGGACGGATCGTTCACGAACACGCAGCGCCTTCTGCAGTGGCGCGACAAAGCCGTCGAACCTCCCGGCGATGCGCGGAGTGAGCTGCACTTCCTGGTCGATCTCGGCCGCCGATTGAAGCGGCGCGCGACGGATCGTCCGCGCGATGCCGGCTTACGCGCACTCACGTGGGGTTACGCAGACGAAGATGCAGAAGAGGTCCTGCGGGAAATGCATGGCGGTCCTGCACTCGAACATTTCGGCGATCTCAAGAACGACGGGTCCACCTCCTGCGGCTGCTGGATCTACTCCGGAGTGTTTGAAGGTGGGGAGAACAAGGCGCGCAAACGGAAGCCGGAAGGACGATACGGTCACGGTTGGGGATACGCGTGGCCGCTGGACCGGCGCATTCTCTACAACCGCGCGTCCGCTGCGCCGGATGGAAAACCGTGGAGCGAGCGAAAAGCGCTCGTGTGGTGGGATGAGACGAAGCGCGAGTGGATCGGTCACGACGTGGCCGATTTCACGCGTCAGAAGGCTCCCGATTTCAAAGGTGAGCCGGACAAGGGCGGCGACGAGGCGTTGCCGGGCGATGCGCCGTTCATCATGCATCCAGACGGCATGGGATGGATCTGGGTTCCTTCGGGACTCAAGGATGGTCCGCTGCCGGCGCATTACGAGCCGCTCGAATCGAACGTCACCAATCCGCTGTATCCGTCGCAGCAGAGCGATCCCGCAGCGTTGCGCATGGAGCGGCCCGATAACGAGTATGCGAGCTCGCCGGATGACCGCTTCCCTTACATCCTGACGACGTATCGTCTCACGGAGCATCACACGGCCGGCGGAATGTCGCGCACGCTCTCGCATCTCGCCGAATTGCAGCCCGAGCTTTTTGCCGAGATCTCTCCCGATCTCGCGCGCGAGATCGGCGTGACAAATCGCGACGTCGTGGAGGTCTCGACCGCGCGCGCGTCGATCAAAGCGAGAGCTCTGGTCACGAAGCGAATGCCTCCTCTCCAGATCGACGGCCGCACGATCCATCAAGTCGGACTGCCGTATCACTGGGGACCGAATGGACTGGTGACCGGCGATGTAGTCAACGATCTGCTGGCGATTTCCGAGGAACCGAATGTGAGGATCTTCGAATCAAAGGGACTCTTGTGCAACGTGAGGCGCGCTTGAGCGTCACCGGTTTCTTCACCGATTCCACTCTTTGTATCGGATGTAAAGCATGCGAAGTCGCTTGCAAGGAATGGAATGGCATTCCCCATGACGGCTTCCGCTTCTCCGGCCGCTCGTACGACAACACGATCTCCCTCGGTCACTCCACCTGGCGGCACGTGAAGTTCGTCGAGCGCGAGCCAGTCATCGGCAGGGGAGGGAACGCTCCTGATCTGATGGCGTGGGAGTTTTCGTCGGACGTCTGCAAGCATTGCGAGAACGCCGGCTGTCTCGAGGCCTGTCCGACGGGATCGATCATCCGCACCGAATTCGGCGGTGTGTATGTGCAACCAGATGTGTGCAACGGCTGCGGTTACTGTGTCGTGAGCTGTCCATTCGGCGTGATCGATCGGGAGCCGGACGACGGCCGCGCCTTCAAGTGCACGTTCTGCTACGACCGGCAGCGCGCCGGCGAAGAGCCGGCTTGCGCCAAGGCGTGTCCGACTGGATCGATTCTGTTCGGGAACCTCGATGAGCTCGAGAAGATCGCCGATGCACGCATCGAAAAATTGCACGCATTCGGAATGACCGACGCGTCGATCTACAACCCGAAGGAGACGAGCGTCGGTGGAACGCATGCCTTCTTTCTGATCCGCGGCGACGCTCGCACGTACAACCTGCCGTCGAATCCGCAGGTACCGACGGCGCTGTTGCCCGCTGCATGGACCGCCGCTGCGGTTGCCGCGGGTGCGCTGGCGATCGGATCGATCCTCGCATTTGCGATCAGTAAGCGATGAGCAATTACTACGATCTCCCTCTTCTCAAGAAGCCGGTCTGGACGTGGGAAGTTCCGGTGTACTTCTTCGTCGGTGGAACCGCGGGGGCAACGGCGATGATCAGCGTCGCCGCACAACTTTCTAATGCGGAGAAGCGCCTGGTGCGCGATGCGCGCTGGATCGCGGCCATCGGCGCGAACCTCTCCGCCCCACTCCTCATCGCCGACCTCGGACGACCATCGCGTTTCCTGAACATGCTTCGCGTCTTCAAACCGCAGTCATCGATGTCCGTCGGCGCCTGGTTGCTGACCGCCTTCGGCGGTGCATCGACGGCTGCGATCATTCTGCCGCGCCGCTTCGGCGACGCTGCTGCAGTCGCCTCCGCCGCCACCGGACTCGGTATGGCGACGTATACCGGCGTGCTCCTCGGCGCAACGTCGATTCCGGTCTGGTCGAAGCATGTCGCACTGCTTCCCGTTCACTTCGCGGCATCAGCGGCCGGGTCCGCGGTCTCGATGCTCGAGCTGCGCGGTCATCGCTCCGATGCTCTCAACGCGATCGGTTTGGCCGCGGCGTTCTTCGAGACGATCACGGGCGCGCGCATCGAGATGACCGATGACGTCGAGTCGAAGCCGCTCCGGCACGGAGTCACGGGAACGATGACTCGCATCGGCGGCGTGCTCTCCGGTCCGGTGCCGTTGCTTCTGCGATTGCTCGGCGCACGATCGAAGAAGACGCGGCGCCTCGCCGCGGCGTCGACGATTGTCGGATCGCTCATTACGCGCCTGGCATGGGTCGGCGCAGGACGCGCTTCGGCGCGTGATCCGCGGCCCGCGTTACGCGGCCACGATGCAGCGCGTCCGCGACATCCGGTCGGCGAGCGAGAGCCGGCTCGGAAGCAGAGCGAAGAGGAAACCGACTCCGCCGGTCAGGATTGAGGCATAGACGCCCAGCCAGCGCAGCGTTGCCGATCGCATGGACATCGACGACTTCGGCCGGCCGACGACTCTCACGTCGAAGATCACTCCGCCAATCGTCTTTCCCCACAGTAACCACGTTCCGACGAAGTAGTAGTACGACGTGATGACGACAAAGCCGGCGAGGGCGGCGATCGCGGGCATGTTGCGCGCGGGCGGAAGCAGTGGCGAGAGCGCCAACGTGAGCGCGACGAACAGCGAGATATCGGTGAGAAGCGCCAGGACGCGGTGAAAGCGCGGCGCATCGTCCGTGCTCCTCGACCTCATGATGTTGGGTGCCTCATGGATCAGAGGCATAGGCTCGAGGACGATCTCGTCGAAGCGCTGCATGTTCACACCCTCCCTCGCGTTCACAAAACTAACCTGCGGGCGCCCGCAACGGCAGATATTTTACATAGATCCGATAAAGCAGGTCTTTCGTCTGCCCGTCGTACCGCTCGGCCAGATCCTTGCTCCTTCTCGCCAGCTCATCGTTCGGATCCGATTTCAGCACCTCATCGAACTCGCGTTTCGCGTCGGCGATCCGCTCCTCCTGCAGAGCCGTTGCGCCGAGGTTGAAGTGAGCGTCGATGATCATGCGCTGAAGGTTTTTGTTCTGCGGGTCCTGCTGCAACATCGGCTGAAGGCTCGTAATCACATCCGCGTACTTGCGTTCGCCGAACAGAGCGCGCGCGGTGTCGAGCTTCGCCACCTGCTGCGATGCGGCGTCATACGACGGTTTCACGTCCGGCGGCAACGGCTTCACGCGCATGGCCTGCTCGAATGCTTTCTTCGCCGAGACGTAATCGTGCGACTCGAACGCCGTGCGTCCGGCGTTGACGTTCTCCTCATAAAAGACCACCGCCGGCCGGCCTTCGACCATCTGCGACTGTCTCGTCTTTTTCTGCTGGAGATCGGCGATCATCCCCAGCGCCTTGTCATATTGCGGATCGCCGGGCTTGATCTCCTGCAGCGTCGCCATCGCCTGATCGTACTTGCCCTGCTGCGAGAACTCCGTTGCGCGATCCAGCAGCGCGGTTGTCGTGCCGGCGTCCGCCTTCGGTGCGGACACGAACTTGGACCAGACGAACCATCCGCCGCCGATGAGGACGACCGCGGCGATCACCGCGGCGATGAGACCCATCGGAAGCTTGCTTGCCGCGGCCGCGCGTGGCGCCCTTGCCGGGGCCGACGGCTTGCGCGCGGCCGGAGAAGGGATTTCGAACGCAGGAGTCGCGCTCTCACCTTCGTCGATGACCGAGGAGTCGAACGATGGCATTGCTGAGGGAGAGAACTCCGGCTGCGCCGCCGCCGGCATGTCGAGGCGCTCCAAGTAATCCTGGGCCGTGACATTGTTCGGATCGAGTTGCAGCACTTCGCCGAGCTTCGCCCGGGCGGTGTTGACGTCGTTTCGCTCGAATGCCTGCACGCCCGCGGCGAGGATCGTCTCGATGCGCTGCTCCGATTCCCGCCTCTTCCCTTTGGCGCGCTCGATGCGCTCGGAAGCCGCTTCGTTCGTGACGTCGATCAGAAAGATGCGCGACCAGAGATCGATGGCCTGCTGGTAGTTGCCGCCTTCGAACGCACGATCGCCTTCCGACAGATATTGCTCGATCTTCTTCTGGTCGTCCGGCGTCGTCTCGATCGAGGCCGTCGAGAAATCGTATCCAGCTCCTGCCGCAGGCTGCGCGGGTGTGTCGAAGCTGAACGATCCGCCGCCGCTCGGTGTCGGTGCCGGCGTGTCGAACGAGAAACCTCCCGGCGACGACGAAGCAGGGGAGTCAAACGAGAAGCCGCCGAAACCACCGCCCGGCTGCTGGCTCCCGGCGGGGGCGGGCGGGGCGGCGGGGGCGGCGGGCGGTGCGGGGGTATCGAAGGAAAAATTCGCGAACGATGGCGAGGATTGCTGCTGCGCAGCCGGTTTTTCCTCTTCGAACGTGAAACCGAAGTCGCTGGCCTGTGTCGTGGAGCGTGCCGGCGCATTCGGTGTGTCGACGACGAACGAGCTGGACGCGACCGCCGCCCCCGACTCCTTCGCTTTGATCATCTCCTCGATCCGGCTTACTCCTGGATGCGTCGAGTCGAGGGCACGCGCCTTCTCCAGGTCGGTCCGTGCAGCGGCGAGATTTCCATCCTTCACGTTCTTTTCGCACTTGCGCACGAACTGTTCGATGAACGGATTGGCTTCGATCTTCTCGCGCGCCTCGTCGGCGAGCAGCCGTGCTTCGTCGTTCATGAGGTCGTTCGTGAGGACTTCGGTCGTGATCTGAATGACGCGCGGGAAATCGCGCGCGGCCATGGCTGTGCGAGCCTCCGCGAGCGGACCGGCCGGGCTGGGCTTGGCAGTGAGAGTGTCGACATCGAGCGGCGAAGCGGGATTCTTCGCCTTCTCCAACAGTCTCTTCGCGGGATCGAACATCGGATCCATCTGCAGGATGAGATTGCAGCCGGCGATCACTTCCTCGCTGCGCCCCTGTCGATACAGCGCGAGGGTCTGCTGAAAGGTCGACTTGACTTTCTCCTTCACCGCCGAGGCGAGTGAAGTGTTGCCTGGGTAGACGCTCATGGGTATGAAGCTCTCCGATTCCGGTGCCGCGATTATAGCGATACGTCGTTATACTGCGCCGCCATGGACTTCGTAGCGAGCAAAGATGCACCGAAGGCCATTGGCCCGTATTCTCAGGCGATCAAGGCGAATGGCCTGCTCTTCACCTCGGGGCAGATCGCGCTCGATCCGGTTTCCGGGAACATGGTCTCAGGAGACTTCGCGGCGCAGGCCAGACGCGTCTTCGAAAATCTGAAAGCAGTGCTGCGCGAAGCGCACACCGAGTTCGACCATGTGGTCAAAGCGAACGTCTATCTCACGGATCTCGCGAACTTTCAGACCCTGAATTCGATCTACGGCGAGTATTTCGGCGATCACAAACCGGCGCGGACGACCGTAGGCGTCTCGCAGCTCCCGCGCGGAGCGCTGGTCGAGATCGATCTGGTGGCTTTGCTGTCGTAACCGGCTCTGATCGTGGCGCTTAGCTTCGCGATCCGTGGTATTATTTGTATGGCATTCCGGTTGCAGAAGCGCACGTCAGTCATGCTCCGTAAAAAACTGATCCCACTCCTCGCCGCGGCGACTGTCCTATCGTCGGCCGCGCTTCCGCTGGCCGCCTCTGCGCGTCTGACTTACACGATCGGCGACAAAGCCGTGCCCGTGTCGTGGCCGGCCGCGTCGTTCCCGATTCCGTATCAGGTCGACAGTCGCGTCATGACTGCGCTGCCGAATGCCGCGACCGTACTCGATCGCGCGTTCTCTGCCTGGTCGACGGTGCCGGACACGAACATCAGCTTTCGGTTCCTCGGCGTGGCCAGCGGTTTGACCCCCGGCAACGACGGCAAGAACACCATCACGCTCGCCGACGATCTATTCAAGGATCAATATGCGATCGCGATGACGACCAACTGGTACGACACGAGCGGCCGGCTCACTGAGGCCGACATTCAGATCGACGGATCGCTGGTGAAGAGCGACTACAACATGCAGCAGGCCGTCACTCACGAAGTCGGCCATCTCCTCGGACTCGATCACTCCGCGGTTCTCTCGTCGATCATGTATCCGTGGGTGCCGCGCGGCAGCGATACTCCGTCGCTCGACAGCGACGATCGCATCGCCATCGCCAATGTCTATCCGAAGATCGATCCGACGATGATCGGCGGCGTTCTTCAGGGACGCGTGACTGGAGACAACGGTGGCGTCTTTGCTGCGCAGGTCGTCGCGCTCAATGATCTGGGAGAGCCGGTGTCGACCGAGCTCTCGAATGCGAACGGGGACTTCATCATTCAGGGCCTTCCGGCAGGCAACTATCGGCTCTACGCCGAACCGCTCGATGGCCCTGTAGACGCGCGCAATCTCGCCGGCGTCTGGCGTTCCGCCAAGGTGACATCGTTCCCGACGCACTTCTGCGACAGCGGAACGATTCGTGTCGAAAGCGGCAGGGTCTACGGCAATCTGATCGTCAGCACCTCTGGCGCGCCGGTGCAGTTGAACCCGCGCTGGATCGGCGTCACATCGCCGGGCAACGATCAATTCAGCCTGACGTCGAATGCTGCGATCGTCAAACCGGGGCAGTCGATCAGCATCGCCGTCGCGGGCGATGGGATCATTGGCGGCATGACGACATTCAATGTGCTCAACCCGGGCTTCCACCGTACATCGGACTTCCGGTACGCAGCGAACTACGTCTATGCCACGTTCTCGATCGCCGCCGATGCGCCTGCCGGCTCCGCTGTGATCCTGGCCAACAGCGGCAATCAGGAGGCGACGCTCACGGGAGCGCTGCGCATCCAGAGTCAGTCGGGGCGCGGTCGCATCGCCCACCACTAGAAGCGCTCGGCCGCAGCGACAGCGCGGTTGATGTTTTGATGCTCACTAATTCGATGCTATGATGCATCCGTGCGCACGACTTTGACAATTGAAGACCGGCTGGCCCGCGACCTCAAGGAAATCGCGCACCGCTCCGGCAAACCATTCAAAGTCGTGGTGAACGAGACACTGCGCGCCGGGTTGGCAGCAAAGAAGGGCCTGCCGCGCGCACGCGCATATCGTCTCCGTCCAGCCTCCATGGGTAAGGTGCTCGCCGGGATCGATCTCGACAAGGCGCTCGCCCTCGCTGACACATTGGAAGATCTCGAGATCGTCCGAAAATTGGAGCTGCGCAAATGAAGCTCGTCGATGCGAACGTGCTCATTTATGCGGTCAACTCCGATTCTCCGCACCACAATCGCGCCAGACGGTGGTTGGAGACCGAGCTGTCCGGGGCCGGTCCGGTTGGTTTGGCTTGGATTGTTCTGCTTGCGTTCCTCCGAGTGGCGACGCGTGCGGGGATCATGGAGCGTCCGCTGTCCGCGGATGATGCTGTGGCCTTTGTGGACTCTTGGCTGCGTCACCCGTCGGTGCAGCTCGTCGTTCCGGGCGAGAATCACTGGACGATTTTTCGCACGCTGATCCTCGCTTCGGGAGCGGCCGGCAATCTGACATCCGACGCTCATCTCGCCGCGCTCGCCCTCGAGGGTGGCTGGACCGTTGTGTCGACCGACAACGATTTCCGCCGTTTCCCTGGTTTGGAGATGATGAATCCGCTTGTAGCGTGAGCAACGCGATTCCAGGTGATTAGAAGCGCTCGGCGCTCTCGCTGTCGACGTAGCACCACATCCAGCGCTCACCCGGCTCGAGCGACTTGATGACCGGATGATGGCTCGACTGATAGTGCTTCGTGGCGTGCTTGTTCTTCGATGAGTCGCAACAGCCCACGTGGCCGCAGGCAAGACATTCTCGCAGGTGCACCCAGGTGTCGTGCATCTTCAGGCATTCCTCACAGCCGTCCGGTGTGTTGGGCTTCCTGGAATACTCCTGGCGGGTGACCTTAGCGATATGCTGGCAGGGGTTCATCCGCGCATCGTAGTATGCATTCTTTACGTCCAGGACATCGGAAAGTGCCATATGATGCCGGTCCGGCCCAATACCGAACTGCGGAAAGCTAGTGCGTCTGCCGAAGGTCCGGGC
>DASXRT010000015.1:0-5506 GCA_036506455.1 Thermoanaerobaculia bacterium
CGTTCCTCGCGGCCGTATTCGTGCTCGTGCTCGTCCCCGGTCCGAACACGATGGTCATCCTCGCTCACTCACTCCTCGGCCGCGCGGTTGGTCTGGCCACGGTCGCAGGCGTCGAGTTCGGGACGCTCGTCCACACGACCGCAGTCGCGCTCGGATTGTCCGCATTGTTGTCCGCCTCGCCCTTCGCGTTGACGGTGGTAAAGCTCGTGGGCGTGATGTATCTCGTGATCGCTGGCGTCAAAGCGTTTCGACAGAAAGCGCCGCAGTTCGCCGCGGCCGGCAAGCACATCAGCATTGTCGTCGCGTTCCGCCGCGCGCTCTTCACGAATCTGCTCAATCCGAAAAGTGCGCTGTTCTTCCTCGCCTTTCTGCCGCAGTTCGTGCACCCGGAGCGCGGTCATCTCTTCCTGCAGTTCATGCTGCTGGGAATGATGGTATCGCTCGTCGGCATCTGCGTCGGATCGACACTCGTCTTCGCGGCCGGTTTCGTCGCCGGCTGGCTGCGGCGGCATGACTCGTTCGCACGCTGGCAGCAGCGGATCATCGGCATCGTGCTGATCGGCGTCGCGATGTACCTAGCCCGCCAGTGACTTCGCAATTTCCAACGTCGCGTCGATCTCCTCGGCACTGTTGTAGTAATGGCAGGACTGCCGAACCATGCGATCGTCCTGCGATCGCACGCGAAGCCTTCGGCGATTCCACAGCTCGTCCATCAGCCGCGGCCCGGTCACGCCATCGATCCCCCACGTGACGATGCCGCAGGCCATCGCCGGATGGGTGGGCGAAAAGATCTTCGCGCGCTCGATCGTCTTCAGTCCGTCGCGCAGGCGATTCGAAAGCTCGAGGATGCGCTGCTGGATCCGCTGCGCTCCGATCTTGTTGTGAAAATCGATCGCCGCGGCGAGACCGACGAGCAGCGACAGGTTCGCCGTTCCGAACTGCATCAGCCGGAACGCGCCGTCGGCTGGATCGTAGTCGTTCCAGTTGGCGCTCGCCAGCGTCGCCCACACATCGCGCAGACGATCTTCGGAAACGTAAAGCCATCCGTTCCCGACCGGAGCCAGCAACCATTTGTGCGGGCTGGTCACGTAGGAATCGCAGCCGATCGCTTTCACGTCGACAGGCAGGTGACCGACGCCGTGCGCTCCATCGATCAGCGTGAAGATGTTGCGAGGACGGGCGATCTCGCAAATGCGCGCGACCGGCAGGACGATGCCGAGCTTCGAGGTGATGTGCGGCACGTCGATGACGCGAGTCCGCGGCGTGATGGCGTCGGCGAAGACGCGGACCACCGCATCGGGATCGGCGGGCGGCATCCCGATGGCCAGCTTGCGCACGACGATCCCGTCACGCTTCTCGCGCAACTCCCACGGTCCTTTGTTGCCGATGTGCTCCTGATCGGTCATCAGAACTTCTTCGCCGGGATGAAGGTCGAGTCCGTGGGCGATGAAATTCGATCCCATCGTCGCGTTCTGCAATAGCGCGATCTCGCGGGCGTTGGCGCCGAGAAGCGGTGCGACCTTCGCGCGTAATTCCTCCTGCTTCCGGTAGCCGGCAATGTACTCGGGATGTTCGGGACGATAGTCGTAGTGCGCGATCGTCTGTTCGATTTCCCGCATGTGATTCGCCACCGCGTCGGTGACCTGCCGCGGTCGCGAGCCGAGCGTGCCGACGTTGAAGTAGGTCTCGCCGGCGGGTACATCGAACTGCGCGCGGATCCATCGCCAGTAGCGAGGATCGTCGTTCGAGGGCCACGATTCCGCTTTGGCGCTCCCGGCCAGAGGTATCAGTCCAGCCGCGGCGATCAGACGGAAAAAATCTCGACGCTGCATCATGACGATCTCCTTCCTGATCATGGATAAAGCACCGGATTGAGCTCACTCTTCGCTTCTTCGCCGGGAAGGACACCGGGCAGAAATACCGCGAGATCAACGCGCTGATTGTCGTTCGCGGGCACCGCTGCTGGCGTCCCTGCCGCGAAATAGATGACTGTCAAAACTTCCCGCGTGCGATCCGAGTTGTTCGCGCCCGCGGAGTGGATCGTGCCGCCGGCATGAAACGTCGCGTCGCCCGCGCGCACCGGCGCATTCGACACGCGCCATCCGCGCTTCTCGATCACGGCCGCGAGCCTTCGATCGGTATCTTCCGAGATCGCGAGCTCGCCGAGATTTTCGGCGCGATGAGAGCCGGAGGCGAACATCATCGGTCCCATCGCTTCATCGACATCGACCAGCGGCAGCCACATCGTTACCGAGAGATCGGTGTCGAGCGGCCAGTAGTAACGATCCTGGTGCCACGGCGTTCGCCCAGCGCCGGGCGGCTTGAACAGCGCCTGATCGTGATAGAGGCGCACGGAGTTGACGCCCAGGAGCTCCGCGGCCACCGAGGCGAAGCGCTTCGAGAAGACGATCTTTCGTGCGGCATCGTTGAGCCGCCAGATGTTCGTGACCTGCGTGAACAGCTTCGAGTAGTCGTCGATGCGGCCCTGACTCTCGTGACGGCGCGCGACATCGTCGACGACCGACGCGATGATCGGCCGGTACGACTCCACCTCGTCGTGCGAAGCGAGGCCAGGCACGACGACGTGGCCTTCGCGGCGAAACGCTTCGACGACGGGCATTGACAACGTCAGAAGAGCGGCCATACGATCAATGGTAAGACCATTAAAAAGTACTTCGAGGCCTATGTCTCAGTTGATTCCGCGCCTGTCGGCGGGGCAGATGCCGCCGGAGCTCGCCGAGTTCCTCCGGCCGAGGGTGGAACGCCTCGGCTACCTCGGCGAATTCTTTCAGTGCGCGGCGCATCAGCCGAAAGCTCTGCATTCATTCATGGTCTTCACCGAAGACCTCCGCCAGGCCCTCGGCGAAAACCTCACTGAGCTTATCGCGCTCACCGTCTCTTGTCAGATGGAAAACGCATATGAGCGCGTGCAGCACGAGCGGCGCTGCCTCAAAGGCGGACTCGGCAAGGCCTGGGTGCGCGCCGCCGAATCGCTCGGCATGTCGACGGAGGCGCTGAGCGCCGACGAGCGCCTCGTGCAACTTCTCGTGATCGCCGTCATCGGACGAAATGGTCACGACACGAAGCGCGAGCTCGAAGCGGTCATCGGCGCGATCGGTCATGCGAAGGCCGTAGCGGTGCTGATGACGGTCGGCCGCTACGTCACACACGCGCTGATGGTCAACAGCCTGGCGCTGGAGCCGCCGGTGGCCTCGCCGATGGAGGAGCAATGAGCGACCCGCTCTGGATCAGCGAAGCAGATGTCGTGTCGATGATGGATCTCACCGACGCGATCGACGCCGTCGAAGCAGGACTGACGGCTGAAGCACGCGGCGAAGCAGAGAACATGCAGAAGACGGTCGTGGCCTGGAACGGCGGCACGCTGCATGCCCTCGGCGGGAAATTCGCCAACTTCGTCGGAACGAAAACGTGGGCCCACACGGAGCCGGGTGCGACGCCGCTGTTGATCGTCTATGACAGGGCGAACGGAGATCTCGTCGCCGTCATCGAAGCACGCGCTCTCGGCCAATTGCGCACGGCCGCGATCTCAGGCGTGGCCACGCGCTGGCTCGCTCCAGACGCCGAGGAGATGGCGATCATCGGAACGGGAAGACAAGGATTGCCGCAGGTCGCTGCGGTCGCTGCAGTGCGACCGATCAAACGCGTGCGCGTGTACGGCCGCAACGAGGAGCGGCGACGACGACTTGTCGAGCGCGTGAAGTCGGAGCTCGACATCGATGCGACAGCGTTCGACAACGTCGCCGGTGCGGTGCGCGGCGTTCCGATCATCACGACCGCGACACGCGCGCGCGACCCGTTTCTCACCGCGGCGATGGTCGCGCCGGGCGCACACATCAACGCCATCGGCGCCATCGTGCCGGCCGGCGCCGAGCTCGCCGGCGATCTCGTGGACCGCTGCACACTCGTCGTCGCCGACAGCGTTCCGCAAGCGCAGAAACTCTCGCGGGAGCTGATCGACTCGTTCGGCAAGCGCGGCAATTGGCAAGATGTGAAATCACTCTCGTCGATCGTCGCGGAAAAACGTCCCCGTGGCGGCGACGATCTGACGCTCTTCAAGTCGCTCGGCATCGGCATCGCCGACCTCGCCATCGGCGCGGAGCTTCATCGCAGGGCCGTCGAGCTCGGACTCGGCCGGCCGATTTCTCGCCCGCAAGCCGCGGAGCCGAGATTACGACGAGGCCTGCCGGCGCCCCATCGCGACTTCCGGTTTGTCGATCGCACCGACGCGCCGGCGCCAAAACATCAGCCGCAGCGACCGGTGATCATCAGCCGCGAAGACATCGAAACCGAAGTCGAACGGCTCGCCGCTCTTCCTGCGCCGTCGAACGGGCGGCGCGTGTCGGCAATCGTGAATCCCGTCGCCGGCGTAGGCGAGGGACTCGCGCCCGGCATCGCCGTTTCGTTGTCCGTGCTCAAGCCGGGCGAACGCACGAAACCGATGCGCCACAACGTCTCCCTCATCAACTTCTGTATTCGCGGCGAAGGAACATCGATCGTCGACGGAAAGCGCATCCGCTTCTCGCAGTACGACGTCTGGAACGTTCCTCCGTGGTCAGCGTACCAGCACATCAACGACTCTGACTCGTTGCAGGTCCGGCTGACGTACAGCAACTCCGCGTTGCTCGAGAAGCTCAATGTCCACGTCGTCGACGAGGAGCTTGCCGAGACGAGCGGCGCCGCTGCGCGCGATGAAGAGGATCGGCACGTCAATCCGTTCGGCACATTCCGTCTCACCGACGACGGAGCGATGCTCATGCCGTACGAGAAGTTGATCAATCCCGACGTCGTGCCGATGGACGCGCTGCACTGGCCCTGGAAACAGGTCAAAGAGCAGCTCGACAAGCTGACAGCTCTCGGACGTTCTTATGTGGGCCGCCGTCTCTATCTCTTGTACAACCCCGCCACAGGACGAACGAACGGCACATCGCACAGCTTCTTCGCGACGATGTGTCTGC
This sequence comes from Thermoanaerobaculia bacterium, assembly GCA_036506455.1. Taxonomy (GTDB): domain Bacteria; phylum Acidobacteriota; class Thermoanaerobaculia; order Gp7-AA8; family Gp7-AA8; genus DASVHS01. Next base: position 4,977 of record DASXRT010000015.1, read on the forward strand.
GTCCGGCCAACATTGTCGATCGCCCGCATCGGCACACTGCTTCGGCGATCAACTACTTCTTCAAAGGCAGCGGCTCCAGCGTCATCGAAGGCAGGCGCTATGAGTGGAAAGCCGGCGACCTGATGCTCACCGCTCCCGGCTGGGCAGTTCACAATCATTCTTCTCACGATGAAGACGTTTACGAGCTGACCATTCAGGACAGCCCGCTGCAGATCGGCATGGGCTCTCTCCTCTGGCAGGAGGATCTCAGCCGCCCACCCGAGGTCCTCGGCACCACTGGAGGCTTCGCGACGAATCGCGCTGCACAGGAGGTGGGGAAGCGATGAAGCTCGATCCGGCCTTCCTTCGTGGCTCCTACACTCCGGTGGTCACGCCGTTCCGGAGCGGGAAGGTCGATTACGAACAGTTCGCGGCCCTCATCGAGCGTCAGATCGCCGGCGGCTCACACGGCGTTGTCGTCGCGGGATCGACCGGCGAGGCGACGAGTCTCACTGTCACAGAGCGCGAAGAACTCTTTAAGACCGCTGTCG
>DASXRT010000016.1:0-2758 GCA_036506455.1 Thermoanaerobaculia bacterium
GTCAACTTCCGTGTTCCCGAGCGTCCACCATCGGTTCTGACCATGCCGTACGAGAACGAAGAGCTCCGGCGCGCAGACGCGCCGAATGACCGAACCGCTCTCCTGAAGAAAAAAGAAATCTTCGGCGGGACAGTGACGAAATCTCGTCTTTTCCCAGACCGCGCGCCGGAAACAGAGCGTTCCGCCCGCAGACCATCCGTGACCCGAAAATCTGAGGTTCTTCTCTCCGGCGAGAAGGACGAAGAAGCAATCCCACGCGACAACGGTCAACTCGCCGGAATCGTTCAGTTCATCAAACGCACGCTCGACGAAAGCGGGATTGTAGTAGTCGTCATCATCAATCTTGACCAGGACATCGCCGTGAGCCTTTTCCGCAGCCGTGTTCAGGCACGCGCCGATGGAATCCCCGGGAGTCGCTCGAACGTAATGGATTCGAGATCGTCCAGCGCACAGATCGGCGACGTCATGATCGCCGCCGTCGACGACGACAAGCTCTGTATTCGGATATGTCTGCCGTTCGAAATAGCGGATCGCCTGACTGACGAAGCGTGGCCGGTCACGAGTCGTCAGCAGTCCGGAAACGAGCGGTTTCGAAGATGACATCAGCGTATTGCTGTCGCGGCTGCGGCATACCTCTCGAGTGTCTCGGATGAAAACGAAGCCGGCGCGAACGATTCGCTCCATCCGCCGGGGTTGATGAATGTGCCGGGATCGAAGCGCCATGTGTTCGCTCCGTGGCGCACGTAAACAAAGAGCGTGTCCACATCGAGGCGCAGCAGCCTGCTGCCGCGCTGTCTCGCCGCCTGCACGAACGCGGCATCCTCGGCGAGACTGATCTCCGGGAAATGGATCCCGCCCGACCAGATCGATCGACGGAACGCGACCGTTCCTCCCGGGACGTTCTCGACGAACATCGAGCGGTGCAATTGAGGATTGACCGTCCACCATTTCTTTTCCGGCAACTGCAGCACGAGCCGGTTCTCGAGCCCGGTGATGTCCGCCTCGCCACGCAGAATCGGTGTCACCTGCCGCTCGACTCGCCGCGGGTCGTACCAGTCGTCGTCGTCCCACAGCACGACGATTTCACCGCATGCGTTGGCGCAGCCGATGTTTCGCTTCGCGCCGATGCTGACGCGTTTGCCGATGTGGAGATAGCGAACCGAGCGTTCATCTTTGAAGAGATCTCCTACTGCGTCGAGGCCGTCATCGATGACGATGAGCTCGCGGTTGGGATACGTCTGCCGGCGAAAGCATTCGAGTGCGAGCGGAATGAATGCGCGACGGCCGTATGTCGGCATCACGCACGACGCGAGCGGAAACGGCGGCGCTGATCCCGCGGCGATGACTTCGCGTACGCGTTCGACCGGTTCCGCGGACCAGTAGGATGAGTGGATCTCTTTCGGACTGATGTTGCCGGCGTGAAGAGCGCCCACACACAAGCGCGGATCCTTGAGATCCACAATCCTCGCGTCGGAGGAGCTCCAGATGAACCGTGAGTCTTCGCCGACCTGAATGTCGGCGAAACGATGTCCCTGCCAGTAATCGCGACGATAGACGAGCGTGTTGCCGCCCACCCAGCCGTTCGCGGACGAGTACTGATAGCGAAAGGCCCGCTCGCGCGCGCGATCGTAGTAATACAGCACGCTCGTGCCGCAGATGTCGGCGCCACGCTCGAGGAGCGCAGCGGCCTGCGTGCGGATCCGCGAAGCGGGATACCAGTCGTCATCGTCCCAATGCGCGATGATCTCGCCGCGCGCACGCTCGCACGCGAAGTTGCGCTTCGTGCCGACGGGCATGCGTCGATCGACGCGGTGATACACGAACCGCGAATCCTTCGGAATCAGATCAACGATCGGATCGGAGCCGTCATCGACGACGATCATCTCGAGATTCGGATAATCCTGAGCCAGGAAACACGCCACAGACTGCGCGATGAACTCGCGGCGGTTGTACGTCGGCATGATGCAACTGACGAGCGGCACGTCGCGCGACTCGATCCGGCTGTCGGGGTGCGGCGCAAAGTTCGGACAGGCGTCACCGCGACAATGCTGGCGATAATCCTTCTTCACTCCGCGTAATCGCGCGCCACAGAACTTGTTCTGATAGTGATGCCTGCTGCGCTCGAACCACGCGCTTTCTTCGCGCTGGCGTCGCTGGCTCAGCGGTGAGCGCCACACATACGAGGCGCACGCCCACAATCCATCGAAACCGGCGCGCGCTGCGCGAATGTTGTAGTCCATTTCCCAGCATGGACCGAGCCCGTATGCTTCATCCGCTTCGCCGATCTTCTCGAATACTTCACGCTTCACCGCGTAACAAAAGTCGGCGAGGCTGTACAGCGGCCCGAGTGTTCGAAACTGCGACGCGAACCTGCGTTCCGCATCCGCCGCGGTGGCCGCAACCTCGGACTCCGATCCGCCAGCACTCACGAACACGCGCTGCTCGTTCCACGCGGCATTTGTGGATGGACCGGCGAGTCCGGCGCGCGGCGAGCGATCGAGCGCGGCGAGCAGATGGTCGAGCCATCGAGGACCGACGATGCAGCCGCTCTCGAGGAGCACGACCACGCCGGCGGTCGTGTTCCTCATCAATTTGTTGAAGCATGCCGCGCCGCCACGCGCGGTCTCTTCATCGACTACGCGCGCTGCCGATTGCGTGGCCGCCGCGCGCACACCGGCGTCCCCTCCATCCACGATGATCACGAGCTCGTGCTCCTGCGGCGTTTTGTGCTGGATACTATCGAGCGTAGCGACGAGAC
>DASXRT010000017.1:0-16406 GCA_036506455.1 Thermoanaerobaculia bacterium
AGCTCGACGCTGCGCCGCAGCGCCTGCTCCTTCAGCACGTACGCGATACGTACTTCGTTGCGGCCGCCATCGGGCGTCGCATAAAAACCGCTGCCGGGAGCGACCATCACCGTCTCACCTTCGTGATCAAACTCCGCGAGCAGCCACACCGCGAAGTCGTCGGCGTTCTCCACCGGCAGCGTCGTGATGCAGTAGAACGCCCCTTCCGGTTTCTGGAGATACACACCCGGAATCGCCGTGAGACCTTCGTAGAGAACGTCGCGGCGGCGTTGATACTCGGCGATCACGTCGCGCGTGTAGTCATCGCCGAGGGAATCGACGCCGACGGCGACGAACTGCGCCAGTCCCGGCGGCGACAACCTCCCCTGCGCCATCCTCAGGCACGCGTCGTAGATCTGCGCGTTGCGCGTGACGAGCGAACCGAGGCGGATGCCGCAGGCGCTGTATCGCTTGGAGAGGCTGTCGACGACGATCGCAAACTCATCGACACCTTCGAGCTGGAGCGCGCTGATGGCCTTGCGGCCGTCATAGACGAACTCGCGATAGACCTCATCGGAGACGAGGAAGAGATTGTTGTCGCGACAGAAGCCGGCGATCATCTCCAGCTCTTCCCGCGTGTAGACCGTTCCGGTGGGGTTGTTGGGATTGCACATGATCACGATGCGCGTGCGCGGCGTCAGCGCACGCTGCCACACCTCGCGCGCCGGCATGTGAAAACCGTCGCGGGCGCGACCCGTCACGGGCGTGATCTTCAGGCCGGCCATCGTGGCGAAGGCGCGGTAGTTCGCGTAGAAGGGTTCGAGAACCAGCACGTCGTCGCCTTCGTTCGCGCAGGCGATGAAGGAGAAGAGAATGGCCTCGCTGCCGCCGGTTGTGGCCAGAAGCTGATGGAGACCGAGGTCGAGTCCCAGTCGTTTTTCGTAGTAGCGCTGAAGGGAGCGGAGATACTCCGGCGTCCCGGCCGACGGTGAGTACTCGAAGATTTTCGCGTCGAATTCTTTCAGGCGATTGAGCATGCACGCGGGCGTCTCGATGTCCGGCTGGCCGATGTTGAGGTGATAGACCTTCGTGCCGCGCGCCTTCGCGGCATCGGCGAGCGGCGCGAGCTTGCGGATCGGCGACGCCGGCATGTCGTGCGCGCGGCGCGAAAGCTTCAATGCGCGACTCTGCTCGAGCTCGTGAAGCGAAGTCATATCGTGCTCAAAAGTGCGAATGGCGTGCCGCTAGAATGCGTGGGCATGTCTCCGCACCGACTGGCGGCCGTCGCCGCACTGCTACTCATCATATCCGGATGCGCACACGTGCCGCCGCCTGTCCCGGCACGCGAGTTCCGCGGAGTATGGCTGACGACGGTGAACAACTCCGACTGGCCGTCGCGACCGGGACTCTCCACCGAAGAGCAGAAACGAGAGCTGATCGCGATCCTCGACTGTATCGCTGCGACGCATCTCAACGCCGTCGTCATGCACATCCGGCCGAATGCCGATGCGCTCTATGCCTCGGAGATCGAGCCGTGGTCCGACTATCTGAGCGGCGAGCTCGGTAAGGCGCCCGATCCGTTCTACGACCCGCTGGCGTTCGCCATCGAAGAGGCGCACAAGCGCGGACTGGAGCTCCACGCGTGGCTGAATCCCTATCGCGCGCGACATCCGCTGACGATTCCGCTCACATCGCCCGAGCACATCAGCCGCGTGCATCCCGAGTTCGTCCACGAATACGGCCGCTTCTGGTGGCTCGATCCAGGCGAGCCGGAAGTGCGCGCGTATGTCGTGCGCGTCGTGCGTGACATCGTCCGGCGTTATGACGTCGACGCCATTCATTTCGACGACTACTTCTATCCGTACCCCGAAAACGAGCTCGATTTTCCCGACGATGAGTCATTCCGCCGCTACAACGCCGGACTCCCGCGCGATGAATGGCGGCGAGGGAACGTGAATCTTTTGATCGAAGAGGTGTCGCGCGCGATCAAAGAGGAAAAGCCGAGCGTGCAGTTCGGGGTGTCGCCGTTCGGGATCTGGCGCCCCAGGCATCCGCGTCGTGTGCGCGGTCTCGACGCGTACGCGAAGATCTACGCCGACTCGCGCCGGTGGCTTCAGCGTGGCTGGGTCGATTACCTCACGCCGCAGTTGTACTGGCCGACGACCGCACCGCAGCAGCGATTCAGCGAACTGTTGCGCTGGTGGCGACGGCAGAACACTGCACGCCGCCATCTCTGGCCGGGACTCGCGATTACACGCGTCGGCAACCGGATTCCCGCTGACGAGATCGTGAAGCAGATCAACCTCATTCGTACGAAGACGGATGATCCGGGGTGGATCCTGTTCACTGCGCGCGTACTGCTACAGGATCGGGATGGGCTCACTGACAAGCTGGAGCGAATGAACTGCGTCGAAGGCGGCGGCGAGCCGCCGCACTCCAAGGCTACGCGGCGGTGACTAACTGCCGCAGCACGTAAGGCAGGATCCCGCCGTTTTGGTAGTAGTCGACTTCGATCGGCGTGTCGATGCGCACGGTGACGGGAACGTTTTGCGACGATCCATCCTGGCGATGGATGATGAGCGTCCCTCGTCCGCGCGGTTTGAAATCGCCGGCGACGTCGAATGTCTCCGATCCATCGAGGCCGAGGGTGGCCGCGTTCGTCCCCTCTTCGAACTGCAGCGGCAGCAAGCCCATGCCGACGAGATTCGATCGGTGGATACGCTCGAAGCTCTGCGCAATCACCGCGCGGACGCCGAGGAGTTTCGTTCCTTTCGCCGCCCAGTCTCGCGAGCTGCCGGTGCCGTACTCCTGGCCGGCGATGACGACCAGCGGAACGCTCTCCTGTTGATACTTCATCGCCGCGTCGTAGATCGACATCCGCTCGCCGTCGGGCTGATGAATCGTCACGCCGCCTTCGACGCCGGGAACCATCAGATTCTTGATGCGCACGTTCGCGAACGTGCCGCGAGTCATGACGCGATCGTTGCCGCGGCGTGATCCATAGCTGTTGAAGTCCTCGACCTTCACGCCGTTCTCGAGCAGGTAACGTCCGGCCGGTGAATTCGGCTTGATCGATCCGGCCGGACTGATGTGATCGGTCGTCACGGAATCGCCGAAGATCGCCAGCGGACGTGCGCCTTTGATCTCAGTGGCCTTCGCCGGCGAGCCATTCTGGAAAAACGGCGGCTCCTGGATGTACGTCGACTTGGGATCCCAGTTGTAGAGAACTCCCTCCGTCGACGGAATCTGATTCCACAGCGGATTCTCCTCGGCGAAGCTCTTGTAGAGGCGCCGAAAATCTTCCGGATCGAGCGCGGACTTCATGGCCGCGCGCACTTCATCCATGGACGGCCAGATGTCGCGCAGGTAAACATCTTGACCATTTCGGCCTTTGCCGAGGGGCTCGTGCAGCATGTCGATGTCGATGCGACCGGCCAGCGCGAAGGCGACCACGAGCGGCGGTGACATCAGGAAGTTCGCGCGGATCGATTGATGCACGCGCGCTTCGAAGTTCCGATTGCCGCTCAGCACCGACGCCGCGACGATGTCGTGTTCCGTGATCGCCTTTTCAATGGTCGGGTCGAGCGGTCCGGAGTTGCCGATGCAGGTCGTGCAGCCGTATCCGACGATGTAGAAGCCGAGATCATCGAGGTAATGCTGCAGGCCACTCTTGCGGTAATACTCGGTCACGACGCGTGAGCCCGGCGCCAGCGACGTCTTCACGACGCGCGATACCTGAAGGCCATGTTCCACCGCCTTCTTGGCGAGGATGCCGGCGGCCAGCATCACTGATGGATTCGAAGTGTTCGTGCACGAGGTGATCGCGGCGATCAGCACATCGCCGTGATGAAGATCAGCCACGGCATGCGGGAATTGTTCTTCGACCGCGGCGGCCGAAACGCGATCCGGCGTGGGACGGTTGTTGATCATTTCATTCTCGGTCATTTCACTCGTGTTCTTGACTCTCGACACGAGCGGATTCACCGGTACGTCCTGCCTGCCGCCTCCAGCGACCACGCGCGACGTGCTCACTCCGGTCTCCACGCGCGCTCTTCGCTCGATCTCGCTGCCCGGCTTTCCGTAACCCGCGGGCGGGTCGGCCTGCAGCTCGTTGATGAACGAGTGCTTCAGCTTCGTCAGCTCGATGCGGTCCTGCGGCCGCTTCGGGCCGGCGACACTCGCCTTCACTGTGGCGAGCTCCAGCTCGAGGACTTTCGAATAGTCGATCTCACCCTTGCGCGGAATCCCGAACAGCCCCTGCGCCTGGTAGTAGTTGCGGATCGTCGCCACCTGCTCGTCGGTTCGTCCGGTGAGCTGCAGATAGCTGCACGATTCCTCGTCGATCGGAAAGAAGCCCATCGTCGCGCCATACTCGGGCGCCATGTTCGCGATCGTGGCGCGATCAGCGAGCGAGAGCGATGTCGCACCTTCGCCGAAATACTCGACGAACTTCCCGACGACCTTCGCCTTCCGCAGCATCTCCGTGACCGTGAGCACGAGATCCGTCGCCGTGACGCCTTCCTTGAGCGCGCCGGTGAAGTGCACGCCGACGACATCCGGCGTCAGAAAATAAACCGGCTGCCCCAGCATCCCCGCCTCGGCCTCGATTCCGCCCACGCCCCACGCCACAATGCCCAGGCCATTGATCATCGTCGTGTGCGAGTCGGTGCCGACGAGCGTGTCGGGATACCACACGCCGTCTTTCTCCAGCACGCCGCGCGCGAGATACTCGAGGTTGACCTGATGCACGATGCCGATGCCGGGCGGCACGACCTGAAATCCATTGAACGCATGCGTGCCCCACTTCAGAAACTGATAGCGCTGCCGGTTGCGCATGAACTCGATGTCCATGTTCATCTGCAGCGCATCGGGGCGATTGGAGAAATCGACCTGTACGGAGTGATCGATGACGAGATCGACTGGCACGAGCGGCTCGATGATCCGAGCGTCCTTGCCGAGTCGTGACGCCGCGCTGCGCATCGCCGCAAGGTCGACGAGCAGAGGTACACCGGTGAAGTCCTGCAGGAGGATGCGCGCAACCAGGAAGGGGATCTCTTCGGTACGCTCCGCATTGGGCTGCCAGGCCGCGAGAGTGCGAACGTCGTCCTCACTGATCTTCTTGCCGTCGACGTTGCGCAGCACCGATTCGAGTACGATGCGCAGGCTCACGGGCAGCCTGGAAATCTTGCCGAGACCGGCTTTCTCGAGCTTCGGCAGCGAGTAGAATTGCCCCGACTTTCCGTTGCCTAGTGGGAAGGAATCGAGAGTGTTGAAACGATTGTGCGGCACGGCGGCGGATGTTATCACCGCTCTAATCGCGTTCGCGGCGGTTGCCCAGGCGCAGCCGAGCGCGAAAGTCTCCGATGCGGAGAAGGCGTTCGCCGACGCCGTCTCGCGTCCGGTTCTTTATCAAGTTCGCGGCACCGAAGACGTTCGCGTTCGAAAGAATGTCACCTATAAGCGCGAAGGCGGCGCGCAACTCATGGCTGACTTCTACATGCCGCGCGATGTCGCGAAGGCGCCGATCGTGATCTTCATTCACGGTGGAGTGCCCTCCGACATTCCGGTGAAGCCGAAAGATTGGGGCGTTTATCAATCGTGGGGTCGTCTCGTCGCCGCCTCAGGCTTCCTCGGCGTCACGTTCAATCACCGGCTCGGATATCCGGAGCCGCATCTTCGCGATGCGGCGAGCGATGTCGACGCGATCATTCGATACGTACGCGCCAATGCGCCGGAGCTCCATGCCGACAGTGATCGCATCTGCCTGGCCGCGTTTTCAGCGGGAGGACCGCTTCTCTCACCGGCCTTACGCGATCGGCCGCCACACATCCGCTGCATCGTGTCGATGTACAACTACCTCGACATCAGCCGCACGCTCGAGCATCCGAAGTACGAGTTGCCCGACATCGTGAAAGATTTCTCGCCGGTCACGCATCTTCGCCCCGACATCGCGCCGATGCTCATCGTGCGCGCCGGGAAGGACGAGGTTCCGAAGCTCAACGAGTCGATCGCTACGTTCGTTCAGCGAGCGGTGGAAGTGAACGCGCCGATCACGCTGATGATCCATCCGACCGCGCCGCATGGATTCGAGAACAAGACCGACGATCGCCGGACCAAGGAGATCATCCGCGGCGTGCTCGACTTCATGAAGTGGCACCTGGCGGCGCGGTAAACCGGAACCTTTTGCGTGACTTCCAGAATCGTATTGTGGCTGTTCATCATCTTTCTCGGGATTACGTTCGGCGCGGGCTTGTATGAATCGCGCGTGACCGTTGCGAATTGGACAAAATCGCCGGAAGGAGAGGCGAGGTGGAATGCGGAGGCTGCGCGTCGCGACGACACCGGACGGAAGTTCTGGGCCTTTGTCACGACGTTACCGTTGACGCTGCTCACTGTCGCCAGTTTGATCCTGGCGTGGCGCGCGACCGGCGACCTGCGAACGTGGTGGCTCGCCGCCGGATTCGCCGCGCTCGCTGACCGGATCTTCACCTTCTCGTACTTCATTCCGACGATGGTCAGATTGATGCGCGCCACGGATTCGCCCGCTTCGCGCGCGACAGCGACGCAATGGGCGAATCTGGGCTACGTGCGACTGGCGATTGTGCTGGTGGCCTGGATCGCGGCGTTGAAGGCGTTCTCTCTCCTTTATCGCAACCAATGACGCGTTAAACCGCAACCTTCTGCGGCTTCTCGGTCAGGCGCGAAGCGAGTCGGAGAGTGTCGAATTTACGTCTGAGCGAGTCCATGTCGATGCGCGCTTCGTTGCGTGTGCAGAGAAGGTGAATCGCCTGGCGCAGCTCCTCCTCGGCTCCGTCGATCTCCAGTCCGGCGTGGAACTCGCGACCCATCGGCGCCGGTCTGCACCACGCCACTTTCGCGCTGACCTCGACCGGACCCATCTCGTCGTCGACCTGGAACCGCAGCGCATGCGTGTATCCGACTCCCAGGCGCTTGATCATCGCCAGGCGCACGCCGCGTACTGAGATATCGACGATCGACACCGGGGCCATGTCGCCAAAGCTGCCGGTCAGCGGGGCGGTGATGCGATAGCGATCGTGACTGCGCAGCTCTTCGATGCGCGCCGCGCGGCCGAGGCTGTGAAGATCATCGACCAGGCGTCCCACGGCATCGCTCGGCCTGTCGAAAGCCACGCCGGCGAGATAACCATCGTAGTCTGCGGCGAAGTTGAGCGCGTCCACCTGGCACCAGAGGACCGTCGCTCTCACTTTGATCTCGCCGATCGTCAGGTCGATCGCTGTGCCGGGTTCGACCGGAGAGGCGAGCTCCAGCCGCCCGCCTTTGATGCCGAGGTCGACGACGCGAACCGGCCTGCCGTTCGACGTGCCGGCCACGGTTGGGTCGAGGAAGTAGCGCGGAACCGTCCGTTGTTCGTTTCTCATCCATTCCGATATACGCCCTCCACGTCAACGGAACAGGAAAGCCGCGAGAGAAGTGCGTCAATGTGCGGCCGCGGCGGCGGCCAGCGCCTCGTCGGGAATCATGGCGCGTTCCGGCCATCCGCGCCGCTTCACCTCTGCAAACGTCATGAGCGAGTTCGCGTAAAAATCGCGCAATAGGATTTCGCCGGGATTCCAGCGCCAACCGCCGATGACCACTTCGATGAGATGCCGGAAGACCAGAATGTCGCGGGCGGCGTGCCAGATTTCGACGGCCGATTTCTCGCGCGTGAGCCAGACGCGATCGGCCCAGCGCTGGCGATATTTTTCGATCTCTTCGATGATCCGCTGCTCGGCGATCTCGCCTGCTTCCGGATGATCGGCGAAGATGCGCGCCACCAAAGGCACGGGCGTGATCGGCAGCGCATCGGAGATCTCGTTCATGATCACGTCGGTGAGCTGCTGCAGCTCTGGTTTGCGCTGCTCGAATTCGGTCGCGAGGATGGCCGGATGCTCGCGGATGAAGTCATCGATGGAAATCGGGTCACCAAATGTGACGACGGCGTACCCGTAGCGCTTGAATCGTCGAAACAGGCTGCGCAGCGAGTTCTTGAAGAGAAACTGAAATGTCGTGCGCAATTTTTCGAGCTTCGTGGCGCGATCCTCGCGGCCCAGAAGCTCGTCGGTGAGATTGCGATCTTCGAGGACGCGGTCGTAATTGATCGCCGTCGGAATGATGTGCAGCGGAGCAGTGAACTCCGGATCGGCCTTCGACGTGACGATGTAGTCGAGCATGCCCAGCTTCGGTTTGCGGAAGGCGCCGTCGCGGCTCAGGCCTCCTTCGATGAAGATCCCCTGCGTCACGCCGTTCTTCGTGATCGTCTGAACGAACTTCGAGAGCACCGCGTGATAGAGCGGCTCGCGGTAGCGGCGACGGATGAAGTAAGCGCCGAACCATTTGAATAGATGATTCAGCGGCCATACGCGTGCCCACTCCCCGACCGCATACGAAAGCGAGATGAACTTGAAGAGCATGTGCGCGACGAGGACGTAGTCCGCATTGGAGCGGTGATTGATGACGTAGACCACGGTGCCGCTCTTCGTCGCCCGCTCGTTGAAGTCACGGATCGGCTTGCGCTCGACCACCACGCGATAGAGAAAATTCATGATGGCGCGGGCGATCGGCGCGCCGAAGCGGTAGTACGCGAGCAGGTTGAACTTCGGAACGATCTCGCGCAGGTATTGCCGCGCCTGGCGCATCGCCGCTTCCGTGCTGACCCGGTTCTCTTTCGCGTACGCCTGGATCGCGTGAACGACCTCGCGGCTGCCGAAGACCTCCAGCTCGATGTCGGCGTGACGCTTTTTCAGCTTGTAGCGATCGATGTGGATGCGTCGCGCCCGCTGCAGACGTCGCGCGTGCCGCTTGCCGAGCGCGAAGGACACGACTGCCACGGCAGCGACGGCCGCGACGATCACCCAGATCCGGAGCATGGCTGTAGAGTGTAGCGCGCGTGGGAATGCTGTTTTGTTGAAGAAATGGGAGAACCCATGCAGCGCACCATTCAGTCGATCATCAAGGCGACGCCCACCGTGGAGGGCGAGGGCTTCATCGTCCATCGCCCCTTCCCTACCGCCACCCTCGAACAATTCGATCCGTTTCTTCTGCTCGACCGCATGGGACCGGTCACGCTGCACGCCGGCGAAGCGAAGGGAGCGCCCGATCATCCGCACCGCGGGTTCGAGACGGTCACGTACGTGCTCGAGGGAGAGATCGAGCACAAGGATTCGCGCGGCAACCGCGGTTTCATCCGGTCCGGCGATGTGCAGTGGATGACCGCCGGCGCCGGCGTCGTGCATTCGGAGATGCCGTCGACCGAGATTCAGCAGAGCGGCGGCCGGATGGATGGCTTTCAGCTCTGGGTGAACCTCCCCCGTCGCGACAAGATGATGAAGCCGCGTTATCAGGAGCTCGCCGCGGCCTCGATTCCGACGATGTCGAAAGACGGTGCGACCGTGCGCGTCATCGCCGGGGAAGGGGCGCGCGTCGAGACGCGCACGCCGATCGTCTATCTGCACGTGAAGCTCGGGGCGGGTGCTTCGTTCGAGCACGCGGTGCCGGAGGACTTCAATGTCTTCGCCTACTCTCTTTCTGAGGATCAGGCGACTTTTTTCAATCGAGACGGCGACCGCGTCGTCCTGCGTGCGGACGATAACGCTCCCTCAGAGTTTCTCCTCATCGGCGGCCGTCCGATCAATGAACCGATCGCGCGCTACGGTCCGTTTGTCATGAACAGCGAGGCTGAGATCATCCAGGCCATCCGCGATTATCAGAACGGGCGGATGGGCCAGATCGACTTCTAATCGGCGGTAGAATCGTCCTCTGTGATCGGCGAAGAAACGCTGCGACAGGTCGAGAAGATCGAGTCGGGAGCGCAGTACTTCCGGGGCACGAAGGCCAGGGGCTCCGTCGACAATCTGCTGCGTACCATCCAGCAGCATCACGTTCAGCTCAGCGTCATGGCGGATACCAAGGCGAGCATCCTCATCACCGTCTCGTCGATCGTGGCCACGATCGCTCTGAGCCGGGCGAATGAGCCGCATCTCCGGCCGGCTCTGCTGACGCTCGCCGCGGCCTGTCTGATCGCGCTCGTCCTGGCCATCGTCGCGGTGTTGCCCACGTTCTCCAAGAAGCGCGGATTACGGAATCTTCTCTTCTTCGGCCACTTCGCGAGCATGAGCGAAGACGAGTTCATGCACGCCCTGGAACAGATCGTCTCGACCGACGATCTCCTTTACGAGGCCGCGGCGCGCGATATCTACAGTCTCGGGAAATACCTGCATCAGAAGAAGTATCGCTTCCTCCGATTCGCCTACATCGCGCTGATCGCAGGCTTTGTCCTGGCGACGTTCGTCGAAACCTACGTCGTCATCTGGTAGCGCGTATCATTAGAGACTCTTCCATGTCCGAACCGGAATCTGATGACGACCTGAGGTTGGAGTCGTGGTCGGAGGATCTTTCGCCGGAGTCCCTTCCGCGCAAACTCCTCGAGCAGCGCGTTCTCAGCGAACAGCTTCAGCTCCTCGGAAGCGCAGTGCGCGTTTTCGGTCAGGGCATCTCCATCCTCACGCCGGCGGTCGAAGCGATCGGTCCTCGCGTTGCGTTCGTCAACGAGGGTTTCTGCTCGATGTACGGCCTGACGCGGGAAGAAGTCATCGGACAGCCGATGAACATCTTCGGGATCGTCGAGCGACATCAGGAGATCGTGACCGATCTGCTCGATCATGTGTTCGACGGCGAGGCGTTCGATGCCGAAGCGACGGCGAAGAGGAAGGACGGGACGGAGTTCGAGCTGGACCTGCAGCTCATCCCGGTCGAAGACTCAGGCGAGCTGACGCACTGGGTGGCGTTCGTGCGCGACGTCACCGAGTTCAAGAAACAGTTGTTCGCTCTCCGCCATCAGGCCACGCACGACGTGCTGACCGACCTTCCCAATCGCGTGCTGCTCTACGACTGTCTGGAGCGATCGATCGACGTCGCACGCTTGAAGAAGTCGACCGTGGCGCTCCTGTTGATGGATCTCGATCGCTTCAAGGAAGTCAACGACACGTTTGGGCATCACTTCGGCGACGCCCTGCTGAAACAGGTGGCGCTGCGGCTGCGGAATCAGTTTCGGCCCGAGGACACAGTGGCCCGACTGGGCGGCGACGAATTCGCGGTCGTGATGCCCGACCCGTCGGACTCGACGTACATCGCCACGAGCGCCCGAAGATTGCTGAGCGCTCTCCAGCAGCCCTTCGCCATCGAGGGGCACGTCCTCGAAGTCGGCGCCAGCATCGGCATCGCGGTGTACCCAGCCAACGGAACGGACGCACGCACGCTGCTTCGCCGCGCGGACGTGGCGATGTACGCATCGAAGCAGATGCAGTCGGGGTACACCTTTCATCGCGAGGATCTGGAATCGCGTTCGGGAGACGAGCTGTCGCTCGTCGTGGAGATGCGCTCGGCGATGGAGCGCAACGAGTTCGAGCTTTACTACCAGCCCAAACTTCATCTCCGCACCGGACTGGTGACGCGCGTGGAGGTGCTGATTCGGTGGAATCATCCGCAAAGAGGACTGCTCACGCCGAGTGCGTTTATCCCGGTCGCGGAACGCACCGGTCTCATTCGATCGCTGACGGACTGGATATTCGATCATGCACTGCAGCAATGCCGCACGTGGCAGGAACAGGGCGCACCCATCCCTCTCGCTGTGAATGTGTCGGCGAAGAGCCTTCAGGAGCACACGCTGCCCACGAAAGTCAATTCGCTGCTGGAGAAATGGAAGGTCGAGGCGAGATTCCTGAAAATCGAGATCACCGAGAGCAGCATCATGGCCGATCCCGCGCACGCCCTGGCGATCTTGTCCATCCTGCAATCGATCGGTGTGCGCCTTTCGGTCGATGACTTCGGGACCGGCTATTCATCGCTGACCTGTCTTCGCCAGCTTCCCATCGACGAGATCAAGATCGACAAGTCTTTCGTGCTAGAGATGAAGAGCAACGAGGCGGATCTGGCGATCGTCCGCACCGTCATCGACCTCGCCCACAACCTCGGCAAACAGGTGTGTGCGGAGGGAGTCGAGGACGCCGAGACGTGGCGGATGCTCGATAAGCTCGGCTGCGATCTCATCCAGGGCTATTGGCTCAGCAAACCCGTCCCCGCCGCTGCTCTCATGCAGTGGCTGATCGACACGAGTTGGGGAATGAAGTTCCTGCCCGAGCTGCCGTCGCGATCGACACATCGTTCACGTTGACGCCACGGATTTAGCGATCCCGAATCTTGAGGATCGCCTGAATCAGATCCTCGGGCGCGTCTTCGTTCGCCGAGTCGTCGTACCGCAGTGCCTCTTTCCCGGCGCGGATCGTCACCTCGTATGTCGCCAGGTACGCGCGGCACGACGGGCAGATGCCGAGGTGGCGCGTGAAATCGCTCGCCTGGCGCTGCGTCAGCGCGCCCTCGAGATAATCGGCGATGAAGTCGATCAACTCGCGGCAGGTGATGTACGGTCGCGCGCTCATCGGCGGAGCTCCTTGTCGAGCACTGTGCGAAGAGCCTGCCGGGCACGATGCAGCCGCACCTTCACCGCCGTCGGCGTGATTCCCAACACCTCCGCCGTCTCTTCGGTCGACATCTCTTCAATGTCACGCATCAGCAGCACCACGCGATACGACTCCGGCAGCCGATCGATCGACTTCCGCACCAGCTCGCGCGTCTCCTCCCGCTGCACCATGTCCTCGGCCGACATCTTCCAGTCGACGCTGTCTTCGACCTGATGTCCGTCGGCGGCGAATCGCGGTAAGAGCGCATCGATCTCTTCTTCTGGATGCCGGCGGCGGCTGCGAAGTTTCATCAGAGACGCGTTGACGACGATGCGATGCAGCCACGTCGAGAGCTTCGAGCCCTCCTTGAACCGATCGATGCTGCGAAACGCGGCCACGAACGTTTCCTGCACCGCGTCGCGCGCATCTTCCTCGTTTTTCAGAAATCGGCGGGCCACGCGCAGGAGTTGGGCCATGTACAGACGGAGCAGCGTCTCGAAGGCCTTCTCATCTCGCGCCCGCAGCTTGCTCACGAGAACGGCCTCTTCCATCAGGCCACCATGGGAATGAGAAGACCACTCACCTTCGCGGCGGAATCGGAGAGCAGCCAGGCAATCGTCTCGGCCACGTGCTCGCGCATCGCCGGCTCCGCCAGCGCGTCAGGCAGGATCGCGTTCGCCGTAATGCCGCGTTTCCTGAGCTCGATCGCGAGCACCTCGATCAGAGCATTGAGCGCGCTCTTCGACACGATGTACGGCGCCAGGCCGCTCCGCTTCTTCAACGTCACATACGAACTGATCGCAACGACGCGTCCGCCATCAGTGAGATGAGGTAGCACCGCGCGAATGACGGTCGCTGCCGTCGTCAGATTCAGCGACATCATGTTGGACCAGACGCTCTCCTCGGCGTCGACGCCACCTTCCGCGAATCCGCCGACGAGATGAACGAGACCGTAAACCTCGCCACACTGATCGACAGCGCGCTTCACATCGGCCTCATCCGACAGATTGGCGGCGACACCCTCCACGTCGACGATTTTCCGCAGCGCCTGCCAGCCTGCTTCTGCGTGATAGAGCACGATGCATCGATAGTCCTGCGCCAGACGCCTGATCACGGTCGAACCGAGGTTTCCTGTGCCGCCGGTGATGAGGAGGGTCTTCACGAAATCAGAATATCGCAGCGCTTGTTGTGCGCCCCGCATGATCTCGTTTGCAGGCGTCGGCAAGCAATATGGGCGACAGGTGCTGTTCGTCGACGCATCGTGTCAGCTCAATCCCGGCGAAAAGGCGGGCCTGGTCGGTCCGAATGGCGCCGGCAAGTCGACGCTTTTTCGAATGATCATTGGCGAGGAATCCGCCGACGATGGTGTCGTCACCGTGCCGAAGAAAATCTCCGTCGGCTACTTTCGCCAGGAAGTCGATGAGATGGGCGGCCGGTCGGTGCTCGACGAAGCGATCGCCGGCAGCGGACGGTTGGGCGATCTGCATCATGAGCTGATCGACCTCGAGCATGCGATGAGCGACACGACACGTGCCGATTACGAGAAAGTCCTCGACCGGTTCGGTCACGTTCAGGAGGAGTACCAGCATCTGGGCGGTTACGAGCTCGAGGCTCGCGCGCGGGAGGTCCTGCACGGACTCGGATTCGACGACGGGCAGATCGAGGGCGACGCGGCTGCACTCTCGGGCGGCTGGAAAATGCGCGTCTCGATGGCCCGCATTCTCCTCGGCAACTTCGATGTGCTGCTGCTCGACGAGCCGACGAACCATCTGGACATCGAGTCGATCCTCTGGCTCGAGAAGTTCCTGAAGAGCTCGTCCGCGACGATCCTCATGACATCGCACGACCGCGATTTCCTCAATCGCATCGTCACGAAGATCATCGAGATCGACGACGGCGACATCGTCACCTACTCGGGCGATTACGACTTCTACGTTCGCGAGCGCGAGTTGCGCGAAGCGAATCAGGAAGCGCAGTACGCGCGGCAACAGGCCAAACTGGCGAAGGAGCAGCGCTTCATCGAGCGATTCACGACGCACGCGGCGAAGGCGGCCCAGGTGCAGAGCCGCATCAAGGCGCTGGAGAAGATCGAGCGCGTCGAACCGCCGAAGAAGCGCAAGGTCGTGAAGTTCGATTTCCGCTCGCCGGCGCGATCAGGCGACGACGTGGCGATGCTCGACGGCGTCGGCAAAAGCTTCGGGACGAAGACCGTCTATGACTGCTTCGACTTTCACGTGCGTCGCGGTGAGCGCTGGTGCGTCATGGGGAAGAATGGAGCGGGCAAGTCGACACTGCTGAAGATGGTCGCCGGCGCTCTTCAGCCCGATGAAGGGAGTGTTCGACTCGGCGCGAGTCTGAAGCTCGGATATTTTGCGCAGCAATCGCTCGATCTGCTCGATCCCGACCTCACGGTGTGGGAGCAGATGCAGAAGGATTTTCCGCTCGAGTCGATCGGCGTGCTTCGCAGTCTTCTCGGCGCGTTCCAGTTCTCCGGCGACGATGTCGAGAAGAAGATCCGCTCGCTCTCCGGCGGCGAGAAATCGCGGCTCGTCATCGCCCGCATGCTGCTCGATCCTCCCAACTTCCTCGTGCTCGACGAACCGACGAACCATCTCGATCTGGCGACGAAAGAGATGCTCGTCGAGGCTTTGAAAGACTTCGAAGGGACGATGCTCTTCGTCTCGCATGACCGTACGTTCCTGCGCGGCCTGAGCAATCGCGTGCTCGAGCTGGGCGATCGCCCGGTCGTGTACGGTGGGACTTATGGCGAGTACGTGGCCTCGACAGGACACGAGGCGCCCGGCATCCACGCGTAGTGCCCTCTCCCACTTGGAGAAGGAACTGAAGTATGTTTCGCATGCCCATGCCCTCGCTCGAAGAGCTGCTCGTTCACACGAAGTTGATCTCGCCGCCTCAGCTCGCGGTCGCCGAACGCGACGCCGAGATGCGCAAGAAGCGCCTCGCGCCCACGCTGATCGATCTCGGCTTTGTCTCCGATCGCCGTTTCGCGGAATGGGTGGCGGAAGTGACGAAGCTGCCGATCGTCGATCCGATCACGGCCGACGCCATTGCCGACATCGAGCAACACATCCCGAACCAGTTGGCCCGGGAGTTCGAGGTTCTGCCGATCGACGTCGAGGCCGACGAGTTGACGGTCGCCATGATCAATCCGCTCGACCGTGAATGCATCGATACCCTTCAATCGAAGATCGGCATGAAGATCCGGCCGGTCGTCGGCGTCTATCGCAACGTGCGGGACCTGGTGACGCGCTTCTATCCCGAGCCGAAGCCGGCATTCGATCCGTCGGCGACGATCTCTGTCGAGAAAGCGCCGTTCGAGTACGGGGACGACACGATGCTGCGCATGCATAGCCGCGAGTTCGTGTACGAGCGTGCGAACGAGAGTCTCGGTTCCGAGACACGCGTCATTCCGCCGAAGGAATTAGCGGCGGCGAGCGCGGCTGAAGTCATCGGTGCCACACCGACCCAACTCGATCGCATCGAACGCTATCTCGTCGATCTGACTCGGCGCGTCGATGCCATCGACGCCACGCTGGCTCGAATCCTGAGCCGCAAATGACCGCGCATTAGCCTTGGAGTGCGGCGCGACGATCGTCGGCGCAGCGCTCTGCCGTTCATTGGATCAGCACGACGGCCGTCGTGACACTATCGTCGTCGCATCGGCGCTCGGCGTCGGCCGTGTGCTTCGCCTGACCCGAAAATGGCGCTGCGAGAATAACTTGCGGCGCCAACCGGTTCTTCATCCCACACGCCTCTGCTGTCGCGGTTCCTCGCGACCGAAATCCAAGACAGTGCGGCAGTACAAACTATGAACGAAATCTCATTTCGCACGCTCGGGCTCGGTCCGAAGATTCTCCAGTCAGTCGATGACGCTGGATACACCACTCCGACGCCCATCCAACACACCGCCATTCCTCACGTCCTCGAAGG
>DASXRT010000018.1:0-8151 GCA_036506455.1 Thermoanaerobaculia bacterium
ACGATTCTGAATTGCGGATCGAGATTCGCCTCGATCGGGAACATGCGCAGCAGCGACTGGCAGAAGGAATGGATCGTCTGCGAACGCAGTCCGTCGATGCGCTCGAGTTGTTTGCGGCAGGTCTCTCGATATTGTTCACGACGCGCCGCCGGAATTTCGAAGAGCGGCTTCGAGGACGATGCCGGCCACACGACTCGATCGCTGTCGAATTGCGGCTCGATCTCAGCGAGCGCCTGATGAATGCGATCGGCGATCTCGCCGGCCGCTTTCTCCGTGAAGGTCATCAGGACGATGCGCTCCGGCGCGAGATCGGCGTTGGAGAGGAGCAGCTCGAGGACTTCGGCGACGATCGCGGTGGTCTTTCCCGTTCCGGCGCCTGCTTCGATGACGACATTGCGCCGGCGCGGCGGCACGGCGCCCGGTCGCGTGAAGCGAAAGGACTGCTGCAGCGTCGTCACGAGCCGGCCTCCTGCAACAGCGTCCGCGGCTCGCCGGACCGCAAAACCGCGCGCTTCTCCTCGGCATCGTGGCGTGTACGGCACGAATGATTCACCGGACAGTATTTGCAGGCGTTGAAGTCGTTGTCGTCTTCATTCGGGAACGCGGGAAAGTCACCGCGGCGGATCGCCGCGACGAACAGTGCGAGCGTCTCGCGGAGTCGCGTCTCCTTGCCGGCGAGCTCGAACGCGAAGTCGCCCGGCTTCGCCGCGCCCGCGATCGGCTTGATCGCGCCCGAGACGTTGCTGACGGGAGCTCCGACGAAGCTTGCCGCCGCCATCGCATAGAGTGCGAGCTGCAGGCGCACGCCGCGATCGATCTTGTCGGCGAGCTTCACATGCCGGAGCGCCTTGCCCGATTTGTAATCGATGATGCGATATTTGCCGCCACCTTCGTCGATGCGATCGATCTTCCCTTCGACGCGCAGCGACGTTTCCTCGATGTCGACGATGAAGGGTCCGAATTTGTGCTCGAACTGCGCCGGCAGGAGCGAGAGCGCGGCCAGATCGGCGAGATCGGCGGCGATGAACTGCCGGAGCAGCCGCTTCGTGGCCTGACGCTCGATGCGCCGCATCGGCGGATTGAACGGCGGAATCTTCTCGTCGAGCTTGTCGAACTCTTCATCGACGATTCCTTCCACGGAATCCGCCTTCTCTCGATAGAAACGCTCGAGGATCCTGTGCAGGACGATTCCCTTCTCCCGATGGTTGATCTGCATGTCCATCTCGGGATCGTCGAGATCGCGGACGCCGAGAATCTGTTTGAGGAAGAACTTCTGCGGACATTCGCCGAAGTCTTCGAGTTGCGTCGGCGTGATCGCCTGCAACGCGGCGCCGGCGCGATCGCGCACGGTGTCGCTGCGGAGGTAGCCGTCGAAGATGCCACGGGTGCCCGATCGGACGAGAAGCTGCAAAGCGCGCTCTGGAGTGAGGCGGCCACGCCGCCGCTCAGCGGGAAGAGCGGCAGCATGGCTGCCGCACTCCAGATGACGCAGGAACTGCGACCTTCGCAACGGCTTCCCGAATCCGTCGCTTGCCGCGAACGAGAAGTCGATCGACGTCGAGGCTGCGACGCCGATCAGATCGAACAAGAGCCGCTCTTCCGCTCGTCCATCGCCGATCTCCCGGAGGCCGAGGATGCGGCGGTCGGCGTCGACGAGAACGGGGTCTTCGACGCGACGTTGCGGGAGAACGTCGTCCTGCATGCGGATCGCGAAGAGATGTTCGAACGAACGCCCGCGAAGGCGCATGACGTCGCCGAGCCAGATGCGTTGTCGGTTGTCGGTTGTCGGTTCTCGGTCAAGCGACACCGATTCGAGCGCGTCGATCAGCGAACCTTGATCGAACGGCCGCTTCCACACCTCCGCGCGCGTGAACAGTGCGCCGATTTTTTGGAGTTCGTCGACGGCCGCGAGGTCGATCTCGGTTTCGATGCGGAACTCATCGGCGAGGCGCGCCAGCCATGCAGCGTCAATGCGCTCTGTGAGCGTTTCCAGCTCCGCGACCACGGCGATGTAGTCATCGACCACCGGCGATCGAAAGGTGCGTTGCCGGAGATCGGCGCTGCGGCCGCCGGCGATCGTCGCGTAGCGCGTCTCGTAATCGGCCTTCTCGGGATTGATCCGTGTCGTCAGCCTGAGGCCGCTGCGGACGATCTCGAGGACGTCGCTGCGCGGAAAGTTCCGCTCGCGGATGCGGAGCAGGAGCATAGTCGCGCGGCCGAAGCGATGCGCAGTCAGCGGCAGCGCGACGGATTCACTCATCACGAAACCGTGCTCGCGCGAAAAGCGTTCGAAAAGCGCGGCGTCATACGCGTCGAGCGAGCGCGAGACAACGCCGATCGATTGCGCAGACGCACCTGACGCGAGCAACGCCGCGATGTCGGCGCACACGTTGTGGATCTCTTCTTCACGGGTTTGTGCCTCGCGCACCGATGTGCGCACTTGCTTGATCTTCAGAACCGAGGAACGAGGAGTGAGGAGCGAGGACTCGAAGTGCCGGATGAAGGGATGAGCGAACGGGTCATCGACGGGCACGAAGACTGCGGCGATCTTTTCTACCGCCTGTAGAGTGCGGATCAGTGCGAGCTGCGCGCCGGTCATGTCATAAAAACCGGCGAGAATCTGCGGCGGTGTAGCGGCGCAGCCTTCGGCGGCACGTCTGAGCACGTCCGCGGGATCCACCGCTTCGAGCTTGGCGATGAATCGCTCGTACTGTTGCCAGACCTTGATGACGGTGCGGATGCGATCGCGGTTGCGGAGCGAGCGCGCGGCGCCGGCGCGCTGCGAAAATTCGGCAAGAGTGACGCCGCTGTCGCGCACGTCGCGGTAGGAACGCTCGAGCATCGCTGCCGCGCCTCGCGTCGCCGTCAGCGGATCGCTGATGGAGCGCGCCGCCGTGCGCATCGCCAGGCGTCGCTCTTCATCCGTGGCGACACGCGGAAAGGTTCCCGCGGCGTTGACGATCCGGCGCGCCAGCGTGTCGATCGTGTGAAGTTGCAGCGCTGCCACGCCGTTCGGGAAATGTTGCAGCATTGCCGCGGCGATCGACTGCGATACCCCGGCCGACGCCACGATGACCTCCTCGGCCCACGGTGCGAGCGGATCGCGGGAGCCCCGGCCGGCCGCGAGACGCTCGGCGACTCTGCTTGCGATCACGTTGTAGGGAGCAAGCGTCAGGAGGGGAGAGATCATCTAGTTATTTCGTGTCAATTTTACCAGCGGACGCAGCTAGCACGATTCTGGCTATGAGGAGATTCGTGATAATGCGATTGCATGGGGAAACGCGAAGTGCGCGTCATCGTCGTCCGCAAATACATGGCGGTCGCGCTTCTGGCTCTCGTCGCCGGACTGATGGCGGCGCTGCTTTTCTATCTCTCCGGGAAAGCGTATACGAGCGAGAACGAGCCGCTGACGCAACTGCTGCTGCGCACGATGCATCGCCAGTCACCGATCACGCGCGACGCCTTGCTGGCTGGCCTCATGCCGGTGATCGCGAACACGCTCTTCTTCGTGCCGTTCGGGTTTCTGGCGTTTCTCCTCTTCGACTCTGCCAAACGGCCGCGGTCGCGCACATACCTCCTCACGGTGCTTGCCGGAGCGATCTTCGCCGTGGCCATGGAGATCTGGCAGAGCTTTCTTCCGACGCGCGTCATCGGCGTCTTCGATGTGCTGTCGAACACTCTGGGAGCGTTCGTGGGTGCGGTCGCCGGACACGTCCGCAAGCGCGTGCACGTGCAGTTCGACTACTGAGGCGGCCATGATCCTCATCGTGGAAGATGACCCGCAGGTGGCGCGCCTGATCGCGCTCGTTCTGCAGAGGAATGGGTATCAGTCGGCGGTCGTGTCCGACGGGCAGTCCGCGCTTCAGGAGGCGAAGGCGAAACGTCCGACGATGATCTTCGCCGACCTCACGATCAAAGGGATGGGCGGCGACGCGTTGTGCAATGCTCTGAAGAGGCAGCCGGAAACGAAAGAGATTCCATACATCATCGTTTCCGGTGACCGCGACCTCGCCGATAAAGCCAGGCAGTGCGGTGCCGACGACTACATGGGCAAACCTTTTGAATTCGACGATCTCATTCGTCTCGTCAAGAAATATGCAAGAACTGAAAGCCGAAAAACCGATTGAGTGCGCCGACGCCGATCCTGTCACGCGCCTGATGCAACGCCTCCGCGAAGAGGGGTTCACGAGCGATCAGGCGGAAGACGAATGGAGCAAGTTCGGCGAGGTGATCTTCAGCCGGCCGGAAAAGATCTCCGTCGCCACCGGCGAGACCGTGTTCATCTTCACGCGCATCGCCGAGCTCAACGAACGCGTGCTGCGCCAGACGTCGCAATCGGTCGTCAATACCTATAAAGCCAAGAACGTGACCCAGAAGGCGCTCTCAGTCCTGCAGTCGACGACGGTGTATCACTGTCTCGTTGCGACGACCGACCAGCCGCACAACGAGATGCTGAACGATTTCATCACCCGCAGCGGCGGCGCGACGTTCATCCCCGTGGTGATCGTCCCGGGAATCAATCAGGTCCTTTATCCGAATCTCGAAGAGAAAATCGGCTCGATCCGCCCGCGCGTCCAATACCTCCAATTCCTCCTCGGCGAGCGCCGCGAGCCGGTGAACATGCATCGCCAGACCGTGCAGGCCTTCTGGATCTCGATGGCGGTGGTGGTGGTGTTGCTGGCCGCGGTGTTGTTCTCTGTGTTCGCGCACTAAAATGCGTCGTCCATGTCCGAGTTCCCCCTCCGCCCGCGCGACATCTTCGAGGAGCTGCGCAAAACCGTCGTCGGCCAGGAAGACGCCGTGCGCGAGCTCTCCGTCGCGCTGGTGAAGCATCTCGTGGGTCATCCGGCGCCCAACATCCTTCTCATCGGCAACTCCGGATCAGGGAAGACGACGATCATGCGCGCGATCGAGCAATTCCTCTCGACGAAGGCGGGTCTGATCGAGTTCGCCAACGTCGTGCGTCTGAACGCGAACGTCCTTGCCGAAGAGCATCAGGGCTTTGGCCGCGTGGTTCTGGGAAGACTGTACGAGAACGCGAAGAAGACCCTCGGCAACGATGCGCCGCCCGAATTGCTGCGGCGGTCGGTCGAGCACGGAATCGTGTTCATCGATGAAGTCGACAAGATCCGCGCTCAGGTGAGCGGCGCGCCGAATGTGCGCGGGATCGTGGCCCAGGAAGCGCTGCTCACCCTGATGGAGAACGAGCACGTGCAGTTCGAGGCCGACGGCGCGACGCATGTCGTGAATTCATCGGGCATCCTCTTCGTCGCCGGCGGCGCGTTCGAGGAGCTGTATGACAGCGTGCTGCGCCGGGCCACGATCGGACAGGATGTCGCTCCGTTGCAGCCGGTGGTGGTCGTCTCCGCATCCGGCGAGGTGCGCGAGGAGCTGCCGTTCCATCTGCGCGACTACCTGAAGTACGACGATCTGTTCCGTTACGGGATGACGCCGCAGTTCTCGTCGCGCTTCGAATCGATCGTCGTGCTCAATGATCTGAGCGAAGGAGATCTGGCGAAGATCTTCGTGGAACCGGACGCATCGATCTTCCGGACCTCGCGCGATTACTTCAAACGCTTCGGCGTGGACCTGCAGATCACCCGTCCCGCGCTCATCGCCATCGCCTGGGACGCATCGCGCCAGAAGCGCCTCGGCGCCCGCGCTCTGCGCGAGATCTACCGGCGCGTGATCCGCAACATCGAATACGATCCCGCCGCCGCCGCTCGCGAAGGACAGCGCGTGCTCACGATCGACGAGAACATGGTCAAGAAAGCGATCGCCAGCCGCGAGCAGGGGAGCGCCGCGCGAGTCCGATGAACGACACCCCGAATCAAAAAACCTTCTTCGACAAACTCAAGCGCGGCCTCTTCATGACTCACACCGAGATCATCGAGAAGATGAAGGAGTCGCTGACTCCCGACCTGCCGATCTCGCAGACCGCGATCGATGGTCTCGAAGAAGGACTCCTCGGCGCCGACGTCGGCGCGGAGCTCACGACTTCGCTCATCGGCCGCATCGAGCAGCGCGTGCGCGAAGAAAACATTACGAATGTGGATCGGCTCACCCAGGCGCTGCGCGAAGAGACGCGCGCGCTGATTCCAAAGCGCGCGGCGCAGACGATCGACATCGACGGCGCGAAGCCGTTCGTGATCCTCGTCGTGGGCGTGAACGGCACGGGCAAAACGACGACGATCGCCAAGCTCGCGTCGCGCTGGAAGAGCGAGGGGAAGAGCGTGATTCTCGGCGCCGCCGACACATTTCGCGCCGCCGCGATCGAGCAATTGCAGATGTGGGCCGATCGCGTCGGCGTGCCGATGATCAAACACAAAGCGGGATCGGATCCCGGCGCCGTCGCGCACGACACAGTGACCGCGGCGAAGGCGCGTAACGCCGACGTCGTGCTCATCGACACGGCCGGCCGCCTGCACAACAAGTCGCATCTGATGCAGGAGCTGGCGAAGGTGCGCCGCGTCATCGAGAAAGAACTGCCCGGCGCGCCGCATGAGACGCTGCTCGTCATCGACGGCACGACTGGACAGAACGGCGTCAATCAGGCCGCGGCGTTTCTCGAAGCGGCGAAAGTCACCGGCATGGTCGTGACGAAACTCGACGGCACCGCCAAAGGCGGGGTGATCCTCTCGATCATGCGTCAGTTCGACATCCCCGTGAAGTTCATCGGCGTCGGCGAAAGCGCCGACGATCTCATCCCGTTCGATCCATCGGCGTACGTCGACACGCTCTTCGAATAGGCGATGGCTCTGCGGTGAGAGAACTGGCCTCACTCTGCTAGGATCGCCGCCGGCATGAACGACAAACGCGAGTTGCTCCGGCACACGCTGGCCACCCTCGCTTATCGCGGCGCGAAGGCAATCCGCGACGCTCCTGTCGAATTCGCCGCATTCAAGGTCTCGCCGACATCGCGAACGCCGGTGGAGATCCTCGCGCACATCGGCGACCTGATGGCCTGGGGGCGTTCGCTGGCCGATGGGTCGCGTCAATGGAACAACTCGACGCCGCTGCCGTGGAACGAGGAAGTCGCTCGATTCTTTCAGCGTCTGTCGGAATTCGAGAGCTATCTGAGCTCAGACGCGCCGCTGCAGTCGCCTCCGGAGAAACTGTTTCAGGGCCCCATCGCCGACGCGCTCACGCACGTGGGCCAGCTCACGATGTTGCGTCGCGCTGCCGGCTCCGCCATCCGCGGCGAGAACTACTTCAAGGCCGACATCAGCGCTGGTCGCGTCAGCGAGGAACAGGCGAAGCCGCGATTCGAGTTCGATTGATGAAACGGTTCATTCTCGCTCTGGCACTTCTCTCCGCGACCGTCCGGGCGGAAACGATCGCCGTGAAACACGTCACGATCGTCGACGTCAACAGCGGCGCGCTGGTCTCGAATCAGACCGTCGTGATCGATGGTCATCGCATCGCTTCGATCGGACGGAACGCACCAAAGCACTCGCGCGTCATCGACGCCACCGGCAAGTTCCTGATCCCCGGCCTATGGGACATGCACGTTCACTGGTACGACAAGCGCTACCTGCCGCTCTTCATCGCCAACGGCGTGACCGGGATCCGGCAGATGTGGGGCAACGCCGAGCAGCGTCGATGGCGTCAGGAGATGATCGGTCCGCGGCAGGTGATCGGCAGCACGATCATCGACGGACCGAAGCCGATCTGGCCGCAATCCATCGTCGCGAAGGATGCTGCCGAGGGACGCGCGGCGGTCATTGCGGAGAAGAAAAGCGGCGCGGATTTCATCAAAGTGTACTCGCTTCTGCCACGCGACGCGTTCTTCGCTATCGCCGATGAATCGAAGAGGCAGCACATTCCGTTCGTCGGGCACGTGCCGAGTACCGTGCGCGCATCGGAAGCCTCCGACGCCGGCATGAAGAGCATGGAGCATCTCCTCGGCGTTCTTCTGGAGTCTTCGACAAACGAAGAGGCGATCCGGAAAGATCTGGTGGCCGCGGCCGAAGAAGCTGCTCCAGCATCGGCATTGATGCGCGTTTCTCGTCGGCACGCAAAAGAGAGTATCGAGACGTATGACCCGGCCAAGGCCGCCGCGCTCTTCGCGCGCTTCGTCAAGAATGGGACGTGGCATTGCCCGACGCTCACCGTGAATCGCGCGGTCGCGTACATGGACGATCCCGCGTT
>DASXRT010000019.1:0-19042 GCA_036506455.1 Thermoanaerobaculia bacterium
GTGTTGGGATCGGTGACGGCGATGAAGTTTTCGCCTGCGCGATCACCCTTGATCTGTTTCACTCGATCGTAGAAGTAACGATGGAAAACCATCGGCTCCGTGGTCGTGCCCGACTTCGACGCGACCATGAACAGCGACCGGCCGACATCGATCCGCGATTCGAGACTGCGCACCGCTTCGGGAACTGTCGAGTCGAGGATCTCCAGCGCCGGATAGCCTTCGCGTCTTCCGAACACGCGGCGCGTCACTTCCGAGCAGAGGCTCGAGCCGCCCATGCCGAGAACCACGATGTGGGAGAAGTCGCGGCGGACGCTCTCGGCGAAATCGCGGATCTCGCGGACGTTTTTCTGCATCTCCTCGACGACCGTCAACCAGCCGAGGGCGTTGGAGATGATCTTCTTGTGCGCATCGTCGTTTTTCCAGAGTGTCGCGTCCTTCTTCCAGATCCGCTCGACGAACTTCTCCTTGTCCGCACGCTGCACGGCCGCATCGACCGTCTGCTGCGCATCGCCGAGATGGAAGCTGATGCGGTCGGAGAGTCCGCGAACGGCGTTGTCGCGGCGCGCCTCGATCGTGTGCATCAGCGAGTCGAACGAATCGGAGAACGACTTCACGCCGTCCGCGGTGAGCTGCGTCGTGATCTTCTCGAGGCTGAAGCCGTACTGCGCGAACTTGCGGAGCACCCCGGCTGCCTCATCGACGTTCTGCTCGAGCGTCATGATCACGCGCCCGTGGTCCTTGAACGCATCGTACGTCGCCGGCGGTAGCGTGTTGACCGTATCGGGTCCGATCAGCGACTCGACGTACATGACGTCGCTGTACTTCGGATTCTTCGTTCCGGTCGATGCCCAGAGCGGCCGCTGCACGCGCGCTCCTTTGTCCCGCAGCTTCAGAAAGCGCGCGCTGCCGAAGATTTTCTTGAATTCCTGATAGGCGAGCTTCGCGTTGGCGATGGCGATTTTGCCGAGGAGCGCTTCGAGCTCGCGCTTTTCATTCGCGTCTTTCGAGGCGGCGATCTTCGCTTCGATCTGTTTGTCCGCCTGCGTGTCGATGCGGCTGACGAAAAAGCTCGCCACAGAGGCGATGTCGCCGATCGGCTGTCCCTTCTCGGCGCGACGTTCCAGACCGCGCAGGTACGCCTCCATCACTTTCGCGTAAACGTCATTCGAGAAGATCAGAGTGATGTTGATGTTGAGGCCGTTGGCGATCGACTCTTCGATCGCAGGAATGCCTTCCGGCGTCGCCGGAATCTTCACCATCACATTCGGCCTGTTGAGCGCTCCAAACAACCGCTTCGCCTCGGCGATCGTCCCCTTCGTATCGGGAGCCAGCAGCGGTGACACCTCGATGCTGATGAAGCCATCACCACCTTTGTTGCGCTTGTAAACGGGAAGAAAAATGTCGGCCGCATTGCCGATGTCTTCTAAGACGAGCGCGTCGTAGATCTCTTCGCGCGACTTGTTCTCGGCGGCGAGCTGGCGCAGTTGGACGTCATAGTCTTCGCTGCCGGCGATCGCCTTCTCGAAGATCGTCGGGTTCGACGTCATGCCGCGCAGGTCGTCTTCGTCGATCATCTTCTGCAGCTTGCCGGTGGTGATGAGCTTGCGCTCCATCTGATCGAACCAGACGCTCTGGCCGGTTTTCGCGAGCTCTTGCAGCGGATTCTTCATGGGGAAACCTCCTCGCTAGGGTTGGTTAGCATATCGCTACTGTTCAATACCGGCGCGGCGGATAGCTTTCGCCGCAATTCGCGCGATGTAGGCAATGACGAGCACACCGCCAGCGGCGGTGACGATGAGGACGATTCGATTCCCTCGGCCCGTGAGCGCCTCCGCTCCCGCGGCGCCTGCGTACGTGAAAGCGATCGTGCCGGGAATGATCCCGAAGAATGTGGTGAGCAGATACGGCACGACTCCCACGCCGGTCAGTCCGAGCGCGTAATTGATCCAGGTGAACGGCGGAAAGCCCGAGAGCCGCATCAGCAGCATGATCTTTGTGCCTTCGCGTGCGATGGCGCGATCGACGGCAGCCATCTTCGGATTGGATGCGATCCGCGCCTCGACGTGACGCCGAAAGACCGTGCGGCCGAGAAGGAAAGCTGCCGTCGCGCCGAGCGTCGCCCCGATCTGCACGACGATCACGCCTTTGGCAAACCCGAAGATCGCGCCCGCGCCGAGTGTCAAAGCGAGAGCGGGTACGAGCAGAACGCAGCAGACGACGTACGCGATGACGTACAAGACGTAGCCGATCGGGCCGACGCCACGCACGTAGTTCTTGAATTGCTCGAGCCACGTCGCGACAGGAAGAAGGCGAAGGGCGACGACGAAGGCGACAACGATGACGATCGCCAGGACGATCTTCAGCGTGCGCACGGAGCGAGTTTACCGAAACGGCATCATCACAATTCTCTTGATCAACTTCACCGCAACGATTGTCGCGGCGACGCCGCCGAGAAGCGTTCCGATGAAAAGCCCGGCCAGTCCGCCGACGGCAAGCTTCATCTTGCCGCCGCCGCCGCGCTGTGTGGCGCCGCCGGCTGCGGCGGCGCGCGCCGGCGAAGTCGCCGGCGCCACACTTTCACGTGACCGCGCGTAGACCTGCGTGAGCTCGGCGCCGAAGAAGAGGATCTGCGCCGACCAGTAGACCCACACGAGAATGATCACGAGGGAGCCTGCCGCGCCGTAGGCCGATCCGACCGCAGCCTTGCCGATGTACAGGCCGAGAAGAAATTTACCGAGGACGAAGAGAAACGAAGTGAACGCGGCGCCCAACCACAGGTCACGCCATTCCACGCGCACATGTGGCAGATAGCGGAACATCAGTGCGAACAGCACGGTGATGATGACGAACGACACCACGATCTGCGCGCTCTGCCACAAAGCCTGACCCATCGCCGAGATCCCGGCGTCGACGACGAGAGAGACGAGGAGCAGGAATCCGATCCCGAAGACCATGGCCGTCGACAGGAACCGATCCTTGATCATGGTCAGAAAGCCGGCGCTCTTCGGACGATCCACGTTCCAGATCGTGTCGAGCGCTTCCTGCAATTGAACAACCACTCCGGCGGCGCCGAGGATCAGGATGACGACGCCGATGATCGTCGCCAGCGTTCCGCTTTTCGGCTTGGCGGCATTGCGGATCATGTCGCTGATTGCGTTGGCGGCGTTCGGGCCGAGAGCTCCGGCGAGCTCCTGCTGAATGCGCCCCTGCGCGGCATCGCGGCCGAAGACGAATCCGGCGATTGCGACAGCGATCAGAAGCAACGGCGCGATCGAGAAGATCGTGTAGTACGCAAGGGCAGCGCCCAGACGCGAAGCCTTGTCTTCAACGAACTCGGTCCAGGTTTGTTTGAAGAGCTCGACGTTCTTCTTCACCGAGCGACGAGGCGAGCAATTGATGTTCCTAGCGCGTCTTCATCCACGCGACGCAGCGCTCCAACTCGCGGTGCATCCGCTCAGCCGGCAGTTGTATCGGACGCCCGTGACCCGGCAGCACCCACTCGAACCGATAGTCGAGAAGGCGCTTCATCGACTCGATCTGCTCGCTCCATGAGTACCAGCAGACGCTGCGAAAGGCGATCAGCCTCTCATCGTCGGGATCCCACGCTAGGTGGTCGCCCGTGAAGAGGAACTTCTCGCGATACAGGAAGACCGAGTGACCTTTCGTGTGACCGGGTGTCGGGATCATCAGGAGATCCGACTCCAGGGCGATCGGGTCGCTGCCCTCCGGCTTCAACTCGATCTTCCGCGTGCGCGCATCGTCGCGGTGAATGACACGCTCACTGCCGAACCGCTCGTGAAACTTCTCGTGATCGGCGATGTCGTCCTGATGTGTGAGCAACATCCGCCGCACGCCGCCCATCGCCGCGATCCTCTTCACGAGCGGCCCGGTGAAGCGCGGCGAGTCGACGAGGATGTTCCCGCCGTGGTGACGAATGAGATAGCTGAATGCGCCGAATGACGACTCCGATGTGTAGCCGCAGCGATAGACGTCGTCTGCGATCAGCTCGGGATAGGCCGCGAGCGCGCGCGACATCTCGTGCTTCGTCGCTGAACCGATCGAGGCGGTAGGGCACGCGATCAGCGCTTTCTGAGCGGCGAGCAGCTCGTCGTCGCTCTCCGGCTGATGATGCACGGCCGACTGATTGCCGATGTCAGAGAACACCGACGGTGCGATCTGCCGGCAGGCGTCGCAATCGATACATGTGGAATCGACAAAGAAATCACCGGGGACGTTTTCAGGAATGCGCAGCGCTGCGTTGGCCACGGGTGGGGGAACGGCGAGGGAAGGGAGCGAATTTCGATAGCGGAATGCGCTGCCCGAAAGTTTTGTCAGACAATCCGCCAACCATGTTCGACAACCTGCAGGACAAGATGGATCGGGTCTTCAAGACCCTCCGCGGTGAAGCCGCGCTCAACGAGTGGCACATCGACAACGCGCTGAAGGAGATCCGAGTCGCTCTGCTCGAAGCGGACGTTCACTTCAAAGTCGTCAAGGAGTTCGCGACTCGCGTTCGTGAGAAAGCAGTCGGCGAAGAAGTTCTCACCGCGTTCTCTCCCGCGCAGCAGGTCACGAAAGTCGTCCGCGACGAGCTGCAGCAACTGCTCGGCGGCAACGAAGTCGGTCTCGCGCTCGTCGGCAGTCCGGCAGTCATCATGATGGCCGGCCTGCAGGGTTCCGGTAAGACCACGACGGCGGGCAAGCTCGCGCTGCACCTGAAGAACCGCGGCCGGCGTCCGCTGCTCGTCCCGTGCGACGTCTATCGCCCCGCCGCGATCGAGCAGCTCCGCGTCGTCGCCAACAGCGTCAAGGTTCCGTTTTACGAGATCGGCGAGCTCCGCGATCCCGTCGCCATCGCGCACAACGCGCTGCAGGAAGCGAAGACGCTGCTGCACGACACGGTCATCCTGGACACCGCCGGCCGACTGCACATCGACGAAGAGTTGATGCAGGAGCTGACGACGATCAAGAACGATGTCCGGCCGAGCGAGATCCTGTTCGTGGCTGACGCGATGACCGGCCAGGATGCCGTCAAGTCCGCCAAAGAATTCGACGACCGCCTCGGCGTCACCGGAATCGTGCTGACGAAGCTCGACGGCGATGCACGCGGCGGCGCGGCGCTATCGATCAAGTCCGTCGTCAACCGCCCGATCAAACTCGTCGGCATCGGTGAAAAGTATGAAGACCTCGACGTCTTCCATCCCGATCGCATGGCCAACCGGATCCTCGGCATGGGCGATGTGCTATCGCTCATCGAGAAGGTCGAGGCCGAAGTCGATCGCAAAGAGGCCGAGCTCCTCGCGCATCGCGTTGCCAAAGACAAGTTCACGCTCGAGGATCTTCGCTCCCAGCTTCAACAGGTGAAGAAGATGGGGCCGATGTCGCAGATCGTGAACATGCTTCCCGGCGTGAGCGGCAAGATCAAAGAGGAAGACATCGACGAGAAGGCGATCGTGCGCATGCAGGCGATCCTCGACTCGATGACGCACAAGGAACGCGAGTACCCGCAGATCATCAGCGGTCAGCGCAAGAAGCGCATCGCGAAAGGATCGGGCACGACGGTGCAGGAGATCAATCGACTCCTGAAGCAGTACCTGCAGATGAAGAAGATGATGAAGACGTTCTCGAAGGGCTTCGGGGCGCGGCGATTCGGGAAGATGGTGAAGGGATTGCCGCCGGAGTTCCTGCAATAGCCTTGGAGTGCGGCGGCTTGCCGCCGCCTTGAAGGCGGTGCCAAGGCACCGCACTCCATGGTGCTTCGCGCTGATTTCGGAATTCCTCCAATAGGGTTGCTGTTCGGCGACAACGTCAGTTAGCATTCCCAGCCTTTTCAAGGAGTTTCGATGCTGAAGATTCGTTTGCGCCGCGGTGGCGCGACCCACGCGCCGTTCTACCGGATCGTCGTGTCCGACTCGCTCCGCACGCCGAGCGCGTCGACGGTCGAGCAGATCGGCCACTACGACCCCAAGAAGAATCCCGCAGACGTGAAGATCGACCGCGCTCGCGTCGACTACTGGGTCAGCAAGGGCGCCCAGCTTTCGCCGACGGTAAAATCGCTGCTGAAGAAAACGAAGCAGTGAAACCACTCATCGAGTTCGTCGCCAAGTCCCTGGTCGATACGCCCGACGACGTGCAGGTACACGTCCTCGATCGCGATCAGGCGACCGTCTTCGAGCTCGAAGTCGCCCAGGCCGACCTCGGCAAGATCATTGGCAGGCAGGGCCGCACTGCGCGCGCAATCCGCACCCTCCTCTCCGCGGCCGGCCAGAAGAAGCGCCGCCGCTACATTCTCGATATCCTCGATTAGCAGCAAATGGGCGATCGAATCGCCGTCGGGATCATCCGCAAACCTCACGGCGTTCGCGGCGAAGCGAGCGTGGAACCGTGGACAAATTCTCCCGAGCGGTTCAACGAGCTTCGTTCCGTCACGCTGGTGTCGCCTGACGAGACCACGACGCGGACAATCGTCATCGAGCGCGCGCGAGCACACAGCGATCGAGCGCTCGTGAAATTCGCCGGCATCGACTCCCCGGAGCAACTCCGCGAGCTGCAGAACTGGACGATCGAGATCCCGAAATCGGAGGCACGAAAACTCGCCGCCGATGAGCACTTCCTTCATGATCTCGTCGATTTGATTCTGATCGATCGACAGGGAAAGCAACGCGGCGTGGTGAAGGAGGTGTACGAGGGCGGCGGCGGGGTGTTGCTCGTGGTCGATGGGCCGAACGGTGAGTTCGAGGTTCCCTTCGCCGCGGAAATCTGCACGGAAATCGACCTGGTTGGAAAGAGGATCATCGTCGAGCTGCCCGAGGGCATCGACGATCTGCGCAATGTTGAGGATTGACTTCGTCACGATTTTTCCGCGCATGTTCGATGCCTTCATCGCCGAAGGTGTGATCGCGCGCGGCATCAAGCAAGGCTTGATCGATGTCCGCGTGTGGGACCTCCGCGAGTTCACTGCGGACAAACATCGCTCGACGGACGACGAAGCGTACGGCGGCGGACCGGGCATGGTGATGCTGGCTGAGCCGGTGTTGACGGCCGTTGAAAAAATCGGTCAAGGTCATGTCGTGATGACTTCGCCGCAAGGGCGAGCATTTACGCAGCGTGTGGCGAAAGAGCTCGCCGCGAAAGAGCATCTCATCCTCCTCTGCGGCCGTTACGAAGGCTTCGACGAGCGCATCCGCGAAGTTCTTCATCCCGACGAAATCTCCATCGGTGACTTCGTCGTCTCCGGCGGCGAGCTGCCGGCGATGCTCATCGCCGATGCGACCGGCCGCATGATCGAGGGCGTCGTCGGCAACAGCAGTTCGGTCGAAGAGGACTCGTTCTACAAAGGACTGCTCGATTACCCGCACTACACGCGGCCCGAAGAGATCCGCGGCATGCGCGTTCCCGACGTTCTGCTGTCCGGTCATCACGAGAAGATCCGTCTCTGGCGGCGGGAGCAGGCTCTGCGGCGGACGCTGCGGTTGCGTC
Organism: Thermoanaerobaculia bacterium; assembly: GCA_036506455.1. Classification (GTDB taxonomy): domain Bacteria; phylum Acidobacteriota; class Thermoanaerobaculia; order Gp7-AA8; family Gp7-AA8; genus DASVHS01. The sequence continues at coordinate 7,480 of DASXRT010000019.1, forward strand.
CTGACCTGCTTCGAGACGCCGATCTCGATGACGAGGCCAAAGAGATTCTGCGTAAAATTGAGAATGAAACCGGCTGATCGGTGGTTCTAGGGGCCCGGAACGGAGCATTTCGTCATGGCTGACATCATGAAAATCGTCGAGTCGCGGGAGGCGCGGACCGATATCCCCAACTTCGCGCCCGGCGACACGGTCAAGGTCCACGTCAAGGTGAAGGAAGGCGACAAAGAGCGTATCCAGGTCTTCCAGGGCATCGTGATCTCGCGCAAGGGCGGCGGTACACGCCAGATGTTCACGGTACGGAAGGTCTCCGGCGGGATCGGCGTCGAGAGGATGTTTCCCCTCTACTCACCTTCGATTGATAGGATCGAGGTTGAACGCCATGGTCGTGTCCGTCGCGCGAAGCTCTACTACCTCCGGGATCTCCGCGGCAAAGCCGCGCGCATCGAAGAAAAGAAGCAGGGCTAAGGCCGAAGCAGTCGTCAACTCTCTCTTCGCGGAGCTGGCGCGCGTTGCCGAGATGTCGGCGATCGAGCGCAGGCTCCGCGATTTTGGTTTTCGCTGCATCGCCGGCACCGACGAAGTGGGACGGGGATGCCTGGCCGGCCCGGTCGTGGCCGCGTGCGTGATCCTCGATTGCGAGCCGACGCTGTTCGGCGTCAAAGACTCGAAGATGATCCTCGAGTGCGACAACCGCGTCACGGTCTGCCGCCTCATTCTCCGTCGCGCCCGCGCGGTGGCCGTCGGCGTCGTCGAGCCGCAGACGATCGACCGCATCAACATCCTGCGAGCCAGCAAGCTGGCCATGCTCGAGGCGCTCGAGAATCTGCCGCTGCGCCCCGACGTACTGCTTCTCGACGCCGTGACGATCGAGTCGCTGGAAATGCCGCAAATCCCGCTGATCGAAGGCGACAAGCGCAGCGTCTCCATCGCCGCGGCATCGATCGTGGCCAAGGTCTACCGCGATCTGTTGATGGAGTCGTATCATGCCCTTTACCCCGTATACGATTTCAAACACAATCGGGGGTACGCCACCGAAGGTCATCAGATTGCCTTAAAGCATTACGGACCCAGTCCGATCCACAGACGGTCATTCGAAGGGGTGGACGAGCCGATGCTTTTGTTCGGCTTAGATGGAAATGGCGATTCAGCGCGATAAGGTCAGCGCCAATGCGGAGAAGCTCGTCGCCAAAGGCAAGATCGAACCGGCGATCAAGGAGTACGAGCGCCTTCTCGACGACAATCCGAACGACGTCAACACGCTGAACCGTATCGGCGACCTCTGGGTCCGCATCAACCGCAACGACGAGGCGGTCAAGACCTTCGGCAGAATCGCCGACCACTACGCGCGCGACGGCTTTTTTCTCAAAGCCATCGCCATCTACAAGAAGATCAACAAGCTCGACCCGTCGAAGCTCGACGTGTACGCGAAGCTCGCCGATCTCTACGCGAAGCAGGGCCTGGCGATGGAGGCGAAAAGCCAGTATCAGGTCCTCGCCGACTACTACATCAAGCACGGCGATCCGGGTAACGCTCTCGTCATCTATCGGAAGATCGCCGAGCTCGATCCCACGTCGATCAACGTCCATGTCAAGCTCGCGGATCTCCATTCGCAGATCGGTCAGACCGGCGAGGCGCTGAAGGAGTACGACCGCGTCGGGCGGATGCTGCTCAAGCGCGGCATGCTCGACGAAGCCGTGCAGGTCTTCAAGAAAGCGCTGAAGATCGATGCGAAGAACGTCGACCTCGTCGAATCGCTCGTCACCGCACTGATCGAAGCGAAGGACTACAACAACGCCGTCACGATCGTCGAGCACGCGCTCGAAGCCAATCGCGATCACCCGCGCCTTCTCGCGCTCTGGGGCAAGCTCCTCATCGCCAAGGGCGACATCACCTCGGCGCGCTCCGCACTCGAAAAAGGTCTGCGGGCGGCACCGCACGAGCCTCTCATTCGCGATGCACTCGCCGATCTCTATCTCAAGCAGAACGACGCCAACAAAGCTCTGGAGATGATCGTGCCGCTCGTCGAAAACGCGATGAACAAGGGCGAGCGCGCCACCGCTGTGGAGATGCTCAACCGAGTGCTGCGCGTCGATGGGCGTCACACACCGACGCTCGAGCGGCTCGTCGCACTCTACACGCGCCTCAACGAAGAGACGAACATCCTCTCCTCGATGAACCTGCTCGCCGAGGCGCACATGGCCCGCGGGCAGTTCCAGAACGCTGCAGACGTTCTGCAGAAGCTCATCGATCGCGAGCCGCAAAACGCGCAGCACCGCACGAAGTTGCAATTCGTACGATCGCAGATGGGCGGCGCCGCACCCGCCGCAGCACCGCCGATCCGGCGCAAGACCGCGCCCGGCGTTCCGATTCCTCCGATGGAGGTGGAAGAGCCGGTGCCGACGTTCGAGATGCCCGAAGAAGCGCCGGCGATGGAGATCTCGATGGATTCCGCCCCGCCGATCGAGCTGGACTTCTCCGGCGAGACAGGGGTGGACATGGCTCCGCAGATTTCGGCCGAGGCGGAGATGTCGCTCGAGGGTGAGAGCACTGATGATCTCGACTTCATCACCGAGCATCTCACTGAGGCCGAGGTCTTTGCGAAGTATGGGTTGGCGGAGAAGGCCGCGGAGCATCTGCGCGCGGTCATCGATCGCGCACCGAAGCATCTTCCCGCGTATGACCGCCTGTTCCGCGTTCTCCTCGACGAAGGGGACAACGAAGGAGCGCGCTCGATCGCGATGCAGTATGTGGCGCTGCTCGAAGAAAGCGGAGAGACCGCCACGATCGACGAAGTGAAGCATGAGTTTGTTCTGCACGGCCAGACATTCAAGCCTTCCGCCGCTCCGCCGCCGAAAGTGGCCGCTCGAAAGGCTGTGGCGCCGCCACCACCGCCGCCGCCTCGTCCGGTAGTCGAAGAAGAGCCCGAGCTCGCAGTCATGGAAACCGACGCCGAGCTCGTTGCCGATCTCGGGGAGAGCGAAGAGATCAGCTTCGATCTCGATGCCGGGCCGTCGCAAGTAGAGGTGGAGCTCGAAGCGGCAACGCCGATGGCAGAACCCGAATCGGAGATCGTGCTCGAGGAAGAGCCGGCCGAGATTCCGCTCGCTGGCGAAGAGCCGCAACCGTTCTACGGAGTCGAAGCCGCAGTCGAAGAGCCCACCGAGCCGACAGCGGAGGAGATCGGCGAGATCGACTTCTACATCGAGAGCGATCTTCTCGACGAAGCGCGCGAGAAAGCAGACGCGCTGCTGGCACGCTTCCCGGGCAACGACGAGATCACGTCGCGTCTCGAGCGCATCGAAGCAGCCGCCGCCCCACCCCCACCGCCTCCGCCCCCGCCGCCCGCACCGAAGCCCGTCGCGAAGGCCGCTCCGCCACCGGCCGCGGCGAAGCCGGCGCCGAAGGCGGCACCACCTCCGCCGCCAAGGGCGGCGCCTCCACCGCCGTCGAGACCGGCGCCCTTCAGGCCGCCGACACTTTCTCGCGAGGAGATCGATAGCGAACTGCTTTCGGCGATCCCCGATGAAGAAGATTTCGGCGGCACGATCACACCGGCGCCCGCGCCCCCGCCGCCACCCGTGGCCGCGCGGCCGCCCGCGCCCGTCTTCGCCGCGGCGCCGGCGCAGGAAGAGAACCTCTTCGCTGATGAAGATGACTTTTTCGATCTGGCCGCGGAGCTCGAGTCGGAGCTGCAGGAGAGCGACGAAGTCGTCTCGCTGTCCGAAGAAGAGCAGTCACTCGAAGAGATCTTCAAAGAGTTCAAGAAGGGCGTCGAACAGCAGCTCGACAGCGAAGACTACGACACTCACTACAACCTCGGCATCGCCTACAAGGAGATGGGGCTGATCGACGAAGCGATCGGCGAGTTCCAGCTCGCATCGAAGGATCCCAAGCGCGCGGTCGAATGCGCGTCGATGCTCGGTCTCTGCTTCCTCGAGAAGGGCATGCCGCAGCTCGCCATCAAGTGGTATCGGAAGGGGCTGGAGATGCCGGAGATCAAAGAGGATGAGCACATCGGACTCCTCTACGACCTCGGCTCGGCGTATGTGGAGGTCGGCGACACCGACAACGCTCAGAAGGCGTTCATGGAAGTGTACGCGATCAACTCGACGTATCGCGATATCGTCACGCGCATCAAACAACTGGAAGACGCAAAGCGATGAACCGAACCATCGAGGGCGTGCTCCGATTCGTGAACCTCACGACCTCAGGTCTTCTGGCCGGATCGCTCGGCTTCGGCGAAGCGGCGCTCGTTCCGGGATGGCATCACGAACTGCCGCGCGACAGAGCGGAGCCGATCGATACGCTGCGGCGCACATACTATTTCAACGCCATCGGACCGGTGGCGCTGGGCAGCGCGGTGACGCTGGCGATCGGCGCGCGCGGCGTGAGTCCGGTCAAGCGCATTCTCGATGCCGCGACGGCAGTCGGTCTGGCGGGCGTTCTCGCGGCCACGGTGATGGTGACGGTTCCGATCAGCAAAGAGCTCGAGAACGAGCCCCCGCGCGATTATCCGAGCGATCGATCGAAGCTCGTCAAGAACTGGAGCCGCGCGCACGCGGTGCGCACGACTCTCGGCATCGGCGCGTTCGTCTGCGCGGTGGCTTCGAACCTCACCGGCGACGGCCGGCGTCGTTAAAATGATCCCAGCCGCGCGCTTCGAGCGCGCGCGCCACGCCGTCTTCCTTCAACACGATTTCGCGTTCCGCTGTGATTTTTCCGATCGCGTAGACCGGGCGCTTCAATCGGGTACTCAGGTCCGACTCGCGGAGCGAAGCGGTGAAGAGCAGCGCATACTCCTCGCCGCCGTGGAGCACCGCGTCCTGGATCTGGATGCCCAGCGACGGACCTGCCTCCAGCAGGCCGGGGAAGATCGGAATCCGCTCTCGCTCGATCTCCGCGCCGCATTGCGATGACTCGCAGAGATGATGCAGGTCGGTCGAAAGGCCGTCGGAGATGTCGATGCATGCCGTCACTGCGCTGATCCGCCCCAGCGCAGGGCCGAGGTCGACTTCCGGTTCCGGATCGACATGTCGCGAGATCGCCGATTGCGCGAATTCGCGCTGAAGAAAAGTCAGTGAATCGAGATTGCGCTGCAACAGCGCCAGACCAGCCGCGGAGCCGCCGATCGGCCGGCTGACGTACACGCGGTCGCCGGCGCGCGCACCGCTGCGCAGAAGCGGGCGCGTTTCGATCCTGCCCAAAGCGGCGATCGAGATCACGAGCTTGTCGGCGCCGGAAAAGTCTCCGCCGACGATCTCGACGCGCCACTGTTTCGCAGCGTCACGCAGCGAAACCAGAAACGAGTCGATGCCGTCGCGCGCCCATTCCGGCAATCCGATCGAGACAACGGCGTACGTCGGCACCGCGCCCATCGCTGCGACGTCCGACAGGTTTGCGGCCAGACTCTTTCGCGCGATGAGCGGCAGCGCGATCGCGCGCGTGAAGTCGACGTCCTCGACGAGCATGTCGGTGGTGATCACTTCACTGCCGATCACCGCCGCGTCATCGCCGATCCGCGACGAGAACAGCTCGCGAGCGCGAGCGACGAGTTCGCGTTCGTTCATGGCTTGTGTACCGGGACGATCGGCACGAGTGCCCTGCTGAAGGCCTGGCCGCGGTAAAGAACCGCTTCGAGAAACAGACCGGACGGCGGTGCGGTCGGCGAAAAGTTATCCGCCTCGGCGCGCAACATCGTTTCCATCGCCTGCGGTGCGATCGCGCCGCGGCCGATCTCGACAAGAAAGGCGATCAATTTGCGCACCATTTTCCATAAGAAATGTGATGCAGCAATACGAAAGAGGATTAAACCCTCATCCACGGCGGCTTCGCATGTGTCGACCACGACGATGCGCGATTCTTCTGCGGAGAGCCGCTTGTCGGTGAATGCCGAGAAATCGTGACGCCCGGCCACCACGACCGCGGCGCGACTCATCGCGTCGACGTCGAGCCGGTCTTTGATCCACCACACGAAGGGCTTGGCGAACGCCGTGCGCCGCGTCGCGATCTGGTAGAGATACACGCGCGAAATGGCGTCGTGACGCGCGTGAAAGTTGTCGGCCGCGCGAACGGCGTCGAGCACGTGGATGTCATGAGGAAGGAGATCGTTGATCTTGCGCGCGATCTGCAGTGGATCGGCCGCTTTGCGGATGCGCAGATGCGCCACCTGCGCGGACGCATGCACGCCGGCATCCGTGCGACCGGCGCCTCCGATGTCGACCTCCCCGAAGACGTCGCTCGCCGCGCGGATCAGATGTCCCTGGATCGTCTTCTGCGTGTTACCCTGCGCCTGCCATCCTGAGTAACGAGTTCCCTCGTACTCGATCGTCAACTTGTAAGTCGGCATGCGCCCCGCGTCGGTTCAGAGTCTCGGCAGTTTGCTCGTCGTCGTCTGGGACGACGGCCACGAATCATACTATCCGCTCGAGGAGTTGCGCCGCGCCTGTCCCTGCGCGGCGTGTTCGGGCGAGCCCGATCTGTTCGGCCGGATGTACATCGGCCCGAAACCCGTCTATCGGTCCGAGTCCTTTCAGCTCCGCAGCGTCGATTCGATCGGCAACTACGCGCTGCAACCGAACTGGGCCGACGGTCACGCCTACGGCATCTGGACGTACGAGCGGTTGCGCGAGCGGTGCCCTTGTGACCAGTGTCGCGTGTAGTGCCGGCACTACACCACGATTCTCGTTCCCGCGTTTCCCGTCACCGCTTCGCGTAAATGCTCGACATCGGTGATCAGTACGTTGCGGCCGCTCGCGCGCACGAAACGAATCGCCGCCTCGATCTTCGGCCCCATCGAGCCCGCCGGAAACTGTCCCTCGGCGAGATGCTTCTCCGCTTCCGCAACTGTCAGTCGATCGATCGCGCGCTGCGTCGGTTTCCCGAAGTCGATCGACACCTGCGCCACGTTCGTCAGGATGATGAAGACGTCCGCATGCAACTCCGAAGCGAGCAGCGCCGACGCGAAATCCTTGTCGATGACCGCCTCGATGCCGCGCCATTGCCCATCGCGGCCGCGAACAACCGGCACCCCGCCCCCACCCGCCGCAATCACGACCGACGCCGCCTCGAGCATCCGTGCGATCGTCGCCACGTTGAGGATGTGCAACGGCCGCGGTGACGCCACGACATGCCGCCAACCGCGTCCCGAGTCTTCGCGCATCGTCCAACCGAGGTCACGCTCCAGTGCTTCGGCGCGGTAGCGCGTGAAGTAGGGGCCGATCGGCTTCGTCGGCTTTTTGAACGCGGCGTCGTTCACATCGACCTCCACCTCCGTGAGCACCGTGGTCACGTCGCCCGGGATTCCGATGCTTTCGAGTCGATTGCGAATCGCCTGCTGCAGCATGAAACCGATCGAGCCTTCCGTCTGCGCCACGGCCACGTCGAGCGACTGCGGCGGAATCTTCGTCGAAGCCTCTTCGGCCTGGACGAGGATGTTGCCCACCTGCGGTCCGTTGCCGTGCACGACGACGAGTTTGTATTCCGCGCGAACGATCTCGGCCAGCCATCGCGCGGCTTGCTTCGCGCGCGCGATCTGCTCCTCTTGTGTGCCGCGATCTTCCGGCCGTAGCAGCGCGTTTCCGCCGAACGCGACCAGCGCCAGCTTCCGCTTCGGTTGTCGTGATGTGCCCAAGCGTCAAATGTCCTCGCGCTCCAGCGGCATGGCCATGCAACGCGGGCCGCCGCGAGCGCGCGAGAGCTCATGTCCCGGGATCTGCAGCGCGTACTTCTTGTCGGTCCACGTTTCGAGCTCGACGCGCCCCAGGAGCAAATCATCCTCGTAGATGATGTGATACCCATGCTCCGCCAGCTCCTCGGCCGTATGCACGTTGCGCTCATACATGAGGATCATGCCGGGAGCGAGCGTGAACGCGTTGGCCCCGTCGGTCCATTGTTCGCGCTGTTGATCGACGGCGCGCTTGCCCCCGCAGTAGATCGGCTCCAGATCGAAACTCAGCTTCTTCAACGCTCCCAGAAGCGATTTCTGTTCTGAATACTTGATCTGTCGATCCGTCAGGTCCGCTCTGGTGATCGTCGCCGCCTCGCTGCCACCCGGCAGGATCACCGGAGGATAGATCAGGCACTCGTGACGACTCGTGAACGTGAAGACCGTATCGAGATGCATGAACGAGCGCTGTTTCGGCAGCTCCACGATGAGGACCGTCCTCACGCCGGAATCCGATTGCTGCAGCGATCGGATGAGCTGGCTCACGCCCGCCCTGTTCGTCCTCTCGGATAAGCCGGCGATGACGACGTCACGACGCGCCACGAGGATGTCCCCTCCTTCCAGCGTCGGTCCTCCGCGGCGCATCGGCTGTGAGTCGTCGCGCATGAAATCGGTCCAGAAGAGATCGGGCCGTCGAAAGCGCTGGTGGTTCTCGAAGACGTATTTCGAGAGGAGCGATTCGCGCCGGCGCGCCTCTGTGGCCATCGACGAGACCACGACGCCATCCCCGATCACGACCTGCGGATCGCGCATGAAAAATAGATTCGGTACCGGGAAGATATCGAACTTCGGCAGATCGCCCGACTTTCCGGCTTCGCTGACGATGCCGCTGATCAGGAGCTCTGCCAGCTTGGCCGGCCGTTGATCGAGGAGGCGCTTGACCAGTTTGCGGCCGAGGTGATTTCGGTGAGCGAGGTCGCGGACGATGCGGGTTTTGACTTTCTCGTCCTCGAACACTTCTTCGAGCAGGTCCTGAAGCTCGACCACTTCGTCGGCGATGAAAAGGATGAGCTGTTGAAAACGGCGGTGCTCCTCGCGAGCGACCTGGCCGTAAAGGATGTCGTCGAAGAGTAGTTGCGCCATCATCGGGGGAACCATGAGATCGATCTCCCGTCCGGGAAGATGGACGAGAACGCTTTTGAGCCGCCCGATTTCGCTGGTGACGTTGAGTCGCATGCGCGCGCGATTCTATCCGTCGAACTGTTGTAGGATGAGTCGATCCATCATGCCTCGTCTGCCACAGGTGTCGGCGATCGTGCTTCTGACGGTGTCCACAGCGGTCGCCGCGTCGCGGCTCACCTTCGAGCGGACGATCCCCGCGCACCAGAATCTCGGCGGCGCTGAAGATCTCGTCATCACGTACGCAATCAGCGACACCGACAAGATCTCGACCTTCCTCGACATCTTCCTCGATCAGACGAATCGCAGCGGCACGCTGCGCGTGCTCGACGGGACCGAAGAAAAGACGCCGGCGCGGAAGCGTCGGTTGAGAAGGCAGACGAAAGAGATCCCGCCGCACTATCGCGCCGATGCGACGCTGCGCATCAACTCATTCACCTGTCAGACGACGGAGAAGTCGGGCCCAGGCAGCGCATACGATGTCGACGGAAACCGCGTTCGCCGCAAACAGCGCTGGATCGATGCCGTGTGCGAGGCTCACATCGACGCCTTGTCGAAAAACTCGAAGAGACTCGCTGAGTTCTCCGTGCGTGGTGAAGGAACGTCGCCGCGCGTCGAAGAGCTGACGGATGAAGAGCGCGATGTCGCCGTCGACCAGGCGGCGCGTTACGCCGCGATCGCCGCAGCGGGAGAGATCACGCCGCGAAGAGTGCGGGAAACCATTGCGCTCGTCGACGATGCGCCGGAGTTCGATGAGGGGATGGCCATGATCGAAGCCGATCGTCTCGGCGAGGCGCGGCAACTCTGGGAGAGCGCGCTCGCGAAGCGCGCCAATTCAGCGGGCCTCCATTTCAATCTCGCTGCTGTGTGCGAAGCGCTGGGGCAACTCACCACCGCCGACTTGCACTATGACGCCGCGCAGCGTCTCGCGCCGAACGATGCTCGCTTTCGATACGAGCACGACATGTTCCGTCGAAGAAACGGCTGGAATACAAAAAGGCCCTCTCCCATCGGGAGAGGGCGGCCTTGAAAGATCCCTCGCCTTCGCTCGGGATAAGTGCTTCGCCTTATTTCTCCAACTGCTTCTGGCCGACGTTGATCTGGATCTGCTTCGGCTTGGCCTCTTCCTTCTTCGGAATCTCGATCTCGAGCACACCGTTGCGATAGTTCGCGACGATCTTGCTCGCTTCGACACTGCGAGGCAGGCTGAAGCTGCGGATAAACGAGCCGTAAGTACGCTCGATGCGGTGGTAATTGCGATCATCCTTCCGCTCGAACTGACGTTCGCCGCTGATGGTCAGAAGACCATCCTCGTAGTTGATCTTGAGGTCCTTCTCGTCCATTCCGGGCACTTCGACCTTGACATGAATCTTGTTGTTATCCTCGTCGACATCGACAGGAGGAGCCCAGGTCGCGGTGCTCATCCCCTCGTCGGAGACGCTACCGAAGCGGCCGAAGAACGGCTCGAAAAAACGGTTGGGAAGCGTACGAAGATCATTCCAGGGATCGTTGTAGCGAGTCATGAATGTCATTGTCATTACCTCCTCGTAGGTATGAGTCCTATGTACTCATATACTATTAACTTCGTCAAGATCTGCTTTATTTCTACTCAGATTTGTTCGGCTCGCTTCGGGAATCTTGAAGACGCGGATCTGTTTCTAAGTCTCTCTAGCCCCGAAGGATACGTTTCTTGAGCGCCATTGCCGAACTCCAGGACGGACTGAGCCGTGAAGTTGCGAGACGGCGGACGTTCGCCATCATCTCCCATCCCGACGCCGGTAAAACGACGTTGACGGAGAAGCTTCTGCTTTATGGCGGCGCGATCGAAGTGGCGGGGGCGGTTCGCAGCCGCAGGGCGCAGCGCCACACGACGTCGGACTGGATGGCCATCGAGCAAAGCCGAGGAATCTCGATCACGTCGACGGTGCTGCAGTTCGAGTACGACGGCTATTGCCTGAATCTTCTCGACACGCCCGGCCACGAAGACTTCAGTGAAGACACGTATCGCACGCTCGCCGCGACCGACAGCGCGGTGATGGTTCTCGACAGCGCGAAAGGCATCGAGCCGCTGACGCGAAAGCTCTTCGATGTCTGCCGCATGCGCAACATCCCGATCATCTGTTTCATCAACAAGCTCGATCATCCCGGGCGCGATCCGTTCGATCTGATTGACGCGATCGAGCGCGAGCTCGAGGTCAGCGCGGTCCCGATGAACTGGCCGATCGGCAACGGTCCGACGTTCCAGGGCGTGTTCGATCTGCGCAAACAACAGGTTCTTCGATTCGAGCGCACGCATCACGGTGCGTCCGTCGCTCCGGTGACGATGACGGGACTCGATGATCCGCGTCTCGAAGAAAGCCTCGGCAATCATGCGTGGCAGGAGCTGCGCGACGCCGCGCAACTTCTCGAAGGGGCGGGAGCCTCATTCGATTTCGACCGCTTCAACCGCGGCGAAGTGATCCCGGTCTTTTTCGGAAGCGCGATCAACAACTTCGGCGTGCAGCCGTTTCTCGATGCCGTGCTCGAGCTCGCGCCGTCACCGTCCGCACGCGCCGGCATCGACGCGACGAGTGACACCTTCACAGGCTTCGTCTTCAAGATTCAGGCGAACATGGACAAGCGCCACCGCGATCGCCTGGCGTTCATGCGCGTCTGCTCGGGCGTTTTCGAGAAGGACATGCTCGTCCATCACACGCGCCTCGGACGCGAGGTACGCATGAC
>DASXRT010000020.1:0-20734 GCA_036506455.1 Thermoanaerobaculia bacterium
ATCGTGTACCAACCCGGATTCGCCTCATCGAGCTTGCCGGCGTTGAGCTGCATCGAGGTCAGCGCCTTGCTGTCCCACGCCGGGATCCAGGCGGACATTCGATACGCCTGTGACGGAATCGCGACGAGAAACACGACAGCCGTGAGCCAACTGATGAGTGACCGCATTGGACGATATGCGCTAAACGCGCAGCGGCGTCGTATTATTCGGCGGCGAGCTCAACTGCCGCACGATCGACGAACCACCAGCTCTCGATCTCCCCTGCCGAAGCTCGCACGATTGGATGATCGACGCTGCGCCGCACATCTTCGATGATCGGCCGCTTCGACCCGCCCGCCGCGAGAATCATCCTGAGAGCAGCATTGCGAATCACCGGCAGCGTGATCGTGACGCGCCACTGCTGCAGCCGCGGCACGAAGACCTCCGCGGCGATGCGATCATCGACGCCGAGGACAGGAGTCCTGGGAAACAACGAAGCGGTGTGGCCATCGTCGCCCACGCCGAGGAGGACGATATCGAGTTTGTCGATGCCGAGGCGCCGCCATTCCGATTCGAATTCGCCCGCGGTGGCCGCGGGATCGTTCAGCTCGGTCTTGAATCGGAGGAACTGATGACCGCGCGCGAGTCCGTCGCGAAAGAGTGTGCGCTCGATCATTCCTGCGTTCGATTGCGGGTCGTCGATCGGGACGTATCGTTCATCGACGACGACCCACGTAATCTGCCTTTTGGCGAGCTCGTCTCGATACGTGGAGCCGAGGAGCTCGTAGAGCGGTTTGGGCGTCGAACCGCCCGAGAGCGCGATTGTCGATCGTTCCTTCGCGCTGGCCCGCTGCACGATCGCTGCAGCGGCGGCGCGGATCAGATCGTCGACCGTGTCGAAGATGCGGAGATTCACGCGACGCGACTCGCCAACTCCGTCGCAATCGGAAGCAGTCTCACAAAGACACGATCCGCCTCCGGCCGCTTCAATTGCCGCACGATCAGCTCGTGCATGCCCCGTCCGAGAACACGTGTGACGCAATCGAGGGTCTGCATGATGCCGTCGACGGTGGCGATGACCACTCCGCGGCCCGGATCTCGCGTGATCGATGCTTCGGAACCGTCTGCGAAGGCGATGTGTACCTCGTCGAGAGCGCCGTTTTCATCTTCGTGCCGGAGTGAGAATTCGTAATCGATCACGGCAGCGCCCTGCGCATTGAGCCATGCCGCGTAATAGAGCGACTCGATCGAATCGCCGAAGAGCTTCTTCGTGCCGCCGACAGCGACGATGCGCAGCTTGGTAATTTTCTGCAGGCGCTCCCGCATCGCCGGCGGATCGAAAAGCGATGCCGTGGCGAGACGCCAATCCTCGAGTCGAACCCAGTTCAGGTCGGCAGGCGCCGTGAAGGTCCGCTCGGCAATCTGGCGCAGCCAGACGAGATCGGCCACGGAGTCGAAATGCGATGAGTCGACGATGAGCCGGTCCGCGGGATCGAGCAGCGTCTCCACATACGCGTGCTCCTCGTTGGGCAGATCGCCCACCCACCACACGGCCACCGGCATGTCGGGGATGAGCAGCGCATTGACCAGCGGCGGAATGTGCCGCACGCGATTTCCGCCGGCGACGATCGCGATTTCTTCTGAACAAACCTGTTTCTCGGCACCGACGCGATGGCAGTTCGCGCTGATCCACGATGAGATTTCCGATGGCGCGTTCATGTCCGCGCGGATGACGATCGCACGCTGAGGCACCGACTCGCTGGCGCGAGCGAGCGTCTCGCTGGCAAATGAGTGATCGCGCGGATTGAACGTGTGCGTGACCACGTTCCACAACGCCGCGCGCGTCACCGCGCCCGCCGTGTCCTTCTCGCTGCGCCACAACTCGGCAAGGCTCTTCTCGATCGCCGAATAGTCGATCGATACTTCTTCGGTTGCGGTCACGGTCTCCTCCAGCGGCGGCCATCGCGCTCGATCAAGGCATCTGCAGCTTCCGGTCCCCACGTCCCCGCCGGATAGAATTGCGGCGGCCGCGGATCCTCGGCCCAGCATTTCAGGAGCGGATCGAGCCACGCCCACGCCGTCTCCACCTCGTCGCGTCGCGCAAACAGAGTCGAATCGCCGAGCATCGTTTCGAGCAGCAGCCTTTCGTACGCTTCGGGCGGCTCGGCGCCGAACGATGTCGCGTAACGGAACTCCATCGTGACCGGCGCGGTGCGCACGGTCGGTCCGGGAAGCTTCGAATCGAACTTGAGCGAGATCCCTTCGTCGGGCTGAATGCGAATCGCCAGGATGTTCGACGGCAACTTGACCTTGCTGAAGAGCGGATACGGCGCCGGGCGAAAGTGAATGGAGATATCGGTGACGCGCTTCGGCAGGCGCTTGCCGGCTCGGATATAAAACGGCACGTCGGCCCAGCGCCAGTTGTCGATGAAGATCTTCATCGCCGCGAAGGTTTCCACGCGCGAGCTGGGATCGACGTTCGGCTCCCTCCGATAAGCGATCGCGGGAGCGCCGAGAACCGAGCCATCCGTGTACTGACCACGGACTGCGAGCTGCTCTTCACGGCCGGCAGGAAACTCGCGCATCGCTCGCAGCACTTTCACCTTCTCGTCGCGCACGGCATTGGCCTCGTATTCGACCGGCGGCTCCATGGCCACGAGCGAAACGAGTTGCATCATGTGGTTCTGGATGATGTCGCGACTGATGCCGGCCGTTTCGAAATAGCTGCCGCGCTTCTCGATACCGATCGACTCCGCCACGGTGAACTGGACATGGTCAATGTATTGACGGTTCCAGAACGGCTCGAAGATCCCGTTCCCGAATCGCAGCACCAGCAGGTTTTGAACGGTTTCTTTGCCGAGGTAATGATCGATGCGGAAGACCTGACGCTCCCGAAAGGTGCTGACCGCGACGCGGTTCAACTCTCGCGCTGAGGGCAGATCGTGTCCGAACGGTTTTTCGATGATGACGCGCGTGTAAGGGCCGCCGCGCTCGGGATCGGTGACCATCCCCTGCCCGCCGAGGATCTCGCAGATCGTCGGAAAGAACTGGGGCGGCACAGCGAAGTAGTAGATGCGCCGCCCACCCGTTCCACGCGTGCGATCGCATTCTTCGAGTCGCTTGCGCAGGCGCGCGTAGCCATCGCGCTCGCCGAATTCGCCCTGCACGTAGAAGAGGCCCTTCGCGAAATTCTGCCAGATGGCCTCGTCGACCGGCTTCGTGCGCGCGAACTTGTCGCATGCTTCGCGCATGGCCATGCGAAATGCGTCATCCGTGTACTCAGGGCGCGCATAGCCGATGATCGTCTGGCCGGCCGGCAGAAGTCCATCGTGCGCGAGTGAGTAGAGACCGGGGATGAGCTTGCGCTGCGTCAGATCGCCCGACGCGCCGAAGATGACGAGACAGGAGGCCTCAGGAACCCGTTCCTGATCCAGACCCTCTCGCAGGGGATTGGCCTCGAGGACGGGCGCCAGCGTCGCCATGCGTCCTGATTATCCATGGGGTCAGGTCTTCAATTTTCAGTTTTTTTCTACCGCAAGTGGAAAACACTGAAAATTGAAGACCTGACCCCCTCAACTGTTAGAGTTCCCGGTCATGTTCGAGTACATGCAACGCGTCGCGGTGATCCGCGGCGTCCGCACGCCCTTCGCGAAATCGGGAACGCACTACGCCCGCCTCACCGCCCTCGACCTCGGCAAAATGGTGGTGACGGAGCTCGTCGAGCGCACAGGCATCAATCCGAGTGAAGTACAGGAAGTGGTGTTCGGCAACGTCATCCCTTCCGTCAAAGCGCCTAACATCGCCCGCGAGATCGTCCTCGGCACCGGCTTGCCGAAGAAGATCCCCGGCTATACGGTCGGCAAGGCGTGCACGTCGGCGAATCAGGCCATCACTGCCGCGGCGGACATGATCGCGCGCGGCTATGCGGATACCGTGATCGCCGGCGGATCGGAATCGCTCTCCGACATCCCCATTCTGTTTTCGCGAAACATGTCGGAGGCACTGACCGGCGCACAGAAAGCGAAGAGCGTGGCCGCAAAGGTCGGTGCCTTCAAGAAAGTGCGCCCGAAGGATCTCGTCCCCGATGCTCCGGCGATCGCGGAGTCGACGACCGGCCTGTCGATGGGCGAATCGGCCGAGAAGATGGCCAAGGAGAATCACATCTCACGCGAAGCGCAGGACAAGTTCGCGCTGCAGAGCCATCTTCGCGCCGCGCAGGCGACCGAAGACGGCCGCTTCAAAGATGAAGTGATGACGGTCATCGTCCCTCCGGGCTATGACAACGTCGTCGAGACCGACAATTTGATTCGCAGCGACACGACGCTGGAGGCGCTCTCGAAACTGCGCCCTGTGTTCGATCGAAAGTATGGAACGCTCACAGCGGGCAACTCATCGCCGCTGACCGACGGCGCGGCTGCGGTCGTGCTCATGTCGGAAGACAAGGCGAAGTCGATGGGCTTCAAGCCGATCGGATTTATCAGGAGCTACGCGTACGCCGCAACTGATCCGTTCGATCAACTTCTGCAGGGTCCGGTGTTCGCGCTGCCGACGGCACTCGAGCGCGCGAAAGTCACGCTGAAGGACATCGGCGTGATCGAGATGCACGAGGCATTCGCCGCACAGGTTCTGTCGAACATTCAGTGGATCGGCTCGAAAAGAATCGCGCAGGAGAAACTCGGGCGCAGCGAGCCGGTCGGCGACATCGATCCGGAGTCGATCAATCTCACCGGCGGCTCGATCGCCCTCGGCCATCCGTTCGGCGCGACGGGCGCGCGGATCGTGACCACGGTCTGCAATGAGCTGCAGCGCACCGGCAAACAGTACGGGCTGGTGACCGTGTGTGCGGCGGGCGGGATGGGGGTGGCAATGGTGCTAGAGCGGGAGTAACGGGTCGTAGGTCATGGGTCGTAGGTCCCTGCTTAAATCCCGCGAGCTCTCAACGCCACCTCACGTCAGTGACGCGCGGCGCGCCGTTTCGGCGTCGAAGACGGACCCCCCGCGTGCGTGCCGAGGAATGACAGGAGCTGCGCATCCGATACCGAGCTGTCGGTGAAATTCGCGCTGCTCAGCTCCGCCGGCACGTGCGGCCGCTCGAAACGAAAGTAGTCGAACGTGGCCATGAGATCGGGATTGCCGGTGTGAATCGTCGTCGAGTTGTGTACGAGAGGCGAAACCATCGACGCGTTCGCGTAGTCCGTATACGTGGTCATGCCTGCCTGCAGGATCAGCGGCAGATCGGGGCGGTAGTAGCGGCGGTGAACCGACCACACGCCTCCGATGTTTTTCAGGGTGATGATGTACGGCCCGATGCGCGCGACCTGAATGACGGCATGCCCGCTCGGTGCGTTTTCGATGATGAGCACCGAGTTGCTGTTGGTCGTCGTCTTGACCTCGAATTGAAACGTGCCCGGACTGTTGGCCGCTCCCGTCGAGAGAAAGACGTAGTTCTCGCCGCCCGGACGCCACGTCGCCGGCGTGATGGCGCGCGGCGCGCGCACCATGATTCCGCCGAGGGAGAAATTCGCGCGCGGAGCGCCGCCGGTTCTTGAAGATGCTTCGACATCGGTCGTCACGACGAAGTCGCCGCTCACTTCCTTGAACGTCAGCTCGCCGCGATAGTCGTTGAACCACGTGCTCGTGTACGGCATCATCACCATGCGGCCCGGCCTCGTCGTGTTGATGTCCTGCAGCTCGAGCTGGTTGGCGCTCCATCCCTCGACGGCATAGACACGCTTCCACTGATTGAGCGTCGCTGCATCGTTGAACTCGTCGGAGAGAGGGCGAAGATCGTCGGCGGCAAACGTGGCGAGAGGGACGAGCGCGAGGAAAGCGAACGCGGCGCGCATCGTTCCATGATAGTCGACCCTATAATCGCGGCATGATCCTGCCGTCCCTTCTGGCGATCTCTCTGCTCGCCGCTGTTCCTCCGCTCGACGACCCGACGCGTCAACTCGTCCGCGACATCTACCGGCAGCTCATCGAGATCAACACGACCGAATCCGTCGGCAATATGACCACCGCCGCGGAAGCGATGGCGGCGCGGCTGCGCGCGGCCGGATTTCCGGAGTCCGACGTCAAAATCCTCGCGCCGGAGCCGCGGCATGGGAACCTCGTGGCGCGTCTGCATGGTACAGGCGCGAAGAAACCGATCCTGCTTCTCGCGCATCTCGATGTCGTCGAAGCGCGGCGCGAAGACTGGTCGACCGATCCGTTCAAGCTCGTCGAGCAGGACGGCTGGTTCTACGGCCGAGGCACGGGCGACGACAAGGCGATGGCCGCGATCTGGATCGCCACATTGATTCGGTTCAAACAGGAGCACTTCGTTCCGAATCGCGACATCATCCTGGCGCTCACCGCCGATGAAGAGACCGGCGACTACAACGGCCTGAGCTGGCTCATCGACAACCATCGCGATCTCATCGACGCCGCGCTGGCGATCAATGAAGGTGGTGGCGGCGCGATCAAGGATGGGAAGTACCTCTACAACGGCGTCGGCGCGAGCGAGAAGGTGTACATCACCTTCGCGCTCACCGTCCGCAACAAGGGCGGACACAGCTCCGTGCCGCAGAAGCCGAACGCGATCTATCAGCTCGCGGCCGGCCTGACGCGTCTCGCTGACTATGAATTCCCTGTGAAGCTGAACGAAGTCACGCGCGCGTACTTCCGCCGTCTCGCCGACATCGAAGGTGGAACGCTGGCGGCCGACATGCGCGCGCTCGCCGATCGCGAAGATCGCGCGGCCGCTGCGCGCGTGGCGCAGACGCCGGCATACAACGCGCGCATGCGCACCACCTGTGTGGCCACGCGTCTCGATGCCGGCCACGCCGACAACGCGCTGCCGCAGACCGCGAAAGCGACGGTGAACTGTCGCGTACTTCCCGGTGAAGATCCGGAGGAAGTGCGCAGTACGATCGTGCGCGTGCTCAACGATCCGGCGATCGAGGTCACGTGGATCGACAAGGCCAAGCCGAGCGTGCCGTCGCCGCTCTCAGCCGAAATCATGAATCCGGTCGAGCAGGTGACGAGCGAATTCTGGCCGGACGTGCCCGTCCTGCCGATGATGGCTTCGGGCGCGAGCGACAGCCTCTACCTCCGCAACGCCGGCATCCCGACGTACGGGATTTCCGGGATCTTCGGTGACATCAACGAGAGCCGCGCGCACGGCAAGGATGAGCGCGTCGGCGTGAAGCAGTTCTACGATGCCGTACAGTTTCTTTACATGCTGGTGAAGAGACTCTCGTCGTGAGCGTTGTTCACGCGGTGTGTCCGCACGATTGCCCCGACACCTGCTCGATGCTCGTCACGGTCGAGAACGGCCGGGCCACGCGCGTGGATGGCAACCGCGCGCATCCGGTGACGCAGGGGTTTCTCTGCACGAAAGTCTCGAAGTACCTCGAGCGAACGTACCACCCGGAACGTCTGCTCTACCCGCAGATCCGCATCGGCGCGAAGGGCGACGGAAAGTTCCGGCGCGCGACATGGGATGAAGCGCTGAACCTGATCGCGACGCGGCTGCAGTCGATCGTCGACTCGCCGGATGGACCGCAGGCGATCCTCCCCTACTCCTACGCAGGAACGATGGGCCTCATTCAGGGCTCGTCGATGGACCATCGCTTCTTTCACCGCATCGGCGCGTCGCTGCTCGCGCGCACGATCTGTGCGGCGGCCGGCGGCGAAGCGCTCAATCTCACGTACGGCACGCGCATGGGAACGGACACCGAGAGCGTCGGCGAAGCGAAGCTGATCCTTCTCTGGGGAACGAACACGCTGACGTCGAATCCGCACCTCTGGCCCTTCGTGCGCAAGGCGAAGGCGAAGGGCGCGCGCGTCATCTGTATCGATCCGCTCCGCACGCGAACGGCGGCGGTGTCGGACGAGCACATCGCCATTCGTCCCGGCACCGACGCTGCGCTCGCGCTGGCGATGATGCATGTCCTCTTTCGCGAGGGGATGGAAGATCGTCGATATCTCGACCTGATGACGATCGGATGGGAGAAGCTGCGCGATCGCGTGCTTGCCGACTATGCACCGTCGCGCGTCGCGGAGATCTGCCGCCTTCCTGTCGAGACGATCGAGCGTCTCGCTACCGCCTACGGCATGACGCGCCCGACGTTCATTCGTCTGAACTACGGCCTGCAGCGTCACGCCGGCGGCGGCTCTGCCGTCCGTGCGATCTCGCTCCTGCCGGCGATCACCGGCGCGTGGAACGACATCGGCGGCGGGTGCCAGCTCTCGACCTCCGGCACGTTCTCGCTCGACACGCACGCGCTCGAGCGTCCCGACCTCGTTCGTCCCGGCACCCGCACCATCAACATGTCCCGCCTCGGCGAAGCGCTCGTCGACATCGACGATCCACCGGTGAAGGCCATGATCGTCTACAACTCCAATCCGGCCGCGGTCGCGCCGCAGCGCGAGAAAGTCCTGCGCGGTTTGAAGCGCGACGATCTCTTCACCGTCGTCCTCGAACATTTCCAGACCGATACCGCCGATTACGCAGACGTTCTACTGCCGGCGACGACGCAGCTCGAGCACGACGATCTGCACAAGGCCTACGGCCATCTCTATCTGATGTACAACCGTCGCGCGATCGAGCCCCTCGGCGAGGCACTGCCGAACTCCGAGATCTTCCGGCGGATCGCGGCGAAGATGCGATTGGATTATCCCGAGCTGAAAGAGTCGGACGAGGAAATGATGATTGCTGCCCTTCTCCCCGGGAGAGGGCTCTTGAGCATCCTCCAGGAGCGCGGCTGGATTCGCATTGATGTGCCGACGCCGCATCTGCCGTTTAAAGCGGGCGCTCGCCTGCGCACTCCCAGCGGGAAGATCGAGATCGAGTCGAAAGGATTTGCGGCCGCGGGTGTCGATGCAATTCCATCCTACGTTCCGCCGTATGAGTCGGAAGAGCGCGACCCCGAGCTCGTCGAGCGATATCCGCTCGCGCTGATCTCACCGCCGGCGCATGCATTTCTGAACTCGACGTTCGTCAACGTCGCCTCGCTCCGCCGCTCCGCCGGAAAACCGACGCTGGAGATTCACGCCGACGACGCCGCCGCGCGCGACATCTCCACCGGCGATCGCGTCGCGATCTACAACGATCGCGGCAAGTTCACGGCCGAAGCGGTCGTAACCGATCGCGTGCGGCCGGGAGTGGTGGCCGCGCCGTCGATCTGGTGGCCAAAGCTGACCAGCGATCGAGCCAACGCCAATCACACGACATCCGAGGCGATCACGGACGTGGGGAACGGAGCGACGTTCTACGACAACATGGTCGAGGTCGCGCCGGCATGATCGCTTACGCACTCGCAGCGATCTTCATGACAATCGTCTGGATGACGATCATCTACCTCAATGAGCGCTACAACCTTCTCAGTTGCGATCGATTCACCTCGATCGGAAAGAAATACTTCGCCTACGGCTGGCTCGGCCTCTTCCTCCTTCTCCTCGGAGTCCTGGTCGCGAACGCGGCGAAGAATCCGGCGCGGGCCAGCGATCTGGCACGCACCCCGTTCTATGCGCTCTTCTCGCTGCATCTCATCCTGGTGATGTTCCTCGTGGGGTGGTGGCTGGCCACGGGCCGCCCGCCGCTGCGCGAGTTCTTCAACATTCAGCATGGTCGTTCAGGTGAAGCGGTTCTGATCGGCCTCGCGGTCGGCGTAGCCGGGTGGATCTTCACGCTTCTCGTCGCGGTCGGCATCGCCGCGATTCTCAATGCCGCAGGATTGATCGAAGAGCCGAAACCGTCGCCGGTCATCGGATTCATGGCCGCACTTCCGGCATGGAAGAAAGCGCTGCTCGTGCTGTCGGCGATGACGGTGGAAGAGGCATTCTTCCGCGCGTGGATGCAGAAGCGCATCGGCCTGATCGTTTCGACCACCCTCTTTGCGCTCGCACACTTCACCCTCGGGCAACCGTTGCTGCTGATCGGCGTGACCGTGATCTCGCTGGTCATCGGGTTCACGTTCTATCGGACGAAGAACGTGTTGCCGGGCGTGGTCGCGCATGGTGTTTTCGACGCCGTGCAGCTCTTCGTGATCATCCCGATCGCCTTCAAGATCGCTGGGATTTGACGCGGATGGCTGCCGCCGCGAGCGAGCGACAGCGCGACTTCTGGTGCATCGCGCTGCTCGTGGCGGTCGCCACCGTGTTCTTTTCAGACGTTTTGTTTGTCGGCAACAATTTTTTCCGCCGTGATCTTTTCAACTATCACTTTCCGATGAAGTCGATCGTGCGGGAAGCAATGCTCAGCGGCGAGTTCCCTTTCTGGAACCGTCACTACTCGGGAGGTCAACCGCTGGCGGCAAACCCCGCGTACGAGCTGTTTTACCCGCCGCAATGGTTGATCCTCTTCGGCAGATATCCGTTCGGCTTCGCGCTGCACATCGTTGTTCACGTTTATGCGGCGCTGATCGGGATGTACCTGCTTTTGCGCGAGCTCCCACTAGGACGACCGGCATCGCTCTTCGGCGCTCTCTCCTTCGGCATGGGCGGCTTTCTCCTCGGCTCGATGCCGATGCTGCCGACGTTCTTCGTGTGGGCGCTGGCGCCGATCGCCGGCTGGAGCTTTGTGCGCGTGCTGCGCAAGCCGACCGGTACGCGGTTCGTCGTGGCCGCGGTACTGGCCGGTATGCAACTGATCATCGCGGAGCCGATGGCGATTCTGCAGATGTGGGTGCTCATCGCCACCGGCGTACTTCTCCTGAAACGCAGCGGCGGCCTTCGTCTCGCGCAAGCGATCGCGATCCTGATCGTGGTGGGTGTGATGTCGTTCCTGATCGCTGCGGTGCAGTTGATCCCGGCGATCGATCACGCCCGCGACTCCGTGCGGTCGCGCGGTCTGTCGTATCGAACGGTCCGGAGTTACGCGATGCCTCCGGCACGTCCGCTCGAGCTGGCGATCCCGCAGCTTTTCCGATCGTGGGTAGCATCTTCATTCGATCGCGGCGCGCCATACCTGTTGTGCCTCTACAACGGGGTCGGCGTGGCGATTCTCGCTCTGGCAGGCTTCCTGTTGCTGGCGCGAGGAGCCGGGGCCGTCGCTGGCCTGGCCATCGCTTCGTACGTGGTGGCCATCGGCGATCGCACGCCGCTGCTCCATGCTCTCTACTCCGCAGGGGTGGCGCGCGGGATCCGATATCCGGAGAAGTTCGCCGCGCTTGGCATCGTGGCCATCACGTTGTTCGCCGCTTCCATCGCCGATCGCCTTCTGAGCGGCGACGCCAAAGCGAGGCGTGCCGTCATCGTGGCAGGCGTGATCATCGTGGCCATCAGTCTGATTCCGGCGGTCGCAGGCGCGGAGTGGTTGACAGGATTTCTCATCGCTTCAGCGGCATTGGCGCTGATCCTCATGCGGGCGCGTCTCAATCAGCGACCGTGGCTGCTCCTCGCGTTGACGCTCGTTCTCTTCGATCTTGGTCTCGTCGGAAACGAGATCGTGACGCGCATGCCTGCAACGTACTTTTCACCGCCCGAGGCGATCGGCGCTTTCGATGAGAAGCGGAGCACGTACGCGCTTCTGCATCGCGGTGAATGGAACCCGGAAACGGAAAACTACAAACAACTGGGCAGACTCCTCGGGCCGTGGCTCCAGCGCAACGGCCTGAAGCCTTTAACGCCGGCGACATGGGGTTTTCGTACCGCGCTCGAGCTTGACTACGACGAGACCGCTCTCCTGCCTACGCACGACTTGCTGGATGCGATGATGAAACTCGGCAACGGCGGGTTTGCGAACTGGGCCGAGTCGTTCGGTGCGATCTCGAATGTTGGATACATCATCGATTACCGGGCGGTCGCCGATGTGATCGCCGATGCGCGCGACGCTGAACATTCTCGTCCGATCAGAATCATGCGCGTGGCAAACCCTGGAGAGTATTATTTCCCCGAGCAGATCATCGAGGCACGAAGCGCCGATGACGTCATCGCCTTCATGCGGCGCAACGGGATGCGCCGTCGGACGGCGTTCGTGGCCTTCCCTCCCCTCCCGATTGCGCGTGGCAACGTGATGCGTGTTCTGGAAACCGCAAACGGCGCAATCGTCGATGTCGAGTGTCAGGCGAAGGCGCTCCTCGTCGCGACGGTTACGCGTCACAAGTACTGGCGCGCGACCCTCGATGATCGTGCTGTGCCGCTGCTGCCGGTGAATATCGCGTATCAGGGATTGATCGTACCGGCGGGCAGACACCGCGTCGAATGGCACTACCGGAATCCGCTCGTCATCTGGGGGGCGGCTTTGAGCCTGGCGACGTTGGCCGCGTGCGCACTAGTGGTGGTACTTGGTCGGATGTCGCCGCGCGTTTGATTCCTGAACAGAGATCTTGATCCGCTCTCCGAACGCGGCTATCTCGCGGGCCGCGGCGTCCTCGCACTGATTGGCCGTTCCATATCGCTGTGCGGACACGACGCGCAGGTAGTCGTTTGCCGATTGCCGCACATCGCTGATGTGCAGGTACTCGTGTGTCATCGCTTCCGGTGCGAGGACGATCATCTGCGGCGCGATCCACGCGCTGGCGCGGATCGACCATCCGTCATCAGAGCTGTTGCAAGAGGCATCCAGCGAGTACGCGCTGAATTGCGTGCAGGCGCGGATCGGACGATCGATACCGCATCGATTGCGCAGTGCGGATACTGTGTCCACCGCCACAACGCGGGCGCGTTCGATCTGGACATGCAACGCGATATAAAAGAGAAGCACATGCTCACGATGCGATCCGACCGCGGGGATGTCGTGAGCGTACGGTAGGGATTTGGTAGGGAACGGTGTTTACTGTTCTGACACAACCACGCCGTCGCCTTCGAAGCGGATCTTGAAGCCACTCTGATCGCCGCTCGAGATCATGACATCCTGCAGCGAGCTGTCGTCGACGACCGTCGGAATCAGATTTCCCGTCCACGCCACGAGCGCGTTCGACGAAATCGACAGTGGGTACTCGCGGGTCACGCGCAGAGTCAGCGGCTCGATCGACGTCGAAATCGCCAGCGATCCCTTTCCGAAGATCTTCACCGTGTCGATCTTTCGTTGATACGACGGATCGTAGATCGGCTCGACCCGATAGGTCAGCGTCTCTTCGAGCGCCAGAAGATTGCTTCCTTCCACGTAGATGAACTCCTCGCTCAGCTCGAGAAGAAATGTCTTGCGCCCCTTCTCATACACGAAAAGCTTCCCGTGCCCCGTCGCTTTCACCAGCGTCTGTGCGGTCGTGCCGAGAAGTCCCGACTCGGCGATGAACTTGAGGTTGCCGGAGTAGCTGGAGACAGTGCCGCGCTTCACGTGCACGCTGCGCGCGAAGTTGATCTCGAGGAAACCGTTCTCGTGCAGCAGGAACGTCTTCGCTCCGCTCTCCAGCTTTCGCTCGAGAGTGATCCGCTTCTCTTCGACGGGTTGCGCTTCGTCGACCGCTTCCTGCAGCTTTCGCGCGGCGGTATGCCCCGCGTCAGCGACTACGGGTTCCGTCACCGGAATCGTGATCCGCGCCGGCGATGGCGTCCGCGCGCGGCCGGGCACGAGAGTTTTCTCGAGATCCGGCGCGCGCGCTTTGGTCGCCGGCTGCGTGCGCACGTCGGGCTTCGGCGCCACGGGTTTCACGGCGGGGATCTTCGCTGTCGTGAACTTCGTGTCGCTCGCGGCGGGAACGGGAGCGTTCACGATCTGCTTCACTTCCTTCTCGACCTCGTGCACGAGCTTGTCGGCGCCCGCGAACTTCAGATGCTCGAGCGCGAGTCCGTATTTTTTCTTCTGCCTGTACAGCAGCCCGAGATACAGGTGCGACTTCGCATAGTTCGGTCGCAGCTCGACCGCCCGCATCAGAAACCCCTCGGCCTCATCGAGCTTCCCCTGCTTGAAGAGAATGAGTCCGAGATTCGAGTGGAGGATGAAGATATTCGGGTTCTCGCGCACGAGCCGATGATAGATAACCTCCGCCTCCGGAAATGCGTTCGTCTTGAAGTAGACGAGACCGAGGAGATTAAGGACGTCGGAATCATCGGGACGGAGCTTCTGCGCGTTCTGCAACTCGCGACGCGCTTCCGCGAATCGACCTTCCTGAAACGCTTCGCGGCCGCGGTTGTAGTGAAGAAGAAAGACGCCCTGATCGAATGGCGCCTGCAGCGGCACCGCATCGCGATCGACCATGTGACCGCGATTGTAGCGTCCTTCGCCGTCGGAGCTCGGCCCTTCGCGGATCGAAAGGGCGGCTCAGGAGGACGTTACTGCGATCCGAGGTAGCGCATGCCCGGGAGCATCGCCGCGATCGGCTGGGTGACGCGACTGCTGAAGCCACCGCGCAGCGCCGGCTTCCCTCTGCCGGCGGCGAAGATGACCGGCTGCCCGTAAGGATGACCGTAGTAAACCGTGAGTGCGCGCTTCACATACGCCGTCGTTTCTTCGTACGGCGGAATCCCGCCGTAACGTACGACCGCATTGGGACCGGCGTTGTACGCGGCAAGAGCGCGCGGAAGGTCGGAGAACATCTCCAGCATGTCGCGGAGATGTTGAATGCCCGCGCGGATGTTCTGATCGGGATCGTGAACCTTCGTGACGCCGTAGTGGCGTGCCGTCTCCGGCATGAGCTGCATCAGACCGCGCGCGCCCTTGCGCGACACGCACATCGGATCGAAGTCCGACTCGACCTGGATCACCGCGCGCACCAGCGTCGGGTCGACGCGGAACTTCTTCGCGTAACGCTCGATCAGAATGTCGTAGCGTGAGGGGCGATCGTGCTGGCGCGCCAGCCACTGGAAGTCCGTGAACGCGCGCTGCGGGCGGCCCGACGGCACGTTGTAGATCACTTTGCTGCCGTCGCGTTTGATCAGGAGTTGGACTTGCGCATCAAGGCTCGACGCAGCGAGAAGCAGCGCCAGGATCACGCCCGTGACACGCATCGTCCGAAATGGTACCACTTCGGTCAGCAATGCATCGGAGCAAACGATGAAACTCGGCGCGATCGTCGACCAGCTCGAGGCCATGTACGGCCGCATGGAACGGCCGGTCATGAGACCCTTCGACATCATCCTGCACGAGAATGCGTCCTATCTCGTCGATGACGCGCGCCGCCTGCAGGTGTTTCGAAAGCTGCGCGATGAAATCGGAAACGATCCGGGACAGATCCTCGAGCATGAACCGCAAGAGATCGAAGCCGTCATCGCGGAAGGCGGCATCCTCGCTGCGCATCGGGCCAGGAAAGTCATTGCCGCTGCGCGCGTGGCGGCGAAGATCGGACTCGATGAGATCGATCGCGCGATCGAGAAGGATCTCCAGAAAGCGAAAAGGTTGCTGAAGCAGTTCCCGGGCGTCGGCGAACCGCTCGCCGACAAGATTCTGCTCTTCAGCGGCGCGCACACCATCCTCGCTCCCGATTCCAACGCGCTTCGCGTCCTGATCCGCCTCGGCTATGGCATCGACGATAAGAGCTACGCGAAGAGCTATCGCTCGGCAGTCGACGCCACGAAAGACGAGTTCGCCACACCGGCCCAGGCCCAGCGCGCGCAGGCCATCCTGCGACACCATGGCCAGCAGTTGTGCAAACGCTCTTCGCCGAGCTGCGAGCTGTGCCCGGTCAGGAAACACTGTGACTTCTATCGGTTACACATCGCTTAGAAAATTTACGTTCGGCGCGTCTCACCCGTCCCTCGTTTGCGCTATGATGGACGTGCTCCAAAAATTCGTGTTCGAAAGCGACCCGGCCTCGCGAAAAGTACAGCCGGGTCGAACACTCGTTCAACAGTCGCACTAGACGAGGAGAACCCAACATGGACGGCCTTCTTCGAGCACTCATCAAAACCGTTCGACGTCGCCTGAAGGCCGACGAAGAAGTCACAGTGGAGGCCGTCACTCGCGAGCTCGGCTACACGCGACAGTACATATCCGGACGCTTTCACCGCGTGACCGGACGGCTCCTCAGCCACTTCCTCAAAGAGAAGCGGCTGGAGAAGGCTGCTCGCCTGCTCAAGGCCGGAAATCTACGCGTGTCGCAGGTTGCGCGCCGTTGCGGCTTCGATTCGGAGAACTACTTCCGCCAGCAGTTCCGCCAGCGCTATGGGATGTCGCCGCGACAGTTCCGGACCACCGGGACGATCCGCGGGCTTCATCCCCTATCGAAGCCCGCTTCCGTCCAGATGTAACGGAGCGTGTTCGCGTCGAGCGTCCGCGTGGCGATCGCATCGCGTAAGAAGAGCAACGCGCGTCTGACCGAGGAATGCGGGATCGCGGTGCGCGCGAGATAATCACGATGCGCCGCGGCCGACTCGAACGTGATCGCACGAAATGCGTTCTGCATCCGCACGACGGTTCCCTGAATCGTCAGGTCCTCCGCGAATCGCAGATGGTGGCGGCGATGGAAGAGACGAATCTCGCCTTCATCGAGCGGGAGCCGGAGAGGCTTGCCTGCGTAGATCGGCAGCGTGCGAATGCGAAAGCCCCACGCGTTCGCAGCGTTGATCGCGGCGATGATCTCCCCGGCGAGCGCGTCGTCGACTGTCTCGCGCTCGCGGAGGACCAGGATCCAGTCGTTCGAAGCCGCATCGATCGCGCGATTGAGCTCGGCCCGATGTTTTGACAGCGGATCACGCGGCTTGATGTCGAGAACGAGTTGCTCGATCCGCGTGAAGTGCGGCGTGAGAGGCGTGATGTCCTCGGCGTGCACGTGGCCGAGAGTGATGACCGAGAGTTGCATGCGCGTGCAGCGGCCCGCCGCTACGCTACTCTCCAAGATCCTCACGGATCCGCACGATGCGAGATGCCTTACCCGTCGTCTCGTCGACCTCCACCAGCGCGCCCGACAGCCGGATATCCCGCTTCGCCACCTCGAGCTTGCGCGGCGTGTTCATCAGAAAACGATGCAGCGCCTCCTCGGGACGGAAGCCGATGATCGAGTCATACGCGCCGGTCATTCCGACATCGGTCTGATATGCCGTGCCGTTGGGAAGGAGGCGTTCATCCGCCGTCGGCACGTGAGTGTGCGTGCCGAGGACGGCGGAGACGCGACCGTCGAGGTAGCGACCCATGGCTTGTTTCTCCGATGACGCCTCGCCATGGATGTCGACGATGATGACTTTCGCCGAGTCGCCGATTTCCTTCAGCTCGCGATCGGCGCAATGAAACGGGTTGTCGCACGGCGGCATGAAGATGTTGCACATGAGCTGCAGCACGCAGACGTTCACGCCCCCCGCGGTCTGCCGCACGACGCGACCTTTGCCGGGATTTCCGGACGGATAGTTGGCCGGCCGGATCACGTGAGGATAGTGCTCGTAGTTGTCGACGAACTCCTTCTTGTCCCAGATGTGATTGCCGGAGGTGTAGGCATTGATCGGAAGCTGATCCAGCTCCTCCATGATCGCTTCGGTAACGCCGAACCCGCCGGCGGCGTTTTCGACGTTGACGATCGTAAAATCGATCTTGTCCCGGTCGACGACGTGCTCGAGCTTCTGATGAAGCGCGCGGCGTCCCGGCTGTCCGACGACATCACCGATGTAGAGGATCTTGATCAAGCTGTTAGCTCTTAGCTGTTAGCTCTTAGGAGACCGGCGCTCTCAGCCCGTAGCTCCTAAGAGCTAAGAGCTGAGAGCTAAGAGCTATTTCGCGTACTCCACGGTCCGCATTTCGCGAATGACGGTAACCTTAATCTGTCCCGGATACTGCAACTCCGACTCGATCTTCCTCGCCACATCCTTTGACAACCAGATCGACTGCTCGTCGGAGATCTTTTCGGCGTTCACGATGATGCGGAGCTCACGGCCGGCCTGAATGGCGAAACTCTTGGAGACGCCGTCCATGCTGTTAGCGATCGACTCGAGCCGTTCGAGACGATGCACGTAGTTCTCGAGGATCTCGCGACGCGCCCCCGGCCGCGCTGCGGACAACGCGTCCGCGGCGTTCACCAGCACGGCTTCGACTGTCGTGGGATCGTAATCGCCGTGATGGCACTCCATCGCGTGAATGATTTCGCGCTTTTCTCCATACTTGTCGAGCACCTGACGTCCCAGCTCGAGGTGCGTGCCCTCCATCTCGCGATCGATGGCCTTACCGATGTCGTGCAGCAAACCGCCACGCTTCGCGATCGTGTCGTTCACACCCAGCTCCACCGCCATCAGCGCAGCGAGCTGCGCCACCTCGAGTGAATGAACGAGCACGTTCTGACCATACGACGTCCGGTAACGCAAACGCCCGAGGAGTTTGAGCACTTCGGGATGAATGTCGGTGATGCCGATTGAGAACGCCGCGGCTTCGCCTTCCTCGAAGAGCTTCTGATCGAGCTCCTGGCGGACTTTCTCGACCAGCTCTTCGATGCGTGCCGGATGAATGCGCCCGTCCTGCATCAGGCGCTCCAGTGAGATGCGCGCGATCTCGCGGCGGATCGGGTCGAAACCGGAGAGGATGACCGCCTCCGGCGTGTCGTCGACGATCAGATCGACACCGGTGGCCAGCTCCAGCGCGCGAATGTTGCGACCTTCGCGGCCGATGATCCGTCCCTTCATGTCCTCCGATGGGAGGTCGACGACCGACACCGTGTTCTCGGCGACGTAATCGGAGGCCATGCGCTGAATGGCCATGCCGAGGATCTTGCGGGCGCGTTGTGTCCCGAGCTCGGTCGCTTCGCTTTCGATTCGCTTGATGATGTTCGCCGCTTCGAGCTTCGCTTCGTTCTCGATGCCGCGGATCAGTTCCTGGCGCGCCTGATCGGCGGTGAGGCCGGCGACCTGCTCGAGCTTGCGGCGCTGGTCCTCGATGAGTTGATCGAGCTCGGTTTCGCGCGACTCGAGTTTTTTCTCGCGGTCGCCGATCCCGCGGTCGCGCTTCTCGACTTCGGCCATGCGCGAGTCGATCTGCTGCGTCTTCTTGTCGAGGTTCTCTTCCTTCTGTTGAAGGCGCCGCTCCGAGTTCTTCATCTCGTCGCGACGCTGCTGCGCCTGCTTGTCGAACTCCGACCGCATCTGCAGCAGTTTTTCTTTCGCTTCGAGGTCGGCTTCTTTGACGCGGGCGCCGGCGGACTTTCTTGCGTCCTCGACGATTCGATCCGCTTCCCGGCGCGCTTCCGCGACGTGCGCTTCGGCACGCTTGCGAGACACCATCGCCCAGAGCAGGGCGAGAACGACGGCGCCTACGACGCCGGTCGCAATTCCAACGATGACTGCTACCAAACTGCACCTCCCTCGAGGGAGGCTCGCGCAGTGGAGAGAAACTCGGAGATCCCCGCCTGAGCCGTGTGGAGGATTCTCACTCGAACCTGTAAAAAAACAGGTGGGCGTCCTACTGGGGCCGTTTTGGCTACCTTCTATACCCGCGAGGGCGAAGGCGTGCACGCGGCCCGCAGACGCGGACACCCGAAGCAAGAATTACGGTTCAAGCGTTAGATCGTTCATCACGCACTCTGCAGGGATTCTCCGAAAAATCTGTCCTACGTCTGTAGGCTCAACTGATTACCTTGTTGAGCCTCTCCGATATTTCCTCCGTCTTCTCGATCCATGTCGCCGCGCTGTCGCGCTGCTTCCGGAACCGTGAAAACTCGTCGGCGATATTGAGAGCGGCCAGAATGGCGATTTTCATCGGATCGACCGTGGTGACTTCCGCCGCGACCTCTCTCATCCTGGCGTCGACAAACCGCGCAAGCTCCGTTAAATAGTTCGGGTCTCCTTCCCCACGAACGTTATACGTCTGACCAAAGATCTCGACCTCGGTCGAATCGTACTTTCCGTCCATGGAAACGTGACCTGAGTCGCGGCGGATTATACGGGATCTTTAGCTCTTAGCTGTTAGCTCTTAGCTGTTAGGAGAACGAGCGACGGGGATGCGTTTCGCTCTTCAGCTCTTCGCTGTTAGCTTTTAGGAGAGCTTATCTTCGTGCCTCGTTCTCCTAAGAGCTAAGAGCTAACAGCTAAGAGCTAAACTTGTTGCCTTACGCCTGATTACCGCCTATTGTTAGGCGTGCAGGCTTCCCAGATGGCTGCACACGCTGACCCTTTCCTCTCGCAGTTCCAGCTCCTCGATCTCAAGCCGAGTCGACCGAAACCCACCCTCGTACCACCACTACCGCCTGTAGAAATTGAGCAGCGCGAAGCGGTGCGCAGCCTTCGGGCCGCGCTCGATCCGGCGATCGCGCGAAAAGTCAGCAGCGCGACCGAGCTGATCCACGCGCTCGAGAAAACGCGCCGCGAAGACTGCCTTCCGACCGCGATCGACGCTCTCGACGCGCTCCTCGGCGGTGGTTTGCGGCGCGGCAAAGTCGTCGAGCTCGTGTCGCGGCGTGCGGCCGGACGATTCTCGATCGTGATGTCGACGATCGCCGCGGCGACGTCGATCGGAGAAGCGGCAGCGTTGATTGACGTCAGCGATCACTTCGATCCGCAGATCGCAGACGCTGCCGGCGTCGACCTGCGACGTCTGTTGTGGGTTCGGCCGAAGACGATGAAACAGGCGGTCATGGCAGCGGAGATGATCACCGCCACCGGATTCCAGCTCGTCGTTCTCGATGCGGGAGTGCATCCCGTCCGCGGACGTCGCGCACCGGATGCAGCGTGGGTCCGGCTCGCACGAGCGGCCGAGGCGCACGGCGCGGCGATGCTCGTGTCGACACCGTATCCGTTTACCGGAACCGCGTCGGAAGCCGTGGTGCGTGGTGAGAAAGCACGCGTGAAGTGGCTCGGCAGCGGAAAGTCGCCGCGGCTTCTCGCGGGAATCACAGCGAACTTCGCACTCGAAAAACATCGACATCTTCGTCCTGGCCGCGCTGAGAGCTTAGAGCTGAGAGCTGAGAGCTGATGTCGCGCA